>NZ_JAUYZI010000040.1 GCF_030700245.1 Methylobacterium amylolyticum
ATGGGGTCCGGGCGCGGCTCATTTGGTGCCGCGCCGGGCGCGTACGCCCCTGCCTCCATGCCCGCACCCGAGCCGTCCCGCACCGGACGCGCCGCCCGGGGCGGCGACGACCGAAGTCGCCGACGCGGGCACCGCCCCGCCGCCCGAACCGCCCCGGTCGGTCACCGGGGGGCTCCCTGGGCGGGGCGAAGTCCGAAAAGACCCCGCCCCGCCGGGCAGCGGATGCCCCATCAGAACCACGCATCAGGACAAAAGTCAAGTTCTTTGTTTATTTTCTCTAAGCGACGTCGCACGCCTCTCCCTCTCCCCTCTGCGCGAAAGGGTGGCCCCCGGAGGGGGTCGGGAGAGGGGAGCGGCGGCGCCGGAGGTGGTGCCCGGCACGCGCTGGTGTGACGGTGCCTGACGCCGTGCTCCCCTCTCCCGACCCGGCTTCACGCGAGGGGCGCCTTCTTGGCCACCCTCCCCCGCAGAGGGGGGAGGGAGAGGCGCGGGCTCTCTTAAAAAAGCTCACACCCGGATCAGCACCTTCCCCACCGCCTCGCGCCGGATCAGTACCCCGAACGCGTCGCGGAACGCGTCGAGCGGGTAGACCCCGTGCACCTTGGCGGTGAGCTTGCCCGCCGCCACCCAGGCCAGCAGCCTCTCCTGGTCGGCCCGGTGCGCCGCCGCCTCGCGGTCGGTGAAGGCGCCCCAGTGGACGCCCTGCACGTCGAGTTCCTTCAGGAGGATCAGGTTCAGCGGCAGCTTCGGGATGGCGCCGGCCGCGAATCCGACCACGAGGTAGCGCCCCCGCCACGCCAGCGCCCTTAAGGACGGCTCGGCGAAGGCGTCGCCGACGGCGTCGTAGACCACGTCGACCCCGGCCCCGCCGGTGATCCGGCGCAGTTCATCCTTGAGGGTGGCGGGGTCGTAGACGAGGCCCGCCTCCGCCCCGTGGGCGCGGGCGGCCGCCAGCTTCTCCTCGGAGGAGGCGCAGGCGATCACCCGCGCGCCCATCAGCGCCCCAAGCTCCACCGCCGCGAGCCCGACCCCACCCGAGGCGCCGAGCACCGCCAGCCACTCGCCGGGCTGCACCCGCGCGCGGTTGGCCAGCGCGTGCAGCGAGGTGCCGTAGGTGATGGTGAGCCCCGCCGCCTGTTCGTCCGGCACCCCGTCCGGCACCGGCGTCAGCCGCTTCGCATCGACCGCGATCTCTTCGGCGCAGCAGCCGTGGCCGGCATGGACCACCACCCGCTGGCCGATCGCGAGCCCCGCAACCCGCTCCCCCAGCGCCGCGATCACCCCGACCCCCTCGCCCCCCGGCGAGAACGGCAGCGGCGGCTTCACCTGGTAGCGCCCGGCGACGATCAGCGTGTCGAAGAAGTTGAGCGCGGCGAGCGACATGCGCACCAGCGCCTGGCCGGGCCCGGGAGTCGGCGCGGGCCGCTCCGCGACGCGCAGGGCCTCGGCCCCGTCCAAGCTCTCGCACACCAAGGCCCGCATCGCGTCGCTCCCGATCCCCTCGCGCCTTTCAGGACCGGGCGGGCGGCTCGGTCAAGCCGGTTCCAGGGTGACATCACCGCGAACGCCCCTCCGTCTTCACGAGCGAAGCGAAGCAATTTAGGGAGCCGCGCGGTGCGTCGTTTCGCGTCGCCGAGGAAAGCCGCATGCGCGAGCCCGCCGTCTACATCATGGCGAACCGCCGCAACGGGACGCTCTATACGGGCGTGACGGCGAACCTCGCCCGCCGGGTCCATGAGCACCGCGAAGCGCTCCTGCCGGGCTTCACCAGCCGCTACGGCTGCAAGCTGCTCGTCTGGTACGAGGGCCATGCGACGATGATCGAGGCCATCGCCCGCGAGAAGCAGATCAAGGCCGGATCGCGGAAAGGGAAACTCGCACTGATCGAGGCGCTGAATCCGGATTGGCGGGACCTCTATCCCACCCTCGCGTGACGGTGTCTCGCGTCGCGGTTCCCTGGATTGCTTCGCTGCGCTCGCAAAGACGGCGGCGGCGCGGCCAGGGTACAGGATGCCCACCCAGTCGATGATCCGGCCTGGAGCGCTCTCAATGCGCCTCCTGCCAGTTCCCGGCCGCCTTGGCCTCCACCATCAGGGGCACCCGCAGCGTCAGGGCCGGCGCCGGCGCCTCCTCCATCACGCGCGCGATGATCGGGATCGCCCGGTCCACCTCGCCCGCGTCGGCCTCGAACACCAGCTCGTCGTGCACCTGGAGCAGCATGCGCGCGCCGAGGTCCTGCTCGGCCAGTGCGCCCTCCATCCGGGTCATCGCCCGGCGGATGATGTCGGCGGCGGTGCCCTGGATCGGGGCGTTGATCGCCTGCCGCTCGACGCTCGCCCGCTCGGACGGGTTGTTGGAGCGGATCTGCGGGTAGTGGCAGACCCGGCCGAACAGGGTGGTGACGTAGCCCTTGTCGCGGCACAGCTTCTTGGTGTCGTCGATGTAGGCGCGGATGCCGGGGAAGCGCTCGAAATACTGCTTGATGAAGGCCGCGGCCTCCGGCTGGCCGATGCCGAGGCGGTCGGCGAGCCCGAAGGCCGAGATGCCGTAGATGATGCCGAAGTTGATCGTCTTGGCCCGGCGCCGCAGGTCCGGCGTCATCGCCTTGAGCGACACGCCGAACATCGCGCTCGCGGTGGCCGCGTGGATGTCGATGCCCTCCTCGAACGCCTGCCGGAGCTGCGGGATGTCGGCCATGTGGGCGAGCAGGCGCAGCTCGATCTGCGAGTAGTCCGCCGAGATCAGCGCCTTTCCGGGCGCGGCCACGAAGGCCCGGCGGATGCGGCGGCCCTCCTCCGTGCGCACGGGGATGTTCTGGAGGTTCGGCTCGGACGAGGACAGCCGCCCGGTCGTGGTCGCCGCCAGGGAGAACGAGGTGTGGACGCGCTGCGTGTCGCGGTCGGCGTGCGCCTGGAGCGCGTCGGTGTAGGTCGACTTGAGCTTCGAGAGCTGCCGCCACTCCAGGATCTTTTTGGGTAATTCGTGTCCCGCTTGGGCGAGTTCCTCCAGCAACGTGGCGGGGGTGGCCCACTGACCGGACGGCGTCTTCTTGGCGCCCGGCAGGCCCATCTTGCCGAACAGGATGTCGCCGATCTGCTTCGGTGAGCTGACCGAGAAGGTCTCGCCCGCGTCCGCCTGGATCTCTTCTTCAAGGCGAACGAGAATTTGAGAAAAATCCCCCGACAGGCGGCTCAGCATGTCGCGGTCGACGCGGATGCCGGCCCGCTCCATCCGGGCGATCACCGGCAGCAGCGGCCGCTCCAGGGTCTCGTAGACGGCGGCCCTGCGCTCGGCGACGAGCCGCGGCTTCATCATCCGCCACAGCCGCAGGGTCACGTCGGCGTCCTCGGCCGCGTAGGCGGTGGCGCGGTCGAGCGCGACGCGGTCGAAGCTGACCTTGTTGCGCCCCGTGCCGGCCACGTCCGAGAAGGTGATCGGCTGGTGGCCCAGGTGGCGGCGGGCCAGCTCGTCCATGCCGTGCCCGCCCTTGCCCGCGTCGAGCACGTAGGAGATCAGCATCGTGTCGTCGAAGGGCGCGACCTCGATGCCGTAGCGGGCGAGCACCACCCAGTCGTACTTGAGGTTCTGGCCGACCTTGAGCACGCCGGGGTTCTCCAGCAGCGGCTTGAGGCGGGCGAGCGCGTCGTCGAGCGCGATCTGGCTGGGGACGCGCTCGACCACGTCGGAGGGCGCGGCGCCCTCCCCGAAAAGGTCGCCGGCATCGGGCTCGGCCTTCACCGCCTGGACGTGGGCGAGCGGGATGTAGCAGGCCCGCCCCGGCGCCACCGCCAGCGACACGCCGACGAGGCCGGCGCGGTGGGCGTCGAGCGCGTCGGTCTCGGTGTCGACGGCGATCACGCCGGCCTCCTCGGCCTCCGCGATCCAGGCGTCGAGGTGCTCCAGCGAGACCACCGTCTCGTAGGCCTCCGTGTCGAACGGCTTCACCGCCTCGGCCGCGCGCGCCGCGACGAGGTTGCCGGGCGTCGGCTCGGCGGGCGCGCGGGGCTTCGGCGCGGCCTCCGGCAGGTCGAACGCGGCGAAGGGATCGACCTCGCCCGAGTCCGGCGGTGCGTCCCCCGGCGGGCGCTCGGGCCCGGCCGCCTGGGTCTCCGGATCGGGCGGCACGGAATCCCCGAAGAACGGCACCGCGTCGCTGCCGCCCGCGTCGTTCCGGTAGCCGTGCGGGCGCGCGCCCGGCAGCAGGGCGGGGTCGGGCCGCACCGCCTCGGGATCCACGTGCAGCATCTGGGCGATGCGGCGCGTCAGGGTGTTGAACTCCATCGCCTTGAGGAAGCCGACCAGCCGCTCCGGGTCGGGCTTGGGCAGCCGCAAGTCGTCCAGCGGCACCGGGACGGCCACGTCCTCCATCAGCGCCACGAGCTTGCGCGAGAGCCGGGCCTGATCGACGTTGGCGAGCAGGGTCTCCCGGCGCTTGGGCTGCTTGATCTCCCCCGCCCGCTCCAGGAGCGCGTCGAGGCTGCCGAACTCCTTGATCAGGGCGGCCGCCGTCTTCAGGCCGATGCCGGGCACGCCGGGGACGTTGTCGGAGGTGTCGCCGATCAGCGCCAGCGCGTCGCCGATCTGGTTCGGTTGCAGGCCCTCCCACTTGGCGACGATCGCCGCCACGTCGAGGTTGCGCTCGGGCCGGTAGCCGGGCTTGCCCTTGGCCCCCGACTCGAAGTCGTAGAACCGCACCAGCGGCCCCACGAGCTGCATCAGGTCCTTGTCGGAGGAGACGATGATGACGCCCGCGCCCCGCGCCTCGGCGAGCCGGGTGTAGGTGGCGATCAGGTCGTCGGCCTCGTAGCGCTCCAGCTCCACCGCGTGCAGGCCGAAGGCGCGCACCGCGTCGCGCATCAGCGGCATCTGCCGCTTGAGGTCGTCGGGCGCGTCGGGGCGGTGGCCCTTGTAGTCCGGGAACATCTCCTTGCGGAACGACCCTTCCGACTTGTCGAAGACGATGCCGAGATGGGTCGGGCACACGCCCGCCGCGCCCTCCTGCACGAACTGCGCGATCTTGGCGCAGAACAGCCGCACCGCCCCGGTCGGCAGCCCGTCCGACGGGCGGAAGTTGTAGCGCTCGGGCTGGTTAATCGACTGGAAGTAGGCCCGGAAGATGAAGGACGAGCCGTCGACCAGGAGCACCTGATCGCCGGGGCCGACGGGCTTCGGGGTCGCGGACCCGGCGGTCTCGGTCTCGGTTGTCGCGGTCTCGGCGGACTCGGTCTCGGCGGTCA
The DNA here is from genome assembly GCF_030700245.1 of Methylobacterium amylolyticum. Classification (GTDB taxonomy): domain Bacteria; phylum Pseudomonadota; class Alphaproteobacteria; order Rhizobiales; family Beijerinckiaceae; genus Methylobacterium. The sequence continues at coordinate 5,238 of NZ_JAUYZI010000040.1, forward strand.
TGGGCGTCCAGGCGTCGGGAGGCCGGCTCGCGATCCGGCGCGGCCGCGAGGCCGGTCGTGAACGCTCCGCCGGAGGTTGTCCAGCGCGCCCGCGCGACGCCGCGGGGCTCCGAACTCGGGTTAACGCTGGGCCACCTCGGCTGCGATCCACCACCCCCGTCATTCCGGGGCCGCGCAGCGGAGCCCGGAATCCAGAACCACAGGGCGTGCCGGGCTTGGCTATCGTCGGCGTTTCTGGATCCCGGGCTCGCCTCCGGCGCCCCGGGATCACGGAGTGCGTGTCAGAACCGGCGACAAACACGCTGCGGCTGTGTCGCGTTCATCCGAGTTCGGACCTCTGGCGCGACGCCGACCGAGCCGCCTACTCGGCCGCGGGCAGGCTCAGCGCCGTGAGGCGCGCCTTGTTGCGGCGGCGCGCGTCGCCCTCCGTCTCCGGGCCGAGCTGCCGCCGCGCGTCGGCGATGGCCGCGTGGACCCCGTCCACCGCCAGGATCAGGGCGCTGACCGTGCGGGTGTCGATGGCGCGCTCGCGGGCGTAGGCGACCACGTCGGCGACGAGGCCGTCGGTCTCCCGGGCGATGGTGTCGAGCTCCAGCGCGCTCGACGCGCCGCGCACCTCGCGCAGGATGTCGAGCAGGCGGTCGAGCACGATGTCGACCCGCTCCCGCCGCTTGCGGGCGAGCCGCTGGCCGACCCACGCGATGCCGGAGCCCAGCGTGCCGCCGAAGAAGGCGAACAGGTAGATGTAGTCTTCGTAGCGGTCGAGGAACGTCTGCTGCTCGCGCTCGAAATAGTCGACCGCGCCGGGGTGGTTCGGCAGCCGGGCGGAGGTGGCCGCGACCGTGGTGTCGAACTCGGGCGCCTTCATCAGCTTGGCGGCGGGCGCGGCCGCGGCGAGCTTCGAGCGCCACTCGAACAGGTGCTGGGTCGCCGAGGCCACCGCCACGCGGCTGACCGTGCCGCGGGCCATCAGCCGGTAGGAGGCGCCCACCGTGCGCACCTCCTCCTCCGGCCGCTTCGGCCGGCCGCCGAAGGTCCCCGCGGGGATCGTCACCGCCTGGAGTTCGGGGAAGCGCTGGAGGATGGCGTCGCCGTCGGGGATCGCCACGAAGCCGAGCTTGCGCTCCGGGGCGCCGAGTTCGGCCGCCCGGACCACGGCGGCCGCGACCTTGGAGGTCGGACCGGCGATCACCGCCACCGCGTCCACCCGCTTCTCGGCGAGCGCGGCGCTCACCTCGCCGACCTTCAGCGGGACCAGGGCGACGCGGCCCGGCGCCGGCTCGCCCTCCCCCGCCGCGTGGCCGGCCTCGGCGCCCTCGGCCGCGGCGCCGCCGGGCACGAGGTCGTAGAACGACAGGACGTTGGTCACGAACGGCAGATCGGCCCCGTGCCGGACCACCACGCCGAGCCGGCGGCGGGACAGAGCCGGGATCTCGTCGATGTCGGAGCCCTCGGGGGCGACGATCACCAGCGCCTCGTCGTGGAGGATCGCCAGCGTCAGCCCGTTCTCGGGCAGGAAGACGTCGGGGCGCACCACCGCGAGGTCGGCGCGGTTCTTCTGGAGGGCGAGGCCGGAGTCGCGCACGTCCTCGTAGCGCACCACCTTCAGGCGCACGTCCTCGCGGGCCCGGTCGAGGGCGGACGCGTAGGCCTCGACCAAAGCCGCCTCGGGCCCGTCCTGGGGCCCGACCGCCACGGTCAGCGTGGTCGGGCGCGACAGGTAGAACACCAGCGCGGCCGCCCCGGCCAGGGCCACGGCGAGGAGAACGAGGACCCACTCGCGGCGCATCAGCACCTCGGCCACCGCCCGCAGGCGGTGTCGCAGGAGTCCGGGCGATGGGCGTGGGATCGGTCCATGGCCGAGCCTGTCGCGTTGCGCGCGTTCCATGGCTCCGTCATGGAACGCAATCCTGTCCAGAACGTGAAGAACCGGTGACTCGCCCAAACGTTGCAGATCCCGCGCCAGATCGCGCCGAAGGGCGGAGCGAGGCCGCGCGCCGGCCTCCGGGCCCGGTGACCGCCGCCTGGCTGGAGCGGGTCGCCCTGCACTACCTCGAACGCTACAGCGCCTCGACCGAGATGCTCCGGCGCACGCTCGCGCGGCGGGTGGCGAAGCGGGCGCGCGCCCGCGACGAGGACCCGGCCGCCTTCGCCGACCTCGTCGAGGCGGTGGTCGCCCGCGCCCGGGGCGCCGGCCTCGTCGACGACGCCCGGTTCGCCCGGGCGCGGCTCGCGACCCTGCGCCGCCGCGGCACGTCGAGCCGGGGCGCCTCGGCCAAGCTCGCCGCCAAGGGCGTGCCGCGCGCCGAGATCGAGGCCGCGATGGCCGCCGAGCAGGAGTCTTCCGACGCGGAGGCCCCCGGCATCGACGCGCAGGCGGCCCACGCCTACGCCAAGCGCCGCCGCCTCGGCCCGCACCGCCGGCCCGACACCCGCGCCGCCCACCGCGACCGCGACCTCGCCGCGATGGCCCGCGCCGGGTTCTCTTATGATTTGGCGAAGCAGGTGGTGGATGGGGAGATCGGCGAGGCGTGAGGCGGCGCCGACCGCTCCCGGCACCGCGCCTGGGGAGCGTCGGCCGGGAGGCGGGGCATTGGCGGGACGGTGCGACGGGACGGACGGCGATCCGAAGGAGGACCGCTCTTCGTGGTGGGATGCCCTCTCCCGTCTCGATCGGGTCGAATGTCCGGTCGGCGTCGCGCGCCTGCTCGAGGCCTGCCCCAGGCTGATCGTGCGCGCGCTGCGCGTCTGACGGGGCGATCGGGATCCGGCGACGGTCGCGATGGCCATAATCCGCACCCCGGGGACAGGGCTCCGGACTCGGGTTCACGACCCGCAACCTGTGATACGGCTTCCGGCTGAAGGGTTCGGGATCGACGCTCTCCGTCTTTGCGAGCGGAGCGAAGCAATCCAGGGGCGCCACCGTCTCAAACCGCGCGCTGCCCTGGGTCGCTTCGCCTGCGGCTCGCGATGACGGCGCGGGCCCAGGTGACCGAGCGGTACACCCGGAAGCGGTATGAGAGATGCAACCCCGCTATCATACGACTTCAGGTTGAACGCTTCGGGCGCGGCTCTCTCCGTCTTTGCGAGCGGAGCGAAGCAACCCAGCGGCGCCACATCGACCGGCGTCGCGCAGCCCTGGGTCGCTTCGCCTACGGCTCGCGATGACGGCGTGGGCCCGGATCACCGAGCGGTTCACCAGGAAGCGGTATGAGAGATGCAACCCCTCTCTCACACGCAGTCCGTCATGCTGGGACTGCCCAGCAGGGCCCGGAATGACGGGGCCGCTCGCAAACACCGCTGCCATGCATACATCGACCGGAGTTCGGAGCCCTGTCCCCGGGGTGCGGCATCACGGCCGGGGAGCGGGCGTCGCGCGGCCTTGTCTGCGCCGCATCCGCGTTCATCTTTCGTTCGATGGACGAGACGCTGGCCAAGAAGCTGCGCATCCTCGCGGATGCGGCCAAGTACGACGCCTCCTGCGCCTCCTCGGGGGCGCCCAAGCGCGCGGCGGGCAAGGACGGGCTCGGCTCGACCACCGGCGCGGGCATCTGTCACGCCTACACGCCGGACGGCCGCTGCGTCTCGCTCCTCAAGATCCTGCTGACCAACTGGTGCCTGTTCGACTGCGCCTACTGCGTCAACCGCCGCTCCTCGAACGTGCGGCGGGCGAAGTTCACCGTCGAGGAGGTCGTGAACCTCACGGTCAACTTCTACAAGCGCAACTACATCGAGGGCCTGTTCCTCTCGTCGGGCATCATCAAGTCGCCGGACCACACGATGGAGCTGCTGACCCGGGTCGCGAAATCCCTGCGGCGCGACCACGGCTTCGCCGGCTACATCCATCTCAAGTCGATCCCCGAGGCCAGCCCGTGGCTGATCGAGGAGGCCGGGCTCTACGCCGACCGGCTGTCGATCAACGTCGAACTGCCCACCGAGGCCAGCCTGGAGCGGTTGGCGCCGGAGAAGGACGGGGCGGCGATCGAGGGGGCGATGGCGCAGATCGGCGAGCGGATCGTCCAGGCCAAGGCCGAGCGGCGGCGCTTCTCCCCGGCCGGGCACTCGACGCAGGTGATCGTCGGCGCCGACGACACCACCGACGCGGCGCTGATCGCCAAGAGCGCCCACCTCTACGGCCGCGTCGGGCTCAAGCGCGTGTACTACTCCGCCTTCAGCCCGATCCCCGACGGCTCGGCGGTGCTGCCGCTGAAGGCGCCGCCGCTCCGGCGCGAGCACCGGCTGTACCAGGCGGACTGGCTGCTGCGGTACTACGCGTTCACCCCCGGCGAGGTCGCCGACGCCTCGGACGGCGGCATGCTGGCGCTCGACATCGATCCCAAGCTCGCCTGGGCGCTCAAGCACCGCGAGCGCTTCCCCGTGGACGTGAACCGGGCCGACCGGGAGTTGCTGCTGCGGGTGCCGGGCCTCGGCGCCCGCGCCGTCGACCGGATCGTCGCCGCGCGCCGCCACGCGACGCTGCGGCTCGACGACGTCGCCCGGCTGACCTCGGGCCTGAAGCGGGCGCGGCCGTTCCTCGTGACCCCGGACCACCGCCCGACCGGGCTCACCGACCGCCTCGACCTGCGCGAGAAGCTCGCCGAGCCGGCGCGGCAGTTGAGTCTGTTCTGATGGCGCTCGGCCACCGGCGCGTTTCCCTCCCCTCTCTGCGGGGGAGGGTGGCCCTCGCGTCAGCGAGGGCCGGGAGAGGGGCGGCGCGACGACGCAGGATGGGGCTCGCATCGCGATCTCTCCGGCCCCGTCGCTCCCCTCTCCCCCCCTGCTGCGCAGGGTACCCTCCCCCGCAGAGGGGGGAGGGAGGACGCGGGCTCGCCGATGCGCGTGCGCGCCGAGCGGCGTGCGCCTCACCATGAATGCGGCCCCCCTCGTCATATCCCGCACGGTCCATCTCCGCCCCGGCGCCGACCTCGACGGCTTCCGCGCCGCGGCCCGGGCTCTCGTCGCGGCCGGCGTCCCGCCCGAGGGGGTCGCGTTCTCGGTCGAGGCCGCGCCCGGCCTGTTCGGCGAGGCCGGCACCGGCTCCGGGGGGGCGCCGCTGTCGCTGCCCCGGGCGGTCGCGGCGCTGATCCCCGGCGTCGTCCCGCATCGCGATCCCGAGCGCTACGCCCTGCTCTACGCCCTGATCTGGCGCGTCACCCGCGGCGAGCGCCACCTGCTGGAGGTGATGAGCGATCCCCTCGTCCACCGCCTCCACCGCCTGTCCAAGGCGATCGGCCGCGACCTGCACAAGATGCACGCCTTCCTGCGCTTCCGCCGGGTGGCGGTGGAGGGCGAGGCGGAGGGCACCGAGCGCTACGTGGCGTGGTTCGAGCCCGACCATCACATCCTGGAGGCGGCCGCCCCGTTCTTCGTGCGCCGGTTCGCGTCGATGCGCTGGTCGATCCTGACGCCGGACGGCTCGGCGCACTGGGACGGGGCGGCGCTGACCTTCGGGCCGCCGGGCGCGCGCGCCGACCTGCCCGAGGGCGACGGCTTCGAGGCCGGCTGGCGGACCTACTACGAGACGACGTTCAACCCGGCCCGGGTCAACCCGGCGGCGATGCGCGCCGAGATGCCGAAGAAGTACTGGCGCAACCTGCCCGAGGCCGCCGCGATCCCCGCCCTGGTGCGGGGGGCCGCCGCGCGCAGCGACGCCATGATCGAGAGGGAGCCGACGATGCCGACACGCCGCGAACCCGCCAAGGCCGTGGCCGCGATGTCGGAGGCCGACCCGAAGTCCCTCGACGACCTCAACGCGATCATCCGGCGCACCGAGCCGCTGGTGCCCGGCGCCACGCAGGCGGTGCTCGGCGAGGGGCCGCTCGGCGCCACCCTCGCCTTCGTCGGCGAGCAGCCGGGCGACCAGGAGGACGTGCAGGGCCGCCCCTTCGTCGGGCCCGCGGGGCAGCTCCTCTCGCGGGCGCTGGCGGAGGCCGGGATCGACCGCGGGGCGAGCTACCTCACCAACGCGGTCAAGCACTTCAAATTCACCCTGCGCGGCAAGCGCCGCATCCACGAGAAGCCCACCGCCGGCGAGGTCAGCCACTACCGCTGGTGGCTCGACCGCGAACTGGACTTCGTGGCGCCCAAGCTCGTCGTCGCGCTCGGCGCCACCGCCGTGCTGGCGCTCGCCGGCAAGTCGATCCCGATCACCCGGTCGCGGGGGCCGTTCCGGTTCGACCGGCTCGACGGCCGCGTCCAGGGCTTCATCACCGTCCACCCCTCCTACCTGCTGCGCCTGCCCGACGAGGCGAAGGCCGAGGCCTACGCCGCCTTCGTCGACGACCTGCGGCGGGTGCAGGCGCTGGGCCGGGAGCTCTCGGCCTGACGCGGGCGGCGCGACGCCCAGCCCGCCCGCGTCGCCGCCCGGCTGGCGGCGTAGGCATATCATGCTAACGGGGTGGCATGTTCGATCCCGCCACCGCCCTCGACAGGATCCTCGACAGCCTCGACAAGGACGCGCGCGAGCCGACCAAGCTGCGCGCCGCCCTCGTGCCCGCCCTGCGGCAGGTGATCGAGGACGGGCACCGGGCGGCGGAGGCGCAGCTCCTCAAGCACCGCGACGGCCTGCGCTGCGCCCAGAACATCTCGCGGCTGACCGACGCGGTGGTGCGGGCGATCCACGACGCGGTGGTCTGGCGCCTCTACCCGAACGACAACCCGACGACCGGCGAGCAACTCGCGGTGGTGGCCACCGGCGGCTACGGCCGGGGCACGATGGCGCCGGGCTCGGACATCGACCTGCTGTTCCTGCTGCCCTACAAGCAGACCGCGTGGTCGGAGAGCGTCGTCGAGGCGATGCTCTACGTGCTCTGGGACCTCAAGCTGAAGGTCGGCCACGCCACGCGCTCCGTGGAGGAGTGCCTGCGCGAGGCCCGCGCCGACATGACGATCCGGACCGCGCTGCTCGAAGCCCGGTTCCTGTTCGGCTCGCGCACCCTGTTCGAGGAGCTGGTCACGCGCTTCGACGGCGAGCTGGTGGTCGGCTCCTCCGCCGAGTTCGTGGAGGCCAAGCTGCGCGAGCGCGACACCCGCATCGCGAAGGTCGGCACCTCGCGCTACCTCGTCGAGCCCAACGTCAAGGACGGCAAGGGCGGCCTGCGCGACCTCAACACCCTGTTCTGGATCGCCAAGTACACCTACCGGGTGCGCGACCAGATGGAACTCATCGGTGCCGGCCTGTTCACGGCCGAGGAGTACCGGCTGTTCGAGCGCTGCGAGGAGTTCCTGTGGCGGGTGCGCTGCCACATGCACTTCGCCACGAAGCGCGCGGAGGAGCGCCTGTCCTTCGGGCTCCAGCCGCGGATCGCCGAGCGCTTCGGCTACGAGGCCCGCGCCGGCCTGTCCGGCGTCGAGCGCTTCATGAAGGCGTATTTCCGGGTCGCCAAGGATGTCGGCGACCTCACCGCCATCGTCAGCGCCGAGCTGGAGGCCCGCCACGCCAAGCGCACGCCGGTGCTCGACCGCTGGATCGGCCGGTTCCGGGATCGGTTCCGCGCCACCGCCATCGAGGCGGAGGATTTCTGGATCGACCACGGCCGGGTGAACCTGCGGGCCGAGGACGCCTTCGAGCGTGACCCGGTCAACCTGCTGCGCCTGTTCTGGCTGGCCGACCGGCACAACCTCGCGATCCACCCGGACGCCAAGCGGCTCGCCAGCCGCTCCCTGCGCCTCGTCAACCCGTCGTTGCGGGGCGACCCGGAGGCCAACCGGCTGTTCATCGAGATCCTGACCTCGCGCAACGCCCCCGAGGAGGCCCTGCGCGACATGAACGAGGCCGGCGTGCTCGGCCGCTTCGTCCCGGATTTCGGGCGCGTCGTGGCGATGATGCAGTTCAACATGTACCACCACTACACGGTGGACGAGCACCTGCTGCGCACGGTCGGCATCCTGGCCGCCATCGAGGCCGGGCGCTTCGACGACGGCTACCCGCTGGTCTCCCGGCTGATCCAGACGATCCACAACCGCACCGCCCTCTACGTGGCGATCCTGCTGCACGACATCGCCAAGGGCCGGCCCGAGGACCACTCCACCGCCGGCGCCGCCATCGCCCGCAAGCTCGGCCCGCGCTTCGGCCTGAGCCAGGCCGAGACCGAGACGGTGGCGTGGCTCGTCGAGCACCACCTGCTGATGTCGATGACCGCCCAGAGCCGCGACCTCTCGGACGCCAAGACGATCGAGCGCTTCGCCGCCACCGTCCAGAGCCTGGAGCGGCTGAAGCTCCTGACCATCCTCACGGTCGCCGACATCTCGGCGGTCGGCCCCGGCGTCTGGACCGCGTGGAAGGGCACCCTGATCCGCACCCTCTACGACGAGACCGAGGTGCACCTGTCCGGCGGCCACAGCGAGATCGCCCGCACCGACCGGGTCCGCCTGATCCAGATGAGCCTGCGCGAGCAACTGCCCGACTGGCCGGCCGAGGCGTTCGATGCCTACGCCGCCCGCCACAACCAGGCCTACTGGCTGAAGGTGGACCGCGCCCGCCACGTCAAGAACGCGATCTTCCTGCGCACCGTCCACGAGGAGGGCCGCGCCGCGGCGACCGACGTGGCCCTCGACCCCGTGCGCGGGGTGACCGAGATCACCGTCTACTCCCCCGACCACCCGCGGCTGCTCGCGATCGTCACCGGCGCCTGCGCGGCGGCCGGCGCCAACATCGTCGACGCGCAGATCTTCACCACCACCGACGGCTTCGCCCTCGACTCGATCTTCATCTCCCGCGCCTTCGAGCGCGACGAGGACGAGACCCGCCGCGCCCGCCGCATCACCGCGGCGATCGAGCGGGCGCTGAAGGGCGAGATCCGCATCGCCGACCTCGTGGCCGACAAGCACCCGCAGCCGAGCGCCCGGGCCAAAACCTTCCTCGTGCCCCCCGATGTCGCCATCGACAACGCCCTGTCGAGCCGCGAGACCGTGGTCGAGGTCACCGGCCTCGACCGGCCGGGCCTGCTCTACGAGCTGACCACCGCCTTCGGCCGGCTGTCGCTCAACATCACCTCCGCGCACGTGGCGACCTTCGGCGAGCGGGCGGTGGACGTGTTCTACGTCACCGACCTCACCGGCACCCGGGTGACCCAGCCCGACCGGCAGGCGGCGATCCGCACCGCGGTGATGGAGGTGTTCGCGGGCGACGTCGCCGCCCTCAAGGCCGAGGGGCTCGAAGCCCTGGTCGCCGCGCCGCCGCCGCGGGAGGCGTGAGCCGACGCCCGAGCGTGGCCGCTCGACCGAGCGCCGCCGCGCGCCCGAGCGTGGCCGGTCGGGTTGATTTCGCCGCCCCCCCGCCTGATATCAGCGCCGATCCCCCTCCCCGCCGGTGATGCACTGAAGACGCGATGACGAACGACGAGACCCCGCAGGACGCGCAGGCCCGGGCCGAGGGCGCCGAGGCCCCGACCGTCGATCCCGTGGCCGAGGCCCTGGCCCTGCTCACCGCCGAGCGCGACGAGCTGAAGGACCGGACGCTGCGCACGCTCGCCGAGATGGAGAACCTGCGCCGCCGCACCGAGCGCGAGGCCGCCGACGCGCGGACCTACGCGGTCACGAACTTCGCCCGCGACGTGCTCACGGTGGCCGACAACATCCGCCGCGCCCTCGACAGCGTGCCGGCCGAGCGGCGCGCGGCCGCCGACGGAGACCTCAAGGGTCTGATCGACGGCATCGAGCTGACCGAGCGCGACCTCGCCAAGACGCTGGAGCGCCACGGCGTGAAGGCGGTCGAGCCGCAGGGCCAGCGCTTCGACCCGAACCGGCACCAGGCGATGTTCGAGGTGCCGGACGCCGAGGTGCCGGCCGGCACGGTCGTGCAGGTGATGCAGACCGGCTACGTGATCGGCGAGCGCGTGCTGCGCCCGGCGCTGGTCGGCGTCGCCAAGGGCGGCCCGAAGCCGGCCGCCAAGCCCGCCGACGCGGCCTGAGGCGACCGTCTCGCTCCCCCGTGCCGCCCTGCCTACTGGCAGGGCATCGAGGCCGCGAAATCCGAGATGAACCGGGCCATGTCCCGGGTGCGCTGCCCGGCGTAGGGATCGCGCGAGACCGCCGCCGCCTCGACCTGGAGTCGGCGGTTGCAGGCGCAGGTCGCCAGGACGCCCGCGGCCGGGTCCGGCGAGCAGGCGTCGTGCCGGGCGCAGGCGAGGTCCAGCGCGTCGATCGGCGGGTAGCCGGGTCCGCGGCTGCCGGGGCCGCAATAGTTGCCGTAGATCAGGAGCGCGCCGCGGCCGTTGCCGCTGGACGGCACCAGTTCCTGGGCGCCGGCCGGGGCTGCCGCGACGCCGAGCCCGCAGGCGAGGAGCAGCTTGAGGGCGTTGAGGCTGGGTGCAGTCACGGCCGATCCCGAAGCGAGGCGTCGCCTACGACCGCGCGACCGGTCCGGGTCCAGTATCTCCGCCGGCTAACCTTCATCGCCGGCGTCGAGACCGCGACCGTTCGGCTCTGCGCGGACCGAAGTCGAGGCATAGCGCCCGATTCCGGTGTTATCGTCAAGCGCGCGACGGCCGCGTGCACTGCGTATTCGATCGCACAGCTAGCCCAGGGCCGTGCCGGGTGCGTGCATGCCACATCCGGAGACTGTTGAAGACCTGTTGATCAGTGAGGCGGCGAGGTCCGGGATAGACATCGGCCGCACCTCGTCGCCGCCCGGCATCGCGGTCATCTTGAGACCGGCGCGCAGTGTCTTGATCTGCCACGGTCTGGTCTCGACGATGGTCTTGGCGCCCGACGTCCCGTCGGTCCTGTCATTCCGATCGGTCGTCGGGCGTCGACGCTCAGAACCGGTAATTGAGGCCCGCCCGCACCACGGCGAAACCGTCGTCGCGTCGCCCGGTGCCGTAATAGGCCGGCACGGCGGCGTCGTAGTACGTGGCGCCGGCGGTGCCGCGCCCGAGCTTGAGGTAGAGTGCTTCGACCTTGGCCGAGAGCTTCTCGGTGAAGGCGTACTCGACGCCGCCGCCGAGCGCGTAGCCCGTCCGGGTCGTGTTGGGCAGCGTGTAGGGATAGGCGGCCGCGTAGGAGGAGCGCGCCCCGCCGCCGTAGGCGAAACCGCCGGTGCCGTAGATCAGGACCCGGTCGAAGGCGTAGCCGACCCGGCCGCGCAGGGTGCCGAAATAGTCGAGGCTCGGCCGCACGCTGTAGTACGGCGTCGCACCGAGATAGGCCGCGTCGGCCTTGGCGAAAGCGGTGGCCTGGATGTCGGCCTCGACGCCGACGACGAAGCCCGAGCCGGGTGTGAATTGGTAGTTGTAGCCGATCTGCCCGCCGCCGGCGAAGCCGCCCGAGCGGCCGCCGCCCGTGACCGTGCCGTAGCTCGGATCGGTGAAGCTGCCGCCCGCCGTGCCGAACGCGTAGCCGGCGTTCACGCCGGCGTAGAAGCCGGTCCAGGTGAAGGCCGGCAGCGGCGTGAAGGCCGGTGGCGCCGCGCGGACCGGGAGGTCGGCGGCCTCGGCGGCGAGCGCGCAGGAGAATGCGGCGGCGCCGACGAGGGCGGCCGGGAGGAACTGGGTCATGTCTGTCTCTGGGGGTTGAGGGAGCCGCCGGGGCGGCGGATCAGAGGGCGATGAGGAGCAGGCCGACCACCGTCACCGCCAGGATGAGGCACAGGGCGAGGTCGAGGATCGGCGCCCCGCCGCAGGCGGGATCGCGCGGCCGGTCGGGCCGCGGTGCGGACAGGGCGATCACGGCCGCGCGCCCTCCGACGCGTCGAGGGCCGCCACCCGGACCAGGGGTCGGATCCGGGCGGCGGCCGCCGCCGCACCGCCGGGGGCGGGCGCGACGGCCTGCTGCGCGTCCGGGGCGCGGGCACGGTGGACCGTATCCGTGATCGCGACCCCGAACGCGGGCAGAGCGAGGGCGGCGAGCGCGCAGGCGAGGCGCCTCATCCGCGGCAGCATTCCACCCTGGCTCGCGCGGGGAGCGCCGGCTACGCCCAGGACGATCGGCGGCAGCGCGGAGGGAACGAGGAGGTGGGGCGCATCCATCGTGAGAGCCTTCAGGGGATGATCTGTGGGAAATTTGACCACGCAGCCAAGCTACGTGTGCAAAAATCCCACGTCAATCGGGAATCCGTCCGCGTTGGTGTGCTGTCGCACGTCGTGGGATTGTCTCCCACGCTCTACCGGGGCATGGATCCGGGATGTCCGAGACCGCCCAGACCGCTCCGGAAGGCGCCGGCCTGCACGCGCCGCTGGCGCGGCTGCTGCGCCCGCTCGTTCGCCTTCTGGTGGCGCGCGGCATCACCTTTCCGGCGCTCACCGACCTGCTGCGCGAGCTGTACGTGAACGTCGCCGAGTACGACTTCGCCCTGCCCGGCAAGGAGCAGACCGACAGCCGGGTGTCGCTGCTGACGGGCATCCACCGCAAGGAGGTGCGGCGCCTGCGCGGGGCGGGGGCACCGGTGAGCGCGGTGCCGGCCACCCTGTCGCGCACCAGCCGGATCATCGCCCGCTGGCTGGCCGACCCGGCCTTCACCGGGCCGGACGGGGCCCCGCTGCCCCTGCCCCGGGTTGCGGAGGGGGATGCGCCGTCCTTCGAGTCGCTGGTGGCCGGCGTGACCCGCGACCTGCGGCCCCGGGCGGTACTGGACGAGTGGCTCGACCGCCGCCTGGTCTTCGTCGATCCGCTGGACCGGATCGTCCTCGCCGAGGCCGCCTACGTGCCCAGGGCCGACGGCAACGCCGAGGCGCAGGCCTACTATTTCGGCCGCAACCTGCACGACCATATCGCCGCGGCGACCGCCAACATCCTGGGGGATGCCCCCCGGTTCCTGGAGCGGGCGGTCCATTACGACGGCCTCTCGGCGGATCTGGCCGCCCGCCTCGAGGCGCGGGCGCGGGAGCTGGCGATGGAGGCCCTGCAACAGGCCAACCGCGAGGCCCACGCGGCCTGCCAGGGGGATGCCGGCGGCGGCCATCGCTGGACCTTCGGCCTCTACGTCTACACCGAGGCCCCGCCCGCGGCCCGGCCCCGGACGGATGCCGAGGGCTGAGCGGTGAGCCCTCGTCCCACCCGGCGTCTGGTTCTGCGGCTGCTCGCGGGCGCCGCCGCGCTGCCGGCCGGCGCCCGCGCCCAGCAGCCCCCCCTCGACCAGGGCATCGGCGGGACCGGCGCCCGGGCCGCCCCCGAGCCCGCCGAGCGTCCGCCCGGCGAGGGCGACCGCGGGATCGGCGGAACCGGGGTGATCGGCACGATCCGCCGCTTCGGCTCGATCGTGGTCAACGGCCTGCGCATCGCCTATCCGGCGGACGTGGCCGTGCGGATCGACGGCGCCCCGGCGACCGCCGCCGACCTGAGGATCGGGCAGGTGGTGCAGGTGGTGGCCCGCCCCGGGGACGGCGGCCTCGCGACCCGGCGCATCGACGTGACGAGCGAGGTGGTCGGTCCCGTGGACGCGGCCGCCCCCGGCCGCCTCACCGTGCTCGGCCAGCGGGTGATGACCGGCGACCTGCCGGGCGACTGGAAGCCCGGGATCCGCGTCGCGGTGAGCGGCCTGCGCCGGCCGGACGGGGTGATCGTCGCGAGCCTGATCGAGACGCGGCCCGCCGGTCCCGACCGGGTCGCCGGGCCGGTGAGCCGTGACGCGGACGGGACGCTCCGGATCGGCGCCCTGCGCCTGGAGGGGGCGGCGGGGCTCGTCCCGGGCAAGCGCGCCCTCGTCACCGGCGAGCCGGCCGGCAACGCGCTCCGGGTGACGAACGCGGCGCTCGCAGGTCTCCCGTTCCCGCCCGGGCTGCGGCAGGTCTCGATCGAGGCGTATATCGGCCGGGCCGGCCGGGACCTCGACCTGGGTTCGGGGCTCAGGATCGCCGGGCGCCCCTCCCCCGCGGTGCCGCGCACCGGCAGCGTCCGCGCCGTGGTGACCGCGCGCGTCGCCCCCGGCGGCGACCTGACGGTGGAGCGGTTGCGCGCCGAGGACCGGATCGCCCCCCAGGCCCCGGAGCCCCCCCGCTTCGAGCGCGAGCGCGACCGCCTCGACCTGCGCGGCCTGCCGGACGGCGCCCCGAACCGACTCGGGGGCGAGCCGGGGCGGTTCGGGATCGATCCCGGCGGCCCTCCCGGCGGGACCGGGCCGCGCGGTCCGGCGATCGATACGCGGCCGGGCGGCGACATCCCCGGCAGCGCCGGCCCGCGCGGATTCGGCGCCCCCGGCGGCGGCGAGCCCGGCAATCCCGCCGGACGGCCCGGTGGCGGCCCGGGCGGGTTCGGCGGCATCGGACCCGGCTTCGGCGGCCCGGGCGGCGGTCCGGCCGCGGGGCCGGGCGGGGGGCCGGGAGGACCCGGCGGCGGGTTCGGCGGGCGGCGTTAGCGCTGCCCGGCGCCGGGGACCGCCCCCGCGGGATCGGCGGTCAGCCGCTCGACCACCGCGCGGATCTGGTCGCGCGCCATCGGCTCCGCGTCCACGGACCGGTGGATCGACAGGCCCTCGATCATGGCGTCGAGCACCTTGGCCGTGTCCGGCGGGAAGTGCCTGCGGAGCGCCGCCTGGCTCTGGGCCATCCACGCCTGCATCACCCGGCGCAGCGGCGGGTTGCGGGCCGCGTAGGCGTACAGCTCGTAGCTCAGGAGCATGTTGCGCGGCGTCGCCCAGCTCTCGTCCACGATCAGGTCGACCACGGCCTCGCGCGCCTCGTCCACGGTCGCGGCGGCGGCGAGCCGCTCGGTGAACCGGGCCGACACCGTGTCGGCGAGCAGCGAGAACGCGTCGGCCAGCAGCGCGTCGAGCGTCGCGAAATGGTAGGTCATCGAGCCGAGCGGGACGTCGGCCGCCGCCGCGACCCGGCGGTGGGTCGTCTCGGCGACGCCGCGCTCGGCGATGACGTCGAGGGCCGCCCGCACGATGCGGGCGCGGCGGTCCGGATCGTAGCGGCGCTGGGACGCGGGCACGGGCGATTCCTCGGGGCGCTCGACCGCCGACCGGGCCAGGGGTCCGGCGGAGACGCGTGAGAACGATGGATCGGGCGCGCGACCCGACCGGGCCGGGCGCGTCGTCCGGAACAGGAATGCCGCCGGACGCGGTTGGCAAGCGCTCCCGATGCGTACATATGTACGCATCGCCTGCACGGCGAGGGATCGACGAGGGCGGAGGGCACGCCGATGCGCACCGAACGCGACAAGATGCTGGCCGGCGAACTCTACGACGCCCTCGACCCGGACCTCGCCGCCGACCGCGCCCGGGTCCGCGACCTGTGCCTCAAGCTCAACGCCTCCCGCGAGGCCGAGGAGGACCTGCGCCGCGACCTGTGCCGGGAGATCTTCGGCACCGGCGGCGACACCGTGTGGATGCAGCCGCCGTTCCAGTGCGACTACGGCCGGAACATCGAGCTGGGCGAGCGGGTGTTCTTCAACTTCAACTGCGTCGTGCTCGACGTGTGCCGGGTGCGCATCGGGGACTTCACCCTGTTCGGCCCGGCCGTGCAGATCCTGACGCCGATGCATCCCCTCGACGCGGCCCTGCGGCGCAAGCAGGAATACGGCCGGCCGATCGACATCGGCCCGGACGTGTGGGTCGGCGCCGGCGCCCTGATCCTGCCCGGGGTGACCATCGGCGCGCGCAGCGTCATCGGCGCGGGCAGCGTGGTGACCCGCGACGTGCCGGAAGGGGTGTTCGCGGCAGGCAACCCCTGCCGCGTGATCCGCGCGATCGACGCGGCGGAGCGGAACGCCCTCGCCGCGCCGTGAGCGGGCTCGTCGGGAGCGCCCTCCAGCGAAGGGGATGCCGGACAAAGGCTTGGAGCCGCGCCCGATCGCAACGCGCGCAGGACACGACGCGGCGAGCCCAGGGGTGTTTCCGGCCCTCCACCTCATCCTGAGGTGCCCGCGAGAGCGGGCCTCGAAGGAGACCTCCAGGGATCGCGCGGCCGGCTGGAGGACTCCTTCGAGGCCCCTTGCCGAAGCAAGGGGCACCTCAGGATGAGGGGGGTTGGTGGGAGCGGCCGACGCAAACGCCGAACCGTCGTGGACCGTGTGTAACGCGATCGGGAGCGGCTCTATCGCGAGGGCGTGCCGACCATCCCGTCGCGCGGCAGCGCGCGCCCGGCGGACCGGGTGACCGGCCGGCGGCCCAGCGCGTGCGCTGTGAGGGCGAAGCCGAGGGCGAGGCAGAGCATCGCGAGGTCGAAGCCGATGAAGGCCGCGTCCCCGTCGCGCAGGCTCGCCGCGAGGTGGCGGCCCGTGGTCGCGCCGCCGACGACCGGCACCGCCAGGAACAGCGCGGCGGCGGCGGCGAGCGCCCCGGTCCAGGCCCGGCGCGGCGCGACGACCAGCGCCGGCAGGGCCATCAGCAGCCAGGCCGCGAAGAAGACCTGCACCTCCGCGTCGAGCCGGCCCGGCATCGATGCCGGGAGCAGCCGGTTGGCCAGGAAGTAGCAGGCGAGCGCCGCGGGCAGCCCGGCCACGGTGCCGACGTTGAGGGCGTGGACCAGACGGTGCCCGAGCGGCATCCGCGCCGTGGCCTCGCGCTCGGCGCTGGGCTTGGCGTTGGGTTTGGGCATGCGCGCCACGCTCCACAGCACGAGCCCCGTGGCGACCATCGCGCAGCCCATCAGCCCGGACAGGAAGAACAGCACCCGCAGGATCGGGCCGGCGAAATGGGCCTCGTGCAGCCCGAGCATCGTCGCGTGGGTCGTGGTCGCGGCGCTGGCCGGACCCGTCGTGCCGAGCGCCGCGCCGGTGGTCCCGTCGAACCCCACGGACGGGTGCAGGTGCGGGATGCCCTCCGGCTCGTCCATCGTCACCACCACGGTCGAGGCCGCGTCGCGGGGGTTGTGGATCGCGACGAAGACCGCCTCGGATCCCGTGAGCCGCATCGCCTCCCGGACCATCGGCGCGAGCGGGGCCAGCTCCCCGGGCGCGCGGGCGGGGGGACGGGCGGCGATCGACTGGCCGCGGTCCTGGAAGAACCGCTCGCGGTTGCCCTCGTAGGCCGCATTCACGCCCCAGGGCATGTACAGCAGCATCAGCGTGACGAGGCCGGTGTAGGTGATCATCAGGTGGAAGGGCAGCGCCAGCACGCCGACGACGTTGTGCGCGTCGAGCCAGCCGCGCTGGTCGGCGCGGCGGCGGAAGGTGAAGAAATCCGCGAAGATCCGCCGGTGCGTGACGATCCCCGACAGGAGCGCGATCAGCATGATCATCGCGCAGGCGCCGACCACCCAGCGCCCCCAGAGCGGCGGCATGTGCAGCTCGAAGTGGAAGCGGTAGAGGAAATCGCCGCCGCGGGTGTCCCGCGCGGCTGACGGCCCGCCCGCCTCCGGGTCGAGCAGCGCGACCGAGAACGGCGTGCCTGGCCGGGACCGCCACGCGATCTGGGTCGCCGGCAGCTCGGCGGTCGGCAGCGTCACGAACCACGTCCGGGCTTCGGGCGCCCGCTCGCGCAGGGCCGCCACCGCGAGGTCGGCGGCGCGGGCCGCGTCGACGGACCGGCCGGCGCGCAGCTCGGGCCGCATCCACTGCGAGATCTCGGACCGGTAGTAGCTGGCGGTTCCGGTGACGAACACCGCGAACAGCACCCAGCCGACCACGAGGCCGGACCACGCGTGCAGCCACGCCATCGATTGCCGGAGCGTCCCCTTCATCCGTGTCCTCCGTGCAAGAGCCAGGCGAGCGCGCCGAGCGCGAGCGCCGGGGCGAGCAGGCCGAGCGCCGCGGCGGCGAGGCGGCGGGCGGAGAAGGCCCACAGCACCGCCGCGGCGTAGACCGCGAAGCTCAGCATCGTCGCCGTCGTGGTCGCGTCGGCCGGCGCCAGCGGCAGGGCGAGCGCGAGGCACGCGGTCGCCGCCGCCGCGACCGCGTAGCCCCCGAGGACCGCGACGGCGACCCGCGCGGCGACCGCGGCCCGCGCGCCGGCGGTGATCGCCGGCCTCACCACCGGTCGCTCGCGGCGGCGATCGGCAGCCGGGCGCCGCCGATGCCGCGGTCGATCGCCGGGACGAGGAAGCCAGCCTGAAGGTTGAATTCGCGGACCAGGCCGGTCCAAGTGCGATCGACCGTCATCATCCCGACCCTTCGGACCCCACGGAGCCGCCGCGCCCCGCGGACCGCCCGATAATTTAGAAATGTTACAAGATGCTGGTTTTGCTAAATTTTTCGGCCGGTGATACGCACCGGCGGCGGCGCGTGCAAGGCGCCGGCCCCATCGCCGCGGCGAATGTCGCGGCCAAGCCACAACCGCACGACCGGCGCGCGCGGCGACCGAGCGGCGGTCGTCCGGGCCGCGCGGGTGCGGCCCATCGAGCGGTCGGAGTGACCCGGTGACCGACGGATCGACCTTCGTCCAGGCCTTCACGATCCTGTTCCGGGAGGGGCTGGAAG
This sequence comes from Methylobacterium amylolyticum, assembly GCF_030700245.1. Classification (GTDB taxonomy): domain Bacteria; phylum Pseudomonadota; class Alphaproteobacteria; order Rhizobiales; family Beijerinckiaceae; genus Methylobacterium. Next base: position 23,532 of record NZ_JAUYZI010000040.1, read on the forward strand.
CCCTGCTGGTGATCGCGGCGCTGGCCGCCCTGCTGCGCCGGGCCGACGCCGCCCACCGGATCGCGCCGATCTACCTCGGCGCGGGGGCGGCGGTGCTGGCGAGCCTCGCCATGGCCTGGGTGTTCGAGACCTACTTCGACGGCAACCACAACGACCTGATCGAGGCCGGCGTGATGCTGCTGGCCGCGGCGCTGATGTTCTACATGAGCGGCTGGCTGTTCCTGCGCCAGGACCCGAAGGCGTGGCAGGCGGATCTCGACCGCATGGCCCGGGAGGCGCTCGGCGCCGGCACCGTGCTGTCGCTCGCCGGCATCGCGTTCCTGGCGGTGTTCCGCGAGGGCGCGGAGACGGTCCTGTTCCTGCACGCCCTGGCCCGGACCGCGGGTGGCTGGAGCGCCGCCCTGCTCGGCGGGCTCGGCGTCGCGGCCGTTGTTCTCGCGGCGGTCTACGTGGCCATGCAGTGGCTGGCCGTGCGGTTGCCGCTGCGCCCGATGTTCCTGATCACCTCGGCCTTCCTGTTCGTGATGGGGCTCCGGCTCGTCGGCGCGGCGATCCAGGAGTTCCAGGAACAGGTGCTGGTGCCCGTTCACGACGACGGGGTCCCGGGGCTGGTGTCCGACCTCGGCTTCAACGGGACCTGGGAGGCGCTCGGGGTCCAGGGCGTCCTGGTCCTGCTGGCGCTGGCCGGTCTCCTCGTCCTGCACCGCCGCGGTGCGGGGCCGGCGGGGGCGACCGCGTCGCGCTAAGCGGGTTTCGCCGAAGTGGTCGCCGGTTCGGCGTCGAAAACCTGCGATCCCTCAAGGATCTGAGCGGGTGAAGCGTTGGCGTGCCCCACGGTACACGACAGTTCGGCGTTTGGGTCGGCCGATCCCACCAACCCCCTCATCCTGAGGTGCCCCTTGCCTCGGCAAGGGGCCTCGAAGGAGCCCTCCAGCCAGCCGCGCGATCCCTGGAGGTCTCCTTCGAGGCCCGCTGACGCGGGCACCTCAGGATGAGGTCGAGGGTCGGAAACGCCCCTCGGCTCGCCGCGTCGTGTACCGTGTGGCGTGCCGACGCGAACCTGCTTAGAGCGCTCTCCGCCGAAGTGGTCGCCGGCTCGGTGCCGGAGAGCGCGTCGAACCGAGGGTCCAGAGTTGCGGACGATCGCAACGCGGTCGGGAGCAGCTCCGATGCCGGGCGACGGCGCGGGCCGGATCTGGCAGGATCGGCGCCTTTCCCACGACGCCCCGTCGCCAGTACCCATCCCGGCGGGGCGCCGGCGATCGAGCCGCGGAGACCGCGATGTCCGGGACCATGCAGGCGGTCCGCTTCCACGTGACCGGAAGCCTCGACGCGGTGCGGGTCGAGGCGGTGCCGCGGCCGGAGCCCGGGCCCGGCGCGGTGCGGGTGGCGGTGCGGGCGGCCGGCCTGAACCCGAGCGACGCCAAGAACGTGCTCGGGCGCTTTCCCTACACCACCGTGCCGCGGGTGCCGGGCCGCGACTTCGCGGGGGTGGTCACGGACGGCCCGGACGACCTCGTCGGGCGCCGCGTCTGGGGCACCGGCCGGGATCTCGGCTTCGACCGCGACGGGAGCCACGCCGAGTGGCTGACCGTGCCGGCCGACGGCGTCGCCCTGCTGCCGGACCGCCTCGCCTTCGCGCAGGCGGCGAGCCTCGGCGTGCCCTACACCACCGCCTGGGACGGGCTGGAGCGCACCGGGGTCGGCGCCGGCACGCGGCTGCTCGTCGTCGGGGCGGGGGCGGTGGGCCGGGCGGCCGCCGACCTCGCCCGCGCCCGCGGCGCGGCGGTCCACGTGGCCGTGCGGCGGCCGGACCAGGCCCGCGCCCTCGAAGCCGCCGGGTTCGAGGCCGGGATCTACCCCGACGGGACGGCGCTTCCGACCGGCTTCGCGGTCGCCTTCGAGACGACGGGCTACCGGCTGCCCGAGGCGATCCGGTCGCTCGCGCCGTTCGGCCGGGTCGCGGTGATCGCGGCGCCGCCCGGCGGCACGGTCGAGACGCCGGTGCTCGACCTCTACCGGCGGGGCGGCAGCCTCGTCGGGGTCAACTCGCTCCTCTACGACAGCCGCGCCTGCGCCCGGATGCTGGCGCGGATCGGCGCCCTGTTCGAGGCCGGCGACCTCGTGCCGGGCGCGGTGACGGAGGTGCCGCTCGCCGAGGCGGCCGCCGCCTACCGCGCGGTCGCGCGCGAGGGCGGCGACAAGGTGGTGCTGGCGATGCCGGGGACCGTTTGAATGCGACGGCCGCCTTGCCTCGCGCGCGCCCGCCGTGGATGAGTGCGGCATGGAGCCCGGGACGCTCACCTACGCCGTCGGCGACATCCACGGCCGCGCCGACCTGCTCGACGCGCTGCTGGAGCGGATCGCGGCGCACGCGGCGGGCCGCGACCGGCGGCTCGTGTTCCTCGGCGACTACATCGACCGCGGCCCCGACAGCGCCGCGGTGCTGCGCACGGTGAGCCGCCTCGCCTGGGCCGAGCCCGAGCGCGTCACCTGCCTGATGGGCAACCACGAGCGGATGCTGCTCGACGCGCTGGTGCGGGACGGCGCGGCCGGCCACTGGCTGATCAACGGGGGCGAGGCTACGCTCGCCGCCTTCGGTGCCCGGGACGCGGCCGGGCTGCCGCGCGACACCCTCGACTGGATCGAGGCGCTGCCGACCCTCCACGGGGACGCCGCGCGCTGGTACGTCCATGCGGGCTTCCGCCCCGGCGTGGCGCCCCCGGATTCCGAGCCGCACGACCGCCTGTGGATCCGCGAGCCGTTCCTCGACGGCGACCACGATTTCGGCCGCCACGTGGTCCACGGCCACACGCCCCGCCAGGACGGCCGGCCCGAGGTGCGGCGCTTCCGCACCAACCTCGACACCGGCGCGGTCTACGGCGGACCGCTCACCGCGGGCGTGTTCTCCGACGCGCGAGGGCCGGCGCTGGACTTCCTTCAGGTCCGCGGCTGAGGCCGTCCGGCGCGGGGCGCCGGACCGCGCGGGCTCAGGCGACGACCTTGTCCCGCACCGCGATGTCGGGGCTCGACGCGCCGCAGGTCGGCAGGCTCTCCACCGGGCCGTGCACCGCCGAGGTGCTGGCCGATAGGTCGTGGTAGCAGACGCAGCCTTCTGCGAAGTAGTGGTGCACCAGCGCCTTGCGGGAGTGGCGCATGTCCGCCCGGGCCGAGCCGCCGTGCAGCAGGTTGGCGTGCCAGAACAGCACGTCGCCCTTGCGGGCGATGAAGTGGTGCGGCGCCGCGCCGTGATCGGCGATCTCGCGCTTGATCGCCGGCTCGTAGCGCTCCCGGTAGGCGGTGTAGCCGCGCTCGCGGAACTCGTCGGTCGAGATGCCGACATCGTGGCTGAACAGGTAGGGCAGCCGGTGCGTGCCGGGGTAGTAGACCAGCGGCCCGGAATCGGCGTGGATGTCCTCCATCGCCACCCAGCAGGCGGCGAGATAGCCGAGCGGGTAGGTGGTCATGTGGATCGAGTCCGAGTGCTCGGACTGCTGGCTGCCCTTGTGCGAGGCGATGGTCTGGAACGGGATCGCGGGCCGGCCGAGCACCATGCTGCTGAAGTTGACGAGCACCGGGTGCCGCAAGAGCCGGTCGAGTTCCTCGACCTTCAGGTGCGGGTTGAGGTAGCGGCCCGGATGGGGGTCGTCCTCGGCGGCCTTCTCCGGCGCCAGCGTCAGGTCGCCCCGGGCGATCGCCGCCTCGTAGGCGCCCCAGGCCTCGTCGATCGTGTCCGGATCGATGGCGCCGCGGGCGACGTAGTAGCCGTTCTCGACCCAGAACCGGCAGATCTCGGCCTGCTTCGGGGTGATCTCACGCCGCGCCACGCGCCGGTCGATGATCGCCGGGGCGTCGGGCTGGTCGAGCCAGGGGCTCGGCCCGGATTCCGGAAAGCTCTCGGCGCGGAACACCTTGATGCAGCCGATCTCGACGGGCACGTCCGCGTCGACCGCGTAGGACGGGCCGGCCTCCGGCTCGGGCGGCACCGGCAGCGCGTCGTCGCGCCCGAGCGCGAGGTTGCGCGCCGCCATGGTCAGGCTGCGCCCGAGGCTCGACACCCGCGAAAGTCCCTGGGTCACGCTTCGCCCCCTTCGGGTCGCTTCAATCTGGTCCCCGGCATACAGACGCGCGTCTATGGCCGGATCGGGGCATCCGCGGGAACAAACGCCGGCCGGAGGCCCCGCGACGGCAGATCGCGCGCCGGGCGTGTCCCGCGCGCCTCAGCGGCGGCCGGGCACGAGGGCGCACAGGAGGCCGGCGGCCCAGCCGGCCATCAGCAGGATGCCCCCGGCCGGCGCCGCCATCGGGAACAGCGCGCGGCCGGCGAGCGCCCGCAGGGCGAGGTCGCCGCAGAACAGGACGAGGCCGAGGGCGAGCAGGCCCGCCGCCGCCCGGGACAGGCCTGGACGCACGAGCCCGGCGGCCCCGAACCCGGCGAGGGCCAGGATCGCGGGAGCGTGGAACAGCAGGAACTGCGCGGCGGTCTTCAGCGAATCGGCGCCGGCGACGTGGGCCGCGGCCGCGCTGGCCGCCACGCCGAGCAGCCCGGCGAGGCAGGCGGCGGCCGCGAGCGCCCGCTCGGGCCCGGGCAGGATCACGCGCCGCGCTCCGCCAGCAGACGCGCCACCGCCGCGCGCAGGTCGGCCACGCCGCTGTCGTCCCGGCTCGACGTGAGGAGCACCTGCGGATACGCCGCCGGGCGCTTGGCGAGGCCGGCCTCGACGCCGCGGATGCGGGCTTCGACCTCGCCCTTCTTCAGGGCGTCGCCCTTGGTCAGCACCACTTGGTAGCTCACGGCCGCCTTGTCGAGGCCGTCGAGCACGTCGGTGTCGATGCTCTTCAGGCCGTGGCGGCCGTCGATCAGCACGAACACGCGGGCGAGGTTGGCGCGGCCCTTGAGGTAGGCGTGGATCAGCCGGGTCCAGGCCTCGACCTTGGCCTTCTCGACCGCGGCGTAGCCGTAGCCCGGCATGTCCACGAGGGCGAAGCGCTCGGCGATCCGGAAGAAGTTGAGCTGCTGCGTGCGCCCCGGCGTGTGCGAGACCCGCGCCAGCGTGTTGCGGCCGGTGAGCGCGTTGATCAGGCTCGACTTGCCGACGTTCGAGCGCCCGGCGAAGGCGATCTCGACGCCCTCCATCGGCGGCAGCCGGTCGAGGGTCTGGGCCGCCGCGTAGAAGTCGGCGCTGCCCGCGAACAGGACGCGGCCGGCCTCGACGAGGCCGGCCGCGTCCGCGTCGTCCGTGTCCGGTCCGGTCACGTCAGCTCTTGGTGGCGGCGGGCTTCGAGCCGCCCTTCGCGCGCCGGAACGTGTCCCTGAGGTTGTCCCACAATTCCACCTTCACGCCGTTGCGGCGCATGATGACGTATTGCTGGATCACCGACAGGGTGTTGTTCCACGCCCAGTAGATCACCAGGCCGGCCGGGAACGAGCCGAGCATGAAGGTGAAGATGATCGGCATGAAGGTGAAGATCTGCGCCTGGACCGGGTCCGGGGGCGCGGGGTTCATCTTCATCTGCACGAACATCGTCACGCCCATGATCAGCGGCCAGACGCCGAGATGGACGAAGTCGGGCGCGGGGTAGGGCAGCAGGCCGAACAGGTTGAGGATGCTGGTCGGATCCGGTGCGGCGAGATCGTGGATCCAGCCGAAGAACGGCGCGTGCCGCATCTCGATGGTGATGAACAGCACCTTGTAGAGCGCGAAGAACACCGGGATCTGGATCAGCACCGGCCAGCAGCCGGCGACGGGGTTGATCTTCTCCTTCTTGTACAGCTCCATCATCGCCTGTTGCTGTTTCATCTTGTCGTCCTTGTACCGCTCCCGGATGCTGGTCATCTCGGGCTGGACGGCCTTCATCTTGGCCATCGAGACGTAGGAGCGGTTGGCGATCGGCAGGAACAGCAGCTTGAGGCAGAAGGTCACCACCAGGATCGACACGCCGAAGTTGCCGAACAGGTGGTAGAAGAAGTCCAAGGCCCGGAACATCGGCTTGGTGATGAAGAAGAACCACCCCCAGTCGATCATCAGGTCGAAGTGCTTGATGCCGAGGTCCTTCTCGTAGGCGTTGATGAGGTTGACCTCCTTGGCGCCGGCGAACAGGCGCTGTGTGGCCGAGGCCGAGGCGCCGGCGGCGAGGTTGATCGCGTCGCCGCGCACGCTCGCCTGGTAGACGTTGGTGCCGCCCTCGGTCCGGTCGGTGAACGCGCCGGTGTAGGGGACCGCCTGATCGGGGATGGCGGCCGCCGCCCAATACTTGTCGGTGATGCCGACGAAGCCGCCGGTCACGTTGGACCACGCCTTGCCGCGGGTGTTGGCGCCGCCGTAGGCGCCCTCCTTGGCGAGCTTGTCGTAGGTGAACTCCTGCAGGCCGTCGTTGCCGAGATAGCCGATCAGGCCCTCGTGCAGGACGTAGTAGCCCTGGGTGTGCGGCTTCCCCCAGCGCGAGACGAGGCTGTAGGGGTAGAGCGTGACCGCCCCGGTGCCCGCGTTCTCGACCGAGTCGCGCACCGTGAACATGAACTTGTCGTCGACCGCGACGATGCGCTTGAAGACGAGGCCGGCGCCGTTGTCCCAGGTCAGCGTCACCGGCTTGCCGGGCGAGAGGGTCTGGCCGTTCGCGGTCCAGAGCGTGTCGCCGTTCGGGAGCGGGCCGGCATTCGCGCCGACCCAGCCGAACTCGGCGTAGTACGGCGTCTCGGTGCCGACCGGCGAGAACAGCACGATCTCCGGGCTCTTCGGGTCGACGGTCTCGTGGTAGTTCTTGAGCTTCACGTCGTCGATGCGCCCGCCCTTGAGGGCGATCGAGCCCGCGAGCGCGGGGGTGTCGATCTGCACCCGCGGCGAGCGGGCGAGCGCGGCCTCGCGGGAAATGGGGCCTCCCGCCGGGGTCGGCGCGGTGCCGGGCGCGGGCGCGGCCGGGCCGCCCTCCTTCGGCGACGGCGAGGGCACGCCGTCCGGGGTCACGCCCGGGGCTTGCTGGGTCTGCGCGGCCCGGTTCTGCGCCTCGATCTGGCGCTGCTGCTCCACCCGCGGCCCCGCGACGAAGTACTGCCAGCCCAGCAGGACCAGCAGCGACAGGCCGATGGCCACGAACATGTTCGTCTTGTCATTGCCCATCGAGGACACCGCCGCACGGGTTCGAACTGTGGGTCGGCGCGGGATCCGGATCCGCGCGCCGGGACGATGGGGATTCCGGCCGGCCGGCGCCGCCCGCGTTCTTCGTGCGTCCGGGCGGCCGGTCGCCGCGCGGCTTGCCGGGGCGGATCACCTGGGGGATCGCGCGGCGCAGATCCTCGGCGAGCGCCGAGAAATCGGCGTCCAGCGCCGGACGGCGGGCGATCAGCACGATGTCGGCGGGGGCCGCGGCGATCTCGGGCGGCAACTCGGCCGCCACACGCTCGGCGACGGCGCGCAGCCGGCGCTTGATGCGGTTGCGCTCCGTGGCGTGGCCGACGCGCTTGGTGACGGTGAAGCCGAGCCGCAGGCCGCCCGCGGCGTCCGTGCCGCGCGGGCGGCCCTGCGCCGTCATCCGCTCGGTGTGAAAGCGGCGGCCCTCGGCCGCGGCCAGGAAGTCCGGTCGCTTCTTGAGCCGTTCGATCGCAGCCATCGATGGTCCGATCCCGGCCCCAAGCCCCGTCAGACGGGCCGATGCGGGGCCCGGCGGGCCCCGTCCCGTCTCAGGCCGACAGGCGCTTGCGGCCGTGGGCGCGGCGGCGGGCCAGCACCTTGCGGCCGCCGGCCGTGGCCATGCGCGCCCGGAAGCCGTGGCGGCGCTTACGGACGAGCTTACTCGGCTGGTAGGTTCTCTTCATGATTCTGCCTCGAAGGTCGGCGCGCTCGCGGACGGCGGCATGCCGCACCCGACCTTCACGCGTCCAGGATGTCTCGCAAACACGAAGGGCGCCCAGAAAGGCGCCACGTCGCGGGTGGCGGGCTTATGGCGGATGGGCCTGCGCAAGTCAACGATTCGAGGGGGTCAGTGACCCTCGAACTCCATCAGCGTGCGCACCTCGACGCCGAGGTCGCGCAGGCGCTGCGCACCGCCGATCTCCGGCAGGTCGATGACGAAGCAGGCCGCGACGATCTCGGCCCCGATCTGCTTGAGGAGGTTGATGGCGGCGGTCGCGGTGCCGCCGGTGGCGATCAGGTCGTCGACCAGGAGCACCCGGTCGCCGGGCTTCACCGCGTCGACGTGGATCTCGATCTCGTCGGTGCCGTATTCCAGCGCGTAGGCCATCTTCACGGTCTTGTGCGGGAGCTTGCCCTTCTTCCGGATCGGCACGAAGCCGCAGGAGAGCTGGTGGGCGATGGCGCCCCCCAGGATGAAGCCCCGCGCCTCGATGCCGGCCACCTGCGCGATGCCGCCGCCCGCGTAGGGGTGCACCAGCGCGTCGACCGCCCGGCGGAACGAGCGCGGATCGCTGAGCAGGGTGGTGATGTCGCGGAAGATGATGCCGGGCTTCGGGTAATCCGGGATCGACCGGATCGAGTCCTTCAGCGCGACGTGACGGCGGGCTTGCATGCGGGCCTTCCCTGACGAGACGGCGCGTTAAAGCAGAAGCCCGCCCGGGAGGCCAGTTGCCGGCTCAGGCGGTCGCCGGCTCAGGCGCCCTGCGCCTTCTTGAGGATCGCCAGCAGGTCGCGGTGCAGGCCCTCGTTGCCGCAGGCGACGGAGCGGGCGGCGAGCGGCTCGGCGGCGCCGTCGGCGGAGGTGACGAAGCCGCCGGCCTCGCGCACCAGGGCGACCCCGGCCGCGAAATCGTAGGTCTGGAGGTCGCGTTCCCAGTAGGCGTCGAGGCGCCCGCAGGCGACGTAGGCGAGGTCGAGCGCCGCCGAGCCCATCCGCCGCGTGCCCCCGGAGACCGCCATCACCGCGCCGAGCTCGCGCAGCAGCCGCGGGTGGCTGCCGCGGCCGAGATAGGGCGTGCCGTAGCCGATCAGCGCGTCGGCCATGTCCTGCCGGGCGGAGACCCGCAGGCGGCGGTTGTTGAGGTAGGCGCCCTTGCCGCGCTCGGCGACGAACAGCTCGTCCTTGATCGGGTCGAACACGACGCCGGCCACGATCTGGCCGTCGCGCTCCAGCCCCACCGACACCGCGAAGTGCGGCACCCCGTGCAGGAAGTTGGCGGTGCCGTCGAGGGGATCGATGTGCCACGTGTGGCTCTTGTCGGTGCCCTCGATGATCCCGTTCTCCTCCAGCACCATGCCGTAGCCGGGCCGGGCCTTCAGCAGCGCGTCGCGCAAGACCTCCTCGGCCTTGCGGTCGGCGGCCGAGACGAAGTCACCGGGGCCCTTGCGCGACACCTGGAGGTTCTCGACCTCGCCGAAATCGCGCCGCAGGCCGCGGGCGGCCTTGCGCACCGCGTCGACCATCACGGTCATGAGGGGGGAGGAGATCATTTCGTTTCGGACTTCTCGGCCGCGGATTCGCAGGGGGTGGTTACAGGCGCGCACAGGAAATGACGAGCCCGCGGTGGGGACCGCGGTTATCGTTTCGGTCGGGCTCCAGCATCGCCGGAGGTGTTCCCTCCCCCTCTTTGCGGGGGAGGGTGGACCACGCGTGAGCGAGGGTCGGGAGAGGGGAGCGCGGCTTCAGGCACGGTCGCGGCCATGGATGCCGGGCGCCCCATCTTGCAACGGCGCTCCCCTCACCCGACCCGCTTCGCGGACCACCCTCCCCCGCAACGGGGACAGGGAGCGCACGCGCTGGAGCCGGCGGCTACTCCGCCGCCTCGACGAACACCGTGCCGGCACGCGGCAGGTCGAGCGTCTCCCAGGTCTCGACCAGGGCCGCGGTCAGCGTCTCGATATGCGCCACCCCGTGGAACGGCGAGGGCGTGATGCGCAGGCGCTCGGTGCCGCGGGGCACGGTCGGGTAGTTGATCGGCTGGATGTAGATGCCGTGGCACTCCAGCAGGTGGTCGGCCGCCGCCTTGCACAGCTCGGCATCGCCGACCATCACCGGCACGATGTGGGTCTCGGTGGCGAGCACCGGCAGGCCGGCCGCGGTGAGCGCCGCCTTGGTCGCGGCCGCCTGCCGCTGGTGCGCGGCGCGCTCGGCGCCCGAGCGCTTGAGGTAGCGCACCGAGGCCCGGGCGGCGGCCGCCACCGCCGGGGGCAGCGCCGTGGTGAAGATGAAGCCGGGCGCGAAGCTGCGCACCGCGTCGCAGATCGCGGCGGAGGCGGTGATGTAGCCGCCGACGCAGCCGAAGCCCTTCGCGAGCGTGCCCTCGATCACGTCGACCCGGTGCATCACCCCGTCGCGCTCGGCGATGCCGGCCCCGCGCTCGCCGTAGAGGCCGACCGCGTGGACCTCGTCGAGGTAGGTCATGGCGCCGTAGCGCGCGGCGAGGTCGCAGATCGCGCCGATCGGCGCCACGTCGCCGTCCATGGAGTAGACCGACTCGAACACGATCAGCTTCGGCCGGTCGCCGGCCGCGCGCAGCAGCTCCTCGAGATGCCCGAGGTCGTTGTGGCGGAAGATGATCTTGTCGCACCCGGAGTGGCGCACCCCCTCGATCATCGAGTTGTGGTTGAAGGCGTCCGACAGGATCAGGCAGTCCGGGATCAGCTTGGCGATCGTCGAGATGCCGGCCTGGTTCGAGACGTAGCCGGAGGTGAAGACGAGGCCCGCCTCCTTGCCGTGCAGGTCGGCGAGTTCGCGCTCCAGGTCGACCAGCGGCGAGGTGTTGCCGGCGATGTTGCGGGTCCCGCCCGCGCCGACGCCGCAGCGGGTCGCCGTCTCGGTCATCGCGCCGACCACCTCCGGGTGCTGGCCCATGCCGAGGTAGTCGTTGGAGCACCACACGGTGATCTCGGTGACCGTGCCGTCCGGGCGGCGCCACTTGGCGGTGGGGAAGCGGCCGGAGATGCGCTCGATGTCGGCGAACACGCGGTAGCGCCGCTCGCCGTGCAGCCGCTCCAGGGCGCCGCGGAAATGGCGCTCGTACTCGGCCGGCCCGGGCCCGACGCGCGTCTCGCCCACCGGGGTGAGCGTCGTGCTGGGCATCCGCGTGACGGCCATCGAGAATCCTTGACGTTGTCCGGCGCCCGCTCGGGAAACGGGCCGTAAACCCCTGGCGGGGCTGCGTCTCGTCGCCCGCGGGGTATACAGGATCGCGGCGGATCTGGAACTGGTTCAAGGTGAAACTCCGCCAGACCCGCACTGCAACCCTGGGACGGGGCCGGACGGCGCGGCATCGGGGCGGTCTTCGCGATGCGGGCGGGATCGGCGCCGCCGGGGCGTGGGCGCACGACCCCTGGGTTGCGCGGGCGGGCGGCGCGGGCCCGTCATGGGCCCGGGCGGCGACGAAGGGTCGCGAAGCGTGAGCGGCAGGCAGGATCGACGACATGGCCGGCGAGACGACCGACACCCGCGCCGAGCGCCTGAAGGCGGCGCTGCGCGAGAACCTGCGGCGGCGCAAGGCGCAGGGGCGCGGCCGGGCGGAGGCCGTCCGGCCGCCGGACGCGGAGCGCCCCGACGCTCCGGACCGGCGCGGTCCCGATTCGGACAAAACCGGGCTCTAGGCTAAGGCCAAGCCTGGGCGCCCGCGCGCCCGTCGAGGGATACGGCCGGCGCCCACGGGGATCCGGCCCCACGGACGAGCACGATGGACCGCATCCACATCACCGGCGGCACGCCGCTCAACGGCGTGATCCCGATCTCGGGCGCCAAGAACGCGGCGCTGCCGCTGATGATCGCCAGCCTGATGACCGGCGAGACGCTGGAACTCATCAACGTGCCGCGGCTCGCCGACATCACGGCGCTGCTGCGCATCCTCGGCAACCACGGCGTCGATCACATGGTGGTCGGCAAGCGCCCGGGGCAGACCGCCGAGACCGGCCAGACGATCCGGCTCACCGCCTCCAACGTCATCGACACCACCGCGCCCTATGAGCTGGTCTCGACCATGCGCGCGAGCTTCTGGGTGGTGGCGCCGCTGCTCGCCCGGTTCGGCGAGGCCAAGGTGTCCCTGCCCGGCGGCTGCGCGATCGGCACGCGCCCGGTGGACCTGCTGATCATGGCGCTGGAGCGGCTCGGCGCCCAGATCGAGATCGACGGCGGCTACGTGGTCGCCAGGACGAAGAACGGCCTGCGCGGCGCCGAGATCGCCTTCCCCAAGGTCACGGTCGGCGGCACCCACGTGGCGCTGATGGCCGCCGCGCTCGCCTACGGCACCACCGTGATCGAGAACGCCGCCCGCGAGCCGGAGGTGGTCGACCTCGCCGAGTGCCTGAACAAGATGGGCGCGCGCATCCGCGGCGCCGGCACGCCGCGCATCGAGGTCGAGGGCGTCGCCCGCTTGTCGGGCGCCCGCCACGCCGTGCTGCCCGACCGGATCGAGACCGGCACCTACGCGATGGCGGTGGCGATGGCCGGCGGCGACGTGGTCCTCCAGGACACCCGCGCCGACCTGCTGCACTCGGCCCTCGACGTGCTAGCCACCACCGGCGCCGAGATCAGCCAGGTCGAGGGCGGCATCCGGGTCCGCCGCAACGGTGCCGGCATCGCCGCGGTCGACATCACCACCGACCCGTTCCCGGGCTTCCCCACCGACCTCCAGGCGCAGTTCATGGCGCTGATGACCCTGGCCAAGGGCAGCTCGCACATCCGCGAGACGATCTTCGAGAACCGGTTCATGCACGTGCAGGAGCTGGCGCGGCTCGGCGCCAGGATCCGCCTCGACGGCGACGTCGCCATCGTCGAGGGGGTGGAGCGCCTGAAGGGCGCGCCGGTGATGGCCACCGACCTGCGCGCCTCGGTCTCCCTGGTGATCGCGGGGCTCGCCGCCGAGGGCGAGACCCAGATCAACCGGGTCTACCACCTTGACCGCGGCTTCGAGGCCCTGGAAGCCAAGCTCGGCCGCTGCGGGGCGCGGATCGAGCGGGTTCGGGCGTAGCGACCGACGGACCTTGTTTCCAATCGGGGAACACCCTACGCTGATCCATGCGGGTCATCGCATTCAGCACGTTGCGCACGTTCGCCCGGACACATCCGGGCGCCGAGCCTGCGCTGGTTCGCTGGCACCGGCTCATGAAGCAGATCGCGCCCGGCAGCATGTCGGACGTGCAATCCGTCTTTCCGAAGGCGAAGGTGCTGAACGGTGACCGGGTCCGGTTCGAGGTCGCGGGCGGGCAGTATCGCCTGATCGCGGCCTTCGATTTCGAGCGGCAGATCGTCTTCGTGAAGTTCATCGGGACGCATCGTCAGTACGACGCGGTCGATGCGCTCACCGTCTCTCTGTTCTAGGAGGCTGTCCGTGGAGATTAGGCCGATCCGGTCGGAAGCGGACCACGCCGAAGCCCTGCGGGAGATCGACCGCCTCTGGGGCGCCCCGCCCGGCAGTCCTGAGGGCGACAGGCTCGACGTGCTGGCGACGCTTGTCGAAGCCTACGAGAACGAGCACCACCCGATCGCGCCCGCCGACCCTGTCGAGATGCTGCACTACGCCATCGACGACATGGGCCGCTCGCAGGCGGAACTGGCGGAACTCCTCGGCTCGCGGGCCCGCGCCTCGGAGATCCTGAACCGCAAGCGACACCTGACCCTCGCGCAGATCCGGACGATCAGCGCGGCGTGGCGCCTGCCGATCGCGGTGCTCGCAGCGCCCTACCGCCTGGACCGCGACGCGGCCTGACGCCCCGAAGGCCCGCCCTCATCCCTTCCCGCCGGCGCGCTGTCGGGTCCAAAAAAATCAGCCGCCGATGGCGCCGCGCTTGAGGCCGAAGCCGGGGATCTCACAGGCGCAGGGGGCGTTCAGCGGCCCCGGCCGGGTCGGGCAATTGCCGCGGGCGGTGATGCAGACGCGGCCGAAGCCCCGGCGCGGGCCGCCGTAATCGTACCCGCCGCGGTAGCGGGGACTCTCGTCGTAGTAGTCCGGTGGCGGCAACGGCCGGTGGGGCGGGTCGTCGTCGTCGTCGTCGCTCTCGAACTGCGCGCTCGCCGGAGCCCCGGCCAGCGCCAGGATCGCCAGGCCCGCCAGCGTGATCCGCCTCACCGTCATGCGCCCTCCCCCCGCCGAGGCGGCCCGACCGGGATGGATCATGGACGGCCCCCACCCCCCGCGCCAGCCCCGCCGGATCCCGGCCGCGGGGGATGCCGTTGCCCGGACGGGGCCGCGTCGCTACCTACGCCGGGCCGCCGGCCGCGCGGCGCCACACCCATCCGAAGATCCACCGGGACCCATCATGGAGCTTCTGCGGCTCGCCGCCCTCGACGGCGAGGACCTGACCGTCCTCTCGGCCCACCTTCAGGACGCGATCCTGCGGCCCGGAGACCTGACCTACCTCGCCGGGGAGCACCGCTTCCTGATGGCGCTGCGCCGGTTCGACTGGTCGGACGCGGACGGCGCGCCGCGCCGCCGCCTCGCGGGGCTGCACGTCGAGCGGGTGCTGAGCGTGCGCACCAAGGGGCTGAAGCCCGGGGACGACACGCCGCTCAGCCTGCTCGCCCTGACCTTCGAGCCGACGGACGCGCCGTCCGGGCGGATCGATCTCGTCTTCTCCGGCGGCGCCGCGATCCGGCTCGACGTGGAGTGCGTCGAGGTGCGGATGAAGGATCTCGGACCGGTCTGGGAGGCCTCCGGCCGTCCCGGCCACGACGACGCGGCCGCCGGCCCCGCCGCCTGAACACGGAAAGCGCCACGATGGTCCGCCTGGACAGCCGAGATCCCGCCTTCGCCGCCGACTTCGCGCGCCTGCTCACCGTCAAGCGGGAGATCGCCGAGGACGTGGACGAGGCCGTGCGCGCCATCATCGCGGAGGTGGTGGCGCGCGGCGACGCGGCCCTGGTGGAGTACACCCGCCGCTTCGACCGGCTCGGCGCCGACTTCACCGCCGCCGCGCTCCGGGTGAGCGAGGCCGAGATCGAGGCGGCGTTGGCCGCCTGCCCGGCCGAGGCGCTGGAGGCACTGCGGCTCGCCGCCGGGCGGATCGAGGCGTTCCACGCGGCGCAGCGCCCGAGCGACCACAGCGCCACCGACGCGCTCGGCGTCACCGCGGGCTGGCGCTGGACGGCGCTCGAATCGGTCGGGCTCTACGTCCCCGGCGGCACGGCGAGCTACCCGTCCTCGGTGCTGATGAACGCGATTCCCGCGCGGGTGGCCGGGGTGCCGCGGGTGGTGATGGTGGTCCCGACCCCCGACGGGGTGCTCAACCCGCTGGTGCTCGCCGCGGCGCGATTGTCGGGCGTGCACGAGGTCTACCGCGTCGGCGGGGCGCAGGCGGTGGCGGCCCTGGCCTACGGCACCGAGACGGTCGCCCCGGTGGCCAAGATCGTCGGACCCGGCAACGCCTGGGTGGCGGCGGCCAAGCGCCGGGTGTTCGGGCAGGTCGGCATCGACATGATCGCCGGCCCGTCCGAGGTGCTGATCCTCGCCGACGGCGACGCCAACCCGGACTGGATCGCCGCCGACCTCCTGGCCCAGGCCGAGCACGACACCGCCGCGCAGGCGGTGCTGATCACCGACAGCGCCGACCTCGCCGAGGCCGTCGAGGCGGCGGTGGAGCGGGCGCTCGCCACCCTGCCCCGGGCCGAGATCGCCCGGGCGAGCTGGCGCGACTTCGGCGCGATCCTCCGCGTGCGGACCTTCGACGAGGCGGTGCCGCTGGTCGACCGGATCGCCCCGGAGCACCTGGAGATCGAGACCGCCGACGCGGACGCCCTCTCGAAACGGATCCGGAACGCGGGGGCGATCTTTCTCGGCTCGCACACGCCGGAGGCGATCGGCGACTACGTCGGCGGCCCGAACCACGTCCTGCCGACCGCACGCTCGGCCCGCTTCTCCTCCGGGCTCGGGGTGCTCGATTTCATGAAGCGCACCACGGTCCTGGCCTGCACGCCGGAGAGCTTGCGGGCGCTCGGCCCGGCGGCGATAACGCTCGGCCGGTCCGAGGGCCTGGAGGGCCACGCCCGCTCGGTCGCGATCCGGCTGAACCTGTGAGACGCCGGGCGGCGCCGTTCCGGTCAGGGTCTTGATGGTGCATCATTCTCGCCGCCGAACCGGTGACCGCATCGGCGCGTGATGCTTGAGGGTGGGACGGTCGGAATGGCGGAGAAGGAGCGCGGGCCGAACCGCCTCGTGGCGGTGAGCCTGGACGAGGCGTCCATCGCCCGCGGCAGCCCGGACCAGGAGCACGAGCGCGCCATCGCGCTCTACGACATCCTGGAGGACAACAGCTTCGCCATCCCCGGCCGCGAGGGCCCCTACGCCCTGACGCTGGGCCTCGTCGAGAACAAGCTGTCGTTCGCCATCACCACCGCCGAGGGCGAGCCGGTGATGACCCATCTCCTGTCGCTCACCCCGTTCCGCCGGGTGATCCGCGACTACGAGATGATCTGCGAGAGCTACTTCGCGGCGATCCGCACCGCCTCGCCGAGCCAGATCGAGGCGATCGACATGGGCCGGCGCGGACTGCACAACGAGGCCTCCGACACCCTCAAGCAGCGCCTCGACGGCAAGGTCGACCTCGACCATGACACCGCGCGGCGCCTGTTCACCCTGATCTTCGCCCTGCACTGGAAGGGCTGAGCGGTGGCGGTGCCGCACCGGGCCTGACGCGCGATGGCCGAGCCGCTCCCCGACGCCGCGCCGAAGAAGCGGCGGGTGCAGTCCGTGCTGTTCATGTGCAACTTCAACGCCGTGCGCTCGCCCGCGGCCGAGGCGATCGCCCGGCACTATTTCGGCAAGTCGGTCTACGTGCAGTCGGCCGGCGTGCGCTCCGGGGAGCCGGTCGATCCGTTCATGGTCGCCGCGCTCGACGAGATCGGCATCGACGCGACCCGGCACCGGCCGCGCACGATCGAGGAGCTGGAGGACTGGGAGGGGCTGAACTTCGACCTGATCGTCACCCTGTCGCCGGAAGCCCACCACCGGGCGCTGGCGGCGACCGACATGATCGCCGCCGAGGTCGAGTACTGGCCGACCCCCGACCCGACGCTCGTGCAGGACGGCTCCCGCGAGGCGCGCCTCGACGGCTACCGCGACGTGCGCGACGGCCTGACCCGGCGGATCCGGGCACGGTTGAAGGGCTGATACGGCTTCCGGCCGAAGGGTTCGGGATCGACGCTCTCCGTCTTTGCGAGCGGAGCGAAGCAATCCAGGGGCGCCACCGTCTCAAACCGCGCGCTGCCCTGGGTCGCTTCGCCTACGGCTCGCGATGACGGCGCGGGCCCGGATCACCGAACGGTTCACCCGGAAACGGCCTCACACGAACAGCCGCTCGCCTTCGAGGCCCTTGTAGAGCCCCGCCACCTGCTCGCCGTAGCCGTTGTAGATCAGCGTCGGCACGCGCGCGTCGGTGCCGAGCACCCGCTCGCTCGCCTGGCTCCAGCGCGGGTGCGGCACCGCCGGGTTGACGTTCGCCCAGAAGCCGTACTCGGAGGCCTGCAACCCCTCCCAGAAGGTCTTCGGGCGGTCCGCGGTGAAGGAGACCTTCACGATCGACTTGACCGACTTGAAGCCGTACTTCCACGGCACCGCGAGGCGGATCGGCGCGCCGAACTGGTTCGGCAGCGGCTTGCCGTAGACCCCGGTGACGAGGAAGGCGAGGTCGTTGCCGGCCTCCGCCAGCGTCAGCCCCTCCACGTAGGGCCAGGGGTAGTAGAACACCCGCTGGCCCGGGGCGGTCGCCTTGTCCATGAAAGTCTCGAAGCGCACGTACTTCGCCCCCGAAGCGGGCTTGGCGAGCGCCACCAGCTTCGACAGCGGGAAGCCGGTCCACGGCACCGCCATCGACCACGCCTCGACGCAGCGGTGCCGGTACAGCCGCTCCTCCAACCCGACCTTGCGGACCAGGTCGTCGACGCCGATCTCGAACGGCTTCTCCACGAGGCCGTCGATCCTGAGCGTCCAGGGCCGGGTCTTCAGCGCGTTGGCGGCCGGCAGCACGGTCTTCGACATGCCGAATTCGTAGAAGTTGTTGTAGTCGCCGCTGAACCGCTCCGGCGTCACCGCCCGGTCGAGCGTGTAGGCCGGGTTGCGGGCGGCCGGGTAGAGCGCGGCCTCCTCGGTCGCGGCGAGCGCCGCGCGGCCGCCGAGCAGGGATCCGGCGGCGAGCCCGGCCGCGCCGCCGAGCAGCGCCCGCCGGTCGAGGAACACCGATTCCGGCGTCGCCAGATGCTCGGGGATCTCCCAGCCGCGCCTGCGCCTGATCAACATGGCCGCCTCCTCCGTCGCCCCTGCCGCCGAGAGATCGGCGATGGCCCGGCCGCGCGCAACCGCGACCGCCTCACCATTCGGCGGGACCGGCGCCCGGGTTACGCCCTATTGCGGCGGAGCGGGCGGCGGGAAATCGTCGCGCAGGACGCGGCGCAGCACCTTGCCGACGTTGGTCTTCGGCAGCGCCTCGTGCAGCATCACCGCCCGCGGCACCTTGTAGCCGGTGAGCTGGGTGCGGGCGTGGGCGCGCAGCACGTCGGTCGACACCTCGGGGTCCTTCAGCACGACGTGGGCGACCACCATCTCGCCGGTCTCGTCGCTCGGCGCCCCCACCACCGCGCATTCGAGCACGCCGGGATGGCCGGCCAGCACGTCCTCGACCTCGTTCGGGTAGACGTTGAAGCCGGAGACGAGGATCATGTCCTTCATCCGGTCGACGATCCGGACCTGCCCGTCCGCCTCCATCACCGCGACGTCGCCGGTGCGGAAGTAGCCGTCGGCGGTGGTGGCCCGGGCCGTCTCGTCGGGCCGGTTCCAGTAGCCGCGCATCACCTGCGGTCCGACGACGCACAACTCGCCGGGCTCGCCCCGCGGCACGGGCTGTCCGTCCGCGCCGCGGATCGACACGACCGTCGAGGGCAGCGGGAAGCCGATCGTGCCCGAGAACGCCGTGAGGCCGCGCGGGTTGGCGCAGACCACCGGCGACGTCTCCGAGAGGCCGTAGCCCTCGATGATGGTGTTGCCGGTCAGCGCCTTCCAGCGCTCGGCCACCGCCCGCTGCACTGCCGTGCCGCCGCCGACCACGAAGTCGAGGGCGGAGAAGTCCACGCTCCCGATCTTCGGGTGGTTGATCAGCACGTTGAACAGGGTGTTGACGCCCATCAGGTGGGTGAAGCGGTGCTGGCTCAGCGTCTTCACGAAGCCGTCGCAGTCGCGCGGGTTCGGGATCAGCAGGCAGCAGCCGCCGCTGCGCATGAACTGGAAGAAGCAGGCGGTGAGCGCGAAGATGTGGTAGAGCGGCAGGGCCGTGACCACGCAGCGCCGCACGCTCGGGTCCTTCGACCCGAACCAGACCTGGGCCTGCTCGACGTTGGCCATGATGTTGCGGTGGCTCAGCATCGCCGCCTTGGCGATGCCCGTCGTACCCCCGGTATATTGCAGGAACGCCAGATCCTCCGGCTCCACCGCCACGGGCCGCGGCGCGCCGCGCGATCCCGCCCGCAGCGCGTCGTCGAGCCGGATCGCGAGGCCGGCGGGCAGGCTGTAGGGCGGGACCGCCTTGCGGACGCGGCGGCTGACGAGGTTGACGATCCGGCCCTTGAGGCCGAGCCCGTCGCCGGGCCCGACGAGGACCACGCGCCGCAGCGCGATCTCGGGCAGCGCCTTGGCAACGGTGTGCGCGAAGTTCTCCAGGACGATCAGCACCTGCGCGCCGGAATCCTGGATCTGGGCGGCGAGCTCGCGCGGCGTGTAGAGCGGGTTGACGTTCACCACCGTGGCGCCGGCCCGGAGGATTCCGAAGATCGCCGCCGCGTAGGCCGGAACGTTCGGCAGCATGATCGCCACCCGGTCGCCCTTGGCGACCCCGTTCGCCTGAAGCCACCCCGCCAGCGCCAGGGCCGACCGGCCCATCGCGGCGTAGGTGATGTCGGAGCCGAAGCAGGTCACCGCCGGCCGGTCGGCGAAGTCCCGGATGCTGGCCTCGAACAGGTCGACCAGCGTGCCGAGGCCGGCCACGTCGATCTCCGCCGGCGTGCCGGGTGGGTAGGACGCGAGCCAGGGGCGCTCCGGCGGGCCGTCGCCGGACAGGCGCGCGGCCGGACCGGGCTCGATCACGCGCGACTCCATACCGTTCCTCCCGCGGGCGCGGACTGTGCCGCCGCGTCCCGTCCCCTTACGCGACCGGTCCCGAGTGTGCGGGAACGGGCGGCCTTCGGCAAGGCGACCTTCGGCAAGGCTGTCTCGGTCAGGCGACCTGCGGCGAGACGCGCCTCAGCGGGGATCGCGCCGGCCGCGCAGGGCCGCGTGCGGCAGGGCGGCGAGGACGAGCAGGCCGGCGGCGAGCCCGGCCTCCGCCGGCGTCATCGCCCGGGCCGGCCAGGGCCCAAAGCCGAGGCCGCGGGCGAGGCCGAGGACCGCGGCGCCGAACCACAGGGCGAGGAAGGCCAGGGCCGCCGGCCACAGGCGCGCGAGGCGCGGACGCAGGCCGCGGTTGGCGGCGACCGCGAACACGCCGACCGTGCCGCCGAACAGGGCCGCCGCAACCCCGGCCCCCATGCCGTAGGCGAGCCACAGCGGCGTGCCGTTGAGGAAGGCCATGCTGCCGGTGGCGAAGCCGCCGCGCAGCACCGCGCCGCCGAAGGTCGGGTACAGGCCGGCGAGGCCGAGCACGACGATCCCGAGGGCGCAGAACGCCGCCCGGCGCGGGATCGAGGCCGGGCCGGGCCCCGCGGCGACGGCCACCAGCCGGGCGATCCCGTAGACCAGGGCGAAGGCGAAGAGCGGGTAGCGATCGAGGAAGAAGCCGTAGGCCAGGGGCTCGACGGCCTCGGGCAGGCCGGACCGCCGGCTGAGGCCGGTCGCCGCGACGACGGCGAGCGCCGCCAGCGTCGCGAGGACGGGCGTGACCGCCGCCAGCGAGGTCGAGGGTCGCGTCGCGGACCGGGCCGGCGGGACCGCGAGGGTGCCCGCGCCGGTGGTGTCGAGGAACGTGTCGGGACGAGCGGCGCGCATTCTCTAAGCCCTGGGCGGTCGAGCGGCTCGCGAAGGCGGTCGGGATTGCCCGTGCCACCCGTACACGTCATCCCTCCCCCGCAGAGGGGAGAGGGATATTGCCCGTACCCTATCGGCCCGCCGACCGCGCCTCGTAGTGGTCCCGCACCAGCCGGTCGAGGAGCCGCACGCCCCAGCCCGCCCCCCAGGAGCGGTTGATCTCGCTGGCGTTCGACGACATCGCCACGCCCGCGATGTCGAGATGGGCCCACGGCACCTCCTCGACGAAGCGCTTGATGAACGAGGCCGCGGTGGCGGCGCCGCCGTGGCGGCCGCCGGTGTTCTTCATGTCGGCGAACTTCGAGTCGATCGCCTTGTCGTAGGCGGGGATCAGCGGCATCCGCCAGACCTTCTCGCCGGTGGCCTCGCCGGCCGCCGCGAGGTTGCCCGCCAGGGCGTCGTCGTTCGAGAACATCCCGGCGATGTCCTGGCCGAGCGCGACGATGATCGCGCCGGTCAGCGTCGCGAGGTCGACGATCAGCTTCGGCTTGGCGCTGCGGACCACGTGGGTGATCACGTCGGCGAGCACGAGGCGGCCTTCCGCGTCGGTGTTGATCACCTCGATCGTCTGGCCGGACAGGGAGGTGAGGATGTCGGAGGGGCGGTAGGCGCCGCCGTCCGGCATGTTCTCGACGATGCCGATGGCGCCGACGACGTTGCACCGGGCCTTGCGCGAGGCCAGCGCGTGGAGCGCGCCGACCACGGCCGCGGCGCCGCCCATGTCGCCCTTCATGTCCTCCATGCCGCCGCCGGGCTTGATCGACACGCCGCCGGAATCGAACACCACGCCCTTGCCGACGAAGGCGAGCGGCGCCTCGCCGGCGGGGCCGCCGTTCCAGCGCATCAGCACGATCCGCGGCTCGCGGACCGAGCCCTGGGCGACGGCGAGCAGCGCGCCCATGCCGAGTGCGCGCATCCGGCCGGGCTCCAGCACCTCGACCTCGACGCCGAGCCGCGTCAGCTCGGAGGCGCGCCGGGCGAACTCCTCCGGGAAGAGCACGTTCGGCGGCTCGTTGACGAGGTCGCGGGCGAGGATCACGCCCTCGGCGAGCGTCCGGGCGCCCTCGCCCTCGCGCCCGCCGCCCGCGGCGTCGGCGAGCAGCAGGGTCAGGGCGGTGCCGGCCTTGTCCTCGGCGTCGGGCTTCTTCTTGGTCTTGTAGCGCTCGAAGGCGTAGGCCCGCAGCCGCGCGCCCAGCGCGAAGGCGCCGGCCTGCGCGGCCGTCGCGGCGGTGCCCGGCCAGTCCAGCACGACGCGGGCGCTGCGCCCGGAGAGCTTGCCGGCGGTGAAGCCGCCGAGCACCGTCCAGTCGAGGGTGGAGCGGTCCTTCTCGCTGCCGAGCCCGATCACCACGAGACGGTCGGCGGAGACGCCCGCGGGCGCGGGCAGGCTGAGCGCGCTCAGCGAGCGGCCCTTGAACTTCTCCGAGGCGGCGGCCCGGGCCACGAGATCGGCACCCGCCCCGCCGAGCGCGTCGCGGGCGGCGCCGCCCAGGGCGAGGTCGTCGCCGACGAACACCACGAGGTCGCCGGTTCCCGCCTGCCCCAGGGGCCCGAAACCGATGTCGATACCGTCCGCCATTCCCGCCGTCCTGACCGCCGTCTTCGAGCCCGCGCGCTGCCGCGATGCGCAATCCGCCCTGTGTAGCCGCTGAGCCGGAGAACGCAACGCGACGCGGCAGCCCTCGAATCGCCCCACTTGTCCCCTTCCTCGCCGCCTCCACGGATCGAGCGCGGTGACGGGCCGGCGGGCCGATGAGGCAGATCGAGCGCTACATCTTCCGCATCGCGCTGGGCGCGAGCCTCGCCTGCCTCGTCGGCCTCACCGGCACGATCTGGGTGACGCAGGCCCTGCGCGAGCTCGACCTCGTCACCGCCAAGGGGCAGACGCTCGTCGTCTTCCTGTTCGTCACCGCCCTGTCGCTGCCGACGCTGGTGGTGGTGATCGCCCCGGTGGCGCTGTTCATCGGCACGATCTACGCGCTGAACAAGCTCAACGGCGATTCCGAGCTGATCGTCATGGCGGCCGCCGGCATGCCGCCGCGCGCCCTGCTGCGCCCGTTCCTGACGCTCGCCCTGATGGTGAGCGTCCTCGTCGGCTTCCTCGTCGTCGCGGTGATGCCCGCGAGCTTCCAGGAGCTGCGCGACGTGATCACCCGGGTGCGCGGCGACTTCATCGCGAACGTCGTCAAGGAGGGGCAGTTCACCCAGCTCGACAACGGCATCACCTTCCACTTCCGCGAGCGCGGGGCCGGCGGCACCCTCGACGGGCTGTTCATCCAGGACCGGCGCGAGGCCGGCAAGACCAAGGTCTACCTCGCCGAGCGCGGCAACGCGGTGGACGTCGACGGCCAGAGCTACCTGATCCTTGAGCGCGGCAGCGTGCTCCAGCAGCAGAAGGACTCGCGCGATTCCTCGATCCTGACCTTCGAGCGCTACACGATCGATCTGGCCGCCTTCGCGCCGCCGGATTCCGACACGATCTACAAGCCGCGCGAGCGCTCGACGGCGCAGCTCCTGTTCCCGGACCGGAGCGAGGGCTACTACCAGATCCAGAAGGGCCGCTTCCGGGCCGAGCTGCACGACCGGCTGTCGGCGTGGCTCTATCCCATCGCCCTGGTGTTCATCGCCTTCGCCGCGCTCGGCGACCCGCGCACCACCCGGCAGGGCCGCGGCGTGGCGATCGGGGCCGCGATCCTCGCGGTGGTCGCCCTGCGCATCGCCGGCTTCGCCGCGGTGAGCGCGGCCGCGCGCAGCCCCGGCGCCGTGGCCGCGGTCTACGCCGTGCCGCTCGCCGCCATCGGCCTGTCGAGCCTGCTGATCTTCCAGGGCGCGCGGGTGCGGGCGTTCAACGCGCGGGTCGCTCGCGCCCTGCGGCGCCCGCCGGGCGGCCCCAACCTCGCGCCGGCCCGGTAACCCGTCGGATGCTGATCGGACCGACCCTCGGACGGTACTTCGCGGCCCGGTTCGTCCGGACCGTGCTCGGCGTGTTCATCACCGTGTTCGCCCTCGTCTACACCCTCGACTTCGTCGAGCTGCTGCGGCGGGCGGGCGAGGCCGAGGGCGCCTCCCCGGGCCTGATGGCGCAGCTCTCCCTCTACCGCACCCCGGCGGTGGCGGAGGGGGTGCTGCCGTTCGCGGTGCTGTTCGGCTCGATGGCGGCGCTGCTCCAGCTCTCGCGCAAGCTCGAACTGGTGGTGGCGCGGGCGGCCGGCATCTCGGCGTGGCAATTCCTCCAGCCCGGGATCTTCGTGGCGCTGGCGCTGGGGGCGGTGACGGTCGGGATCTACAACCCGGTCTCGGCGCTCCTGAAGCAGCGCTCCACCGAGATCGAGGCCAGGATCTTCGCGCGCGCGACGAAAGCCGCGTCCGGCAAGGACCTGTGGATCCGCCAGAGGGGGCTCGACGGCGAGGCGATCATCCGCGCCGAGACCGCGGTCGAGGGCACGACCCAGCTCGCGGGGGTCTCGGTGTTCACCTTCGACGAGGCGGGCCGGTTCGCCGCGCAGATCGTGGCCGCCACCGCCACCCTGCACGACGGCTACTGGGAACTCGCCGACGCGCGGCTGCTGCGCCCGGACGAGCCGCCGGAGGCCTACGACACCTACCTGATCGCCTCGAATCTCGACCCGGGGCAGGTGCGCCAGCGCTTCACCCCGCCGGAATCTGTGCCCTTCTGGCAACTCCCGGCGACCATCGCGCGGACGGAGCGGGCCGGGCTGGATGCCACCCGCTACCGCCTCCAGTACGATGTCCTGTGGGCGAGGCCGATTCTGTTCGTGGCTATGGTTATCGTGGCGGCAACCGTTTCCTTACGGTTCTTCCGCTTTGGTGGCGTCGGTAAACTCGTCCTCGGCGGCGTCGCGGCGGGCTTCGCCCTCTACGTCGTCCGTCAGGTCATGGAGGGCCTCGGCGCCTCCGGGCTCGTGGCCGCGCCGGTGGCGGCGTGGTTCCCGGCCGTGGTAGGGAGTCTTCTCGGTACGCTCACGCTTCTGTACCAGGAAGACGGCTGAGGCCGCGGCCCCACGGGGGACGGGAGACGGGTTTGAGGGTCGTGGCGGGACACGTCACAGGGGTTGGGACGCGCGTTGCGTAAGGTCGCCGACATCCTGCGGAGCGCCGGGCTCGCGGCTGCTCTGACGCTCGCCCTGCCGCTGGCGGGCGGCGTCGGCGCGGGTGCGCAGGGCCTGCCCACGGTCACGGCCAAGCCCGGCGAGAAGCTGCTCGTCGAGGCCGACGAGCTGATCTACGACAACGACCGCAACACCGTCACCGCCCGCGGCAACGCCGAGCTGCATTACGGCCCGCGCACCCTCCAGGCCGACCGGGTCCGCTACGACCGCGGCACCGGCCGCGTCTTCGCCGAGGGCAACGTCCGCCTCACCGAGGCCGACGGCGGCGTGGTGACCGGCGCGCGGATGGAGCTGACCGACGATTTCAAGACCGGCTTCATCGACCAGCTCCGCGTCCAGCAGACGGTGGAGCGCCGCGGCGAGACGGTCCGCACCCGCTTCTCGGCGCCCCGGGCCGAGCGCGTCGGCGGCGAGCAGACGAGCTTCGACTACGGCAGCTACACCGCCTGCGAGCCGTGCAAGAATGCGCCGGAGACGCCGCCGCTCTGGCAGATCCGCGCGCAGAAGATCATCCACAACAACGAGACCCACACGGTCTACTTCGAGGAATCGACCCTGGAGGTCGCCGGGATCCCGGTGGCCTACCTGCCCTATTTCGAGGCGCCCGACCCGACGGTGCGGCGCAAGACCGGCTTCCTGACCCCGCGCTTCGTCTCCTCGACGCCGCTCGGGCGGGGCGTGTCGCTGCCCTACTTCGTCGACCTCGCGCCGAACTACGACCTGACCCTGACGCCGACCCTGCTCAGCCGCCAGGGCCTGCTCGCCCAGGCCGAGTTCCGGCACCGGCTCGACACCGGCTTCTACAACATCCGCCTGTCGGGCATCTCGCAGACCACGCCCTCGGCGTTCCTGCCGAGCCCGCTCGGGGCGGGCGAGCGCGACTTCCGCGGCTCGGTCGAGAGCCAGGGCCGCTTCTACATCAACGACCGCTGGCGCACCGGCTGGGACCTCGTCGGCGTCACCGACAAGTGGTTCCTCGACAACTACCGGATCCGCAACCAGACGATCACCACGGACTATTTCCGCGAGGCCGTCTCGACCGCCTACCTCACCGGCCAGGGCGACCGCTCGTGGTTCGACATGCGGGCCTTCTACTTCAAGGGCCTGTCGAGCTTCGACTGGCAGAAGCAGCAGCCGATCGTCGCCCCGGTGATCGACTACGACAAGCGCGTCAACGGGCCGCCGGAGATCGGCGGCGAGGTCCGGTTCCAGGGCAACATCACCAGCCTGACCCGCGAGACCACCCAGTACCAGGGCCTGCCGCGGACCGCCTCGTACCTGTTCTCGCCCTCCGTCAACGGCGTGAGCTTCCCGCTCTACCAGACCTGCACCGTGTTCGCCCGCGGCACCTGCCTGATCCAGGGCCTGGCCGGGACCGACACCCGCGCCTCGGCGCAGCTCTCCTGGCGGCGCAGCTTCATCGACGACTGGGGTCAGAAGTTCACGCCGTTCGCGTCGCTGCGCCTCGACGCGTTCTTCGTGAACCCGAGCCTGTCGGGTTACCAGAACGAGCTCGCCCCCGCGGTCGCCAAGATCGACGACGGCTTCGCGGGCCGGGTGATGCCCACCGTCGGCCTCGACTACCGCTACCCGTTCGTGGCCAATTTCGGCGGGCTCGGCGTCCACACCCTGGAGCCGATCGGGCAGGTACTGGTGCGCCCCTCCGAGACCCGGATCGGCCGCCTGCCCAACGAGGACGCGCAGAGCCTCGTCTTCGACGACACCTCGCTGTTCGAGTGGGACAAGTTCTCGGGCTACGACCGGGTGGAGGGCGGCGTGCGCACCAATCTCGGCGCGCAGTACTCGGTGGTGACGCCCTCGGGCTGGTACACCAACATCCTGTTCGGGGAGTCGATCCAGCTCGCCGGCGTCAACTCGTTCCGCCGCGGCGACCTCGCCAACACGGGCCTCGAGTCGGGGCTGGAGACCCGGCGCTCGGACTTCGTCGGGCGGTTCCAGGTCTCGCCGAACCAGAACATCACCTTCATCAGCCGGGCACGGTTCGACCAGTCGAACTTCCACGTCGCCCGCTTCGAGACCGGCGTGACCGCCCGCTTCGCGCCGTTCGCGCCGCTGTCACTGTCGGCCTTCTACTCGTACTACGAGGCCCAGCCGCTGCTCGGCTACAGCCGCTACCGCGAGGGCATCACCGCCTCGGCGACCTACAACATCACCCCGAACTGGTTCGTGTCGGGCTCGGTGCTCGTCGACCTCACGCACTACCTCGACGTGCGCAACACCTACAACGACGCGCTGACGAGCTACATCGCCAACCCGATCGGCGCGGTGCCGCTCTACCAGAATCCCGGCCGGTTCTACGTGGCCGGGGCGAGCTTCGGCGGCGGCTACCAGGACGAGTGCACCACGGTCTCGGTGAACTACATCAACTCGCCGATCGCCACCGCGACCGGCGTGCGCGAGCGCAACCAGACCGTGCTCCTGCGCGTCGAGCTAAAGACGCTCGGCGAGGCGGATCTGCGCCAGAACGTCGGCACCGCCACGACCTCCGACGGCATCGCCTCGGCCCGCTAGAGCGCTCTCCGCCGAAGTGGATGCCGGTTCGACGACAGAGCGCGTCGAAACAGACGGCTGGCGCCGTGCACGATCGCAACGCGCAAAGTACACGACAGTCCGGGGTGCAGCCCCGCGGATCCCATCAGACCCCTCATCCTGAGGTGCCGGATCGAAGCGGAGGCCTCGAAGGAGCCCTCCAGCCAGCCGCGCGATCCCTGGAGTCCTCCTTCGAGGCCGCTCCGCGGCACCTCAGGATGAGGAACAGGGTCGGATGCGCCGCCCGGCACGCACCGTCGTGTACCGTGCCCAACGGGATCAAGAACGGCTCTCGGTTTTTTCGGACGGTCCCGCCGGGCACGCGCTATAGGGGCGGCATGCCGCCCCTCGCCCTCACCCTCGGAGACCCGGCCGGAATCGGGCCGGAACTCGCGCTCGCCGCGTGGCTCGCCCGCGGCGGGCCCGAGCCGCTGCCGCCGTTCTTCCTCGTGGGCGATCCAGGTTTCGTCGAGCGCCTCGCCCACCGCCTCGACCGCCTCGTACCCGTCGCCGAGGTCGATCCCGAGACCGCGGCGGAGGTCTTCCCCCGCGCCCTGCCGGTGGTGCCGCTGCCGAGCGGGGCCGTGGTCGCGGCCGAGCCCGGCGCCCCCGACGCGGCCTGGGCCGGGGCCACGATCGAGTCGATCACCGCCGCCGTGGCCTTCGTGCAGGCCGGCCGCGCGAGCGCGGTGGTGACGAACCCGATCGCCAAGTTCGTCCTGACCCGCGCCGGCTTCGCCCATCCCGGCCACACCGAGTTCCTCGCCGCCCTCGCGGTGCCCCCGGGCCGCGCGGCGCCGCGCCCGGTCATGATGATCTGGAGCGACGCCCTGGCCGTGGTGCCGGTGACGATCCACGTGCCCGTCAGAGCGGTGCCGGACCTGCTGACCCAGGCGCTGGTCGAGGAGACCGCGCGGGTCGTCGCCCGGGACCTGCGGCAGCGCTTCGGCCTGCCGGAGCCGCGGCTGGTGCTCGCCGGGCTCAACCCCCACGCGGGCGAGGCCGGCACGATCGGCCACGAGGACCGGGACGTGCTCGCCCCGGCGGTCGCGCGCCTGCGCGCCGAGGGCATCGACATCCGCGGGCCGCTGCCCGCCGACACCCTGTTCCACGCCCGCGCCCGGGAGACCTACGACGTCGCCCTCGCCCCGACCCACGACCAGGCGCTGATCCCGGCCAAGACGCTCGCCTTCGACGAGGGGGTGAACGTGACGCTGGGCCTGCCCTTCGTGCGCACCTCCCCCGATCACGGCACCGCCTTCGACATCGCCGGGCAGGGGGTGGCGCGGCCGGACAGCCTGATCGCCGCGCTGCGGCTGGCCGACCGCCTCGCGGCGGCGTCGGCGCCGGCCGCGGAGACGGCGGCGGTGATCCCGTTCAACGTCTATGCCGGGCGCCCGCGCCCGCTCGGGGCGCGGCACTTCGATCCCGAGGACGAGCTGTGAGCGCCCCGGACGGGCTGCCGCCCCTGCGCGAGGTCGTGGCCCGGCACGGGCTCGAACCGCGCAAGGCGCTGGGCCAGAACTTCCTCTACGACCTCAACCTAACCGGCCGCATCGCCCGCGCGGCCGGACCGCTCGCGGGGGTCACCGTGGTCGAGGTCGGGCCGGGCCCCGGCGGCCTCACCCGGGCGCTGCTCGCCGAGGGCGCGGCCCGCGTCGTGGCGATCGAGCGCGACCCCCGCGCCCTGCCGGCGCTCGCCGAGATCGCCGCGCGCTACCCGGGGCGCCTGGAGGTCGTCGATGCCGACGCCCTCGGCTTCGACCCGCGCCCGCTGGTCGGCACGGGGCCCGCGCGGATCGTGGCCAACCTCCCCTACAACGTCGGCACCGCCCTGCTGACCGGCTGGCTCGACGGACCGGCGTGGCCGCCCTGGTGGGATCAGGCGGTGCTGATGTTCCAGCGCGAGGTGGCCGAGCGGATCGTCGCCGACGAGGGCGCGCGGGCCGATTACGGCCGGCTCGGCGTGCTGTGCGGCTGGCGCACGCGGGCCGACATCCTGTTCGATGTGGCGCCCTCCGCCTTCGTACCGCCGCCCAAGGTCACGTCGAGCGTGGTGCGCCTCGTGCCGCGCGCCGATCCCCTGCCCTGCCGGGCCGGCGCCCTGGAGGCGGTGACCCGAGCGGCCTTCGGCCAGCGCCGCAAGATGCTGCGCCAGAGTTTGAAGAGCCTCGGCACGGATCCCGCCCCCCTGCTCGCGGCGGCCGGCATCCCCGAGACCGCCCGGGCGGAGGAGGTGCCGGTGGCGGGTTTCGTCGATCTGGCCAACCTGTGGGACGCGGCGCGCGGCGGATCCGGGGTCCGGGCGTCCGCGTGACGCGAAGCCCCTATCCGCTGCGGTCGAGATCCGTCGCCGGGCGAACCGCGGGGCTTGCCGCGTGGGCCGCTTCGCCGTCAGGATGCGCCCTGTGAGCGCCGAAGGAGGTTCCGCCGTGGACGAAGCCGTTTCGGTGGCGGACGCCGATCGCGACCTGTCCCGCCTCCTGCGCGGCGCGCGCGAGGGGCACAGCTACGTCGTGACGAGCGAAGGACGTCCCATCGCGCGCATCGTTCCGGCCGGCGCGCCCGAGGGCTCCCGATCCGACGCCTCGACAGCCGGGGCCCGTGCGAGTCTGTTCTCCCGGCTCGCACGCCAAACACCCGTCGAGATCGATCGCTGGACGCGCGACGAGCTCTACGGGTCCGAACGGTGACGGTCGCGCTCGACACCAACATCCTGGCCTACGCGGAGGGCGTGAACGGCGGCGCGAAGCGCGATGTCGTCCTCGCGCTGATCCGCGATCTGCCTCGGGACGCCGCCGTCATTCCGGTTCAGGTCCTGGGCGAACTGTTCAATGTGCTGGTGCGCAAGGCCGGGCGGTCGCGGGACGATGCCAGGGACGCGCTCCTCAGTTGGCGCGACGCGTTCCCGGTCATCGGGACGGCACCCGAAACGATGCTGAAGGCCCTCGACCTCGCGACGGACCATCGTCTCGGCATCTGGGATGCCGTCATCCTGTCCGCCGCCTCGCATGCCGGCTGCCGATTGCTGCTGACGGAGGATCTTCAGGACGGCTTCACATGGGGCGGCGTGACGGTCGTCGATCCGTTCGCCTCACCCCGGCACGCTCTGCTGGCTGCCCTGGTCGAGCCGCAGGGCCTCTAGGACCGCGCCGGATCCGGATCATACCAATGGCCCTAGATGTTGACCTGTGCCCAGTCACGCGAGGTCATGGATGTAACGAGGTCTGGGTCGTTGGCGAAGAAGTTCCAAGCGTCGCAGCAGGCGTCGACGATCTGTCGGTAGTCGCGGAAGACCCGGTTGGCGAGCTTGTTCTGGCGCAGGTACTGCCAGACCAGCTCCATCGGGTTCAGCTCGGGCGATGAGGCCGGCAGGTGGAGCAACGTGATGGTGTCCGGGACCACCAGGCCACGCGGTCGGCGCGTCTTGGCGGTGCCGTGATAGCCGGCACCGTCCAGAACCAGGATCGCGTGCGCGCCGGGCGCGACCTGCTTGCTGATCTCAGCCAGATGCAGCGACATCATCGTGGTGTTGACCGTCGGCAGCACCAGGGCCGCGCTGGTGCCGCGCGCTGGGCAGGCCGCCCCGAACACATACGTCCACTTGTAGCGTTGGTCGCGCGGCGCCCGCGGGCGCGTGCCCTTGCGCGCCCAGACCCGCGTCAGCGTGCCCTGCTGGCCGACGCGCGCCTCGTCCTGGAACCAGATCTCGAGCGGCTTGTCGCGGGCGGGCTCGGGCAGGATCTCCGCCACGCGCGCGGCGAAGTTTTTTTAAAAGCCTGCTGGGTCTCGTCGGTGGCCTTGGGATGCTGCGGGCGCACCGACAGCCGCACGAAGCCCAGTGCCGCCAGGTGCTTGCCGACCGTGCGCTCGTGCATCTCGACCCCGAACAACTCCTTGATCCGCGCCTGCAGGTCGACCCGGCGCCAGCGCACGACGCCATCCTTGTCGACGTCCGGCCCCGCCTCGACCAGGGCCGCCAGTTGCTGCTTCTGCTCGGGCGTCAGCTTGGCGGAGCGGCCCGGTGCCTGGCGGTCGCGCAGACCCGCCAGCCCCTC
>NZ_JAUYZI010000041.1 GCF_030700245.1 Methylobacterium amylolyticum
GGCGGGGCGGTGCCCGCGTCGGCGACTTCGGTCGTCGCCGCCCCGGGCGGCGCGTCCGGTGCGGGACGGCTCGGGTGCGGGCATGGAGGCAGGGGCGTACGCGCCCGGCGCGGCACCAAATGAGCCGCGCCCGGACCCCATCCTGGGCCGATCCTGAGGTAAGACTGCGGGCCCGCATGCCACTACGGGCACGGGCCGGGCTGCAAAGCCCCAGCGACGATGCGGGTTCCGGGGGCGCGAGCCGGGAGCAGCGATGCTTCCTGGGCCGGGCGCCCTGGCCGAGACCGCTCACGTGCGGGCGTAGACCGGGCGGGCTGGAAGACACCGCGACGACAAGATGGCCGGCGGCCCCGGTGACGGGGGGCGTCGGCCACGGGGCGCCGCGGGGGCCGGCTTCCGCGTGTGTCACACGACCAGGGCTCGCGCGGCGTCCCGCGTCCCCTGTTCCAATTGGGCCATGTCCCCGGCGCGCAAGCGGGTGGGGGCGAGAACGCGTGTCCGGAAGGCGGGCTGCGGCGCAGACCCGGCCCATCCCAAAAAACGACCTCATCCTGAGGTGCCGCGCGAGCGGCCTCGAAGGAGGGCTCCAGGGATCGCGCGGCCGGCTGGAGGGCTCCTTCGAGGCCCGCTGCGCGGGCACCTCAGGATGAGGGGGGCTGGTGGGAGGGGCGCTTCCGGGGAGGGCGCGGCGCGCCGCCGCCCCCTCAGAGCAGCCCGCGCTCCTTGGCCAGTCCGACGAGGTCGGCCTGCGGGCGGGCGCCGATGTGCTGGATCACCTCGGCCGCGGCGAGCGCGCCGATCCGGGCGCTGGTCACGTGGTCGAGGCCGCGGGCGTGGCCGGCGAGGAAGCCGGCGGCGAACAGGTCGCCCGCGCCGGTGGTGTCGACCACCGCCCGCACCGGGCTTGCCGGGACCGAGCGGACCTCGCCGCCCTGCACCACCAGCGCGCCCTGCTCGGAGCGGGTGACGAGGCCGAGCAGGTGCCGGCCGCGGCCGTTGCGCTCGTCGCGCAGGCGCGCCACCGCCGCGTCGGCGTCGTCGGTCTCGTACAGGCTCTGCAACTCGCCGCTGTTGGCGAACAGGATGTCGATGCTGCCGTCGCGGATCAGCCCCAGGAACTCGTCCCGGTAGCGGCCGACGCAGAACGCGTCGGAGAGGGTGAGCGCCACGGCGTTGCCGGCCTTGTGGGCGATCTCGACCGCCTTGCGGAACGCGTCCTTGGCGGCCGGCGGATCCCAGAGATAGCCTTCGAGGTAGACGACCCGGGCGCTGGCCACGAGCGCCGCGTCGACGTCGTCCGGGCCGAGCCCCTGGCAGGCGCCGAGATAGGTGTTCATCGTCCGCTCGCCGTCCGGCGTGACGAGGACGAAGCAGCGGGCGGTGGCCGGCCCTTCGGCCGCGGGCGGCACCGAGAAGCCGACGCCGGTGGCCGTCAGGTCGTGGCTGAACAGGCCGCCGAGTTCGTCGTCGCGGACCTTGCCGACGAAGCCGGTCTTGGCACCCAGCATCGCCGCGCCGACGGCGGTGTTGGCCCCCGAGCCGCCCGACACGATCGTGGCCGGGCCCATCGCCCGGAACAGGCCCTCGGCGCGGTCCTCGTCAACGAGCTGCATCGCCCCCTTGGTCACCCCCTGCGCGGCGAGGAAGCCCTCGTCGGTCCGGGCGATCACGTCGACGATGGCGTTGCCGAGGACGAGGAGGTCGAGGGAGGCGGTCATCCGGCGGTCCTGATTCGGGTCGGGGTCGCGCCGCCTGTGGCACCGGGGCCGGGCGGGATCAAGGCCGGGTCAGGCGTCGGCGAACAGCGCGGCGACCGGCAGGGTCAGGCCGGGGGGATCGAGGGCGAGGGTGCCGTCGCCGACGATGCGCGTCTCGATCAGATCCCCCGCGCCGCGGCGGTGGTGGATCACCCGGCGCCCCACGGGATCGAGGATCAGGTAGTGCTCGACGCTCGGGAGCCCGAAATAGCCGACGAGCTTCGAGCCGAGATCGACGGCCCGGGTGGTGGGCGAGAGGACTTCGAGGAGGATGACGGGATTCGGGATCTCCACCGCGTCGGGATCGACGGGCGGGCCGCAATGGACGAGGGCGTCCGGTTCGTAAGCCTTGGCGGCGTCGATGCGGACGGTCATGCCATCGGGGAACATGCGGCACGGCAGGGCCGCGCGGCCGATGGCGGCGTGAAGCGCCGACTGCGCCGCGAACTTGACGAGCGCGTGCCGCGCCCGCTCCGGCAACATCGCGATCACCTCACCATCCAGCAGCTCGTAGCGCCCGGGCCTGCCCTCGGCCCAGACGAGGAACTCGTCGACCGTCATCCGCGCCTTCGGGATCGGATCCGCCGTCATGACCTCAGCCTAGCACGGGCCGGCGCGTCCCGTCAGTGCGCGATCTTCTCCAGGGCGACGTCGCGGGTGCGCGGCCCGAGCAGGCCCACGAGTGTCCCGGCGGCCAGCATCGCCGCCGAGATGAACAGGAACACGGCCGACGTGCCGCCCTCGCGCAGGACGAAGGCGATGATGAAGCCCGTGAAGATCGCCGAGAACCGGCTCCAGGAATAGACGAAGCCCACCGCCCGCGCCCGGATCGCGGTCGGGAACAGCTCGGCCTGGTAGGTGTGGTAGTTGAACGAGAGCGTGTTGGAGGCGAGCGTCAGCCCGATCCCGAGGGCGACGATGGCGGTCACGTCCCGCGTCAGGGTGAAGGACAGGCCGCAGGCGATGTAGACGAGGCAGGCGGCGACGATGATGTGCTTGCGCTCGAACCGGTCGGCGATCAGCAGCCCGAGCAGCGGGCCCACGGGGGCGGCGAGCGCGATCAGCGCCGTGTAGGCGAGGCTCGACGTGACGGTGATGCCCTGCGCGATCAGCAGGGTCGGCACCCAGTTGGCGAAGCCGTAGAATCCCACCGTCTGGAACACGTTGAAGCCCGCCATCATCAGCGTCCGGCGGCGGTAGGGCGGCACCCACAGGTCGGCGAAGGTGCTCCGCGGCCGCGGCGGTTCCGGCGGCGCCGGGGCGGGCAGCGGCTTGCCGTACTCCGCGGCGACGCGGGCTTCGAGGCGGGCCATCACCGCCTCGGCCTCCGCGATCCGCCCGCGCTCGACCAGCCAGCGCGGGCTCTCCGGCAGTTCGCGCCGGATCCACCAGACCCCGACCGCCGCGGAGGCGCCGATCAGCACCACCCAGCGCCAGCCGTCGACCCCGAACGGCGCGGCCGGGATCAGCAGGTAGGACAGGAACGCGACGGTCGGCACCGCGCAGAAGCCGATGCCCTGGCACAGGGCGAAGGCGCGGCCGCGGATCGCCTTCGGCACCAGCTCGGACAGGTAGCTGCCGATGGTGACCATCTCGAGCCCCAGGCCGATGCCGGCGATCAGCCGCCACAGGTTGAGGCCGAAGGCGTCGGTCTGGCAGGCCATCACGAGGTTGGCGGCGGTGTAGGACAGGAGCGACCACGTGAAGATCGCCCGCCGCCCGAACCGGTCGGCGAGCCAGCCGCAAGCGATCGTGCCGATGAACAGGCCGGTGAACAGGGCGGCGACGAAGCCGGCCACCCCGCTCGCGCCGAACAGGCCGGGGGTGGTCGGCGTCAGGATCCCGGCCTTGACGAGGCCGGGGGCGACGAAGCCGGTGAACAGCAGGTCGTAGAGCTCGAAGAAGAAGCCGAGGCCGAGCAGCGCCACCAGCCGCCAGACGGTGCGGGTCGGCGGCAGGCGGTCGAGGCGGGCGACGATCGCGCCGGGATCGCGTTCAGCCCCGGGTCCCCGCGCGGCCGCCATCGTCGTCCCGTCCATCGTGTCCGCCTCCCGGCAGCGCCAGTGCCGCGGAACGCGGGCCTCCGCAAGCCCCGACGCGAGCGGGGCTTCAGGCGCCGAAGACCGACCAGCCCATGCGCTGCGTCAGCCGTTCCAGCGCGATCCGGCCGAGATGGGAGTTGCCCGCCTCGTCGAGGCCCGGCGACCAGACCGCGATCGAGGCGCGGCCGGGGGCAACCGCCAGGATGCCGCCGCCGACGCCGCTCTTGCCCGGCAGGCCGACCCGGTAGGCGAACTCACCCGAGCCGTCGTAGTGGCCGCAGGTCAGCATGATCGCGTTGATGCGGCGCGCCCGCTCCGGCGAGACCACGGAATGGCCGGTCGAGGGGTTGCGGCCGTTGTGCGCCAGGAACCGGCCGGCGGCGGCGAGCTGGCGGCAAGTCATGGCGATGGCGCAGTGGTGGAAGTAGACGCCGAGCGTGTAGTCGACCGGGTTCTCGATCACCCCGAACGACCGCATGTAGTTGGCGAGCGCGGTGTTGCGGAAGCCCGTGCGCTTCTCGGAGGCCGCCACCGTCGCGTCGATGGTGATCGTCTGGTCCTGTGCCAGGAACTGCATGAAGCGCAGGATCTCGCCGAGCGCCTCCCGCGGCTCGTGGCCGGAGAGGATCACGTCGGTGACGGCAATGGCGCCGGCGTTGATGAACGGGTTGCGCGGCACGCCGCGTTCCCGCTCCAACTGGACGATGGAGTTGAACGGGTTGCCGGACGGCTCGCGGCCGACGCGCTTCCACAGCCGGTCGCCGACCATGCCGAGCGCCAGCGTCAGGGTGAACACCTTCGAGATGCTCTGGATCGAGAACAGGGTCTCGCTGTCGCCGCCCGCCGAGAGCCGCCCGTCGGCGTCGATCACCGCGAGGCCGAACCGGCCCGGATCGACGTGGGCGAGTTCGGGGATGTAGTCGGCCACCGCGCCGCGGTCGGCGCGGGCGGCCATCTCCTCCGAGATCTCTCGGACCACGCTGTCGAGGTCGGGCACGGCTCGGCTCGTTCTGGAGGCGGCACCGGCTCGGGCCGCGGCGGCATATGCCGCCCGACAGGCAAGGATGGCGCCGGAACCGCCGGACGCCCCGGTCCGGTTCCGAAAGGGAATCAGGCGGCGGCCCGGGCCATCGACATCGATTCCTTCTTCATCAGCTCGCGGAAGAAGCCGTCGAGATGGGTCAGCTTCTCCGGCGAGCCGTCCTGGACGATGCGGCCGCCCTCCAGCACCACGATCCGGTCGAAGTCCTGAAGCGTCGAGAGGCGGTGGGCGATGGCGATCACCGTGCGGCCGCGCATCAGGTTGGCGAGCGCGTGGCGGATCGCCTCCTCCGATTCGGCGTCGAGCGCCGAGGTCGCCTCGTCGAGGAGCAGGATCGGCGAGTTCTTGAGGATCGCCCGGGCGATGGCGATGCGCTGGCGCTGGCCGCCCGACAGCTTGACGCCGCGGTCGCCGACGATGGTGTCGAAGCCCTCGGGCAGGGCCTTGATGAAGTCGGTGCAGTGCGCCGCCTCGGCCGCCGCCCAGACCTCCTCGTCGGTCGCGTCGGGGCGGCCGTAGCGGATGTTCTCGCGCAGCGTCCGGTGGAACATCGACACGTCCTGCGGCACGACGGTGATCGCCTCCCGCAGGGAGTCGAGGGTGACGCGGTCGATGTCCTGGCCGTTGATGCGGATCGTGCCCGACTGCACGTCGTAGAAGCGCTGGAGCAGCGAGAACAGGGTCGACTTGCCGCCGCCCGACTTGCCGACCAGCCCGACCCGCTGGCCCGGTTCGAGGCAGAGGTCGAAGTCGGTGAACACGCTGCGGCCGTCGGGGTAGCTGAAGGCGACGTGCTCGAAGTCGATCTTGGCGCCCTGGCCGGTCAGCGGCTCCGCCTCCGGGTGATCGACGAGGTCGTGCGGCTGGAGCAGGGTGTGCAGCGCCTCCGAGAGCCGTGCGGTGTGCTGGGTGGCATCGACCAGCGCCACGGCGAGGTCGCGGGTCGCGGCGAGGATGCGGATGCCGAGCGTGCAGACCAGCACGACCTGGCCGTTGGTGGCCTGACCGGCCTCCCACAGGCGGATCGACCAGTAGAGCAGCCCGAGGATCGCCAGCACGGTGAGCACCGCGTGCACGATGCGCAGCTTCTCCAGGTACAGGAGCGAGGAGCGGCGGGCCCGCATCTCCGTGGCGATGGTGCCCTCGAACCGGACGCCCTCGCGCTTGAAGGCCGAGAAGGCGCGCACGAGCGACATGTTGCCGACGAGGTCGACCATCTCGCCGTCGACGCTCGCGGCCTTGGCGGCGAAGTCGTGGTGCAGCGGCTTGCCGGCCGAGGCCATCTTGAACATCAGCACGACCACGGCGGCGAACACGCCGGCGAGGATGCCGGCCATCGGCAGGCTGACGGTGGCGATGTAGGCGATCGAGCCGAAGGCGGCGACCGTCGGCGGCATCACGTTGAACACGAACATGTTCTCGACCGTGAAGATCGCGTTCGAGGTCGCCGTGATGCGCGAGGCCAGGGTGCCGGGCTGCCGGTCCGAGAAGAAGGTCGGCGAGTGGCCGGTGAGGTGCCTGAACAGGTCGCGCCGGATGTCGCCGGTCACGCCCACGAAGGTGAAGGCCCCGGTCAGCGCCGCCACGCGCCAGAGCATGTTATCGACCGCGATGAAGATGATGAGGACGGTGAGCGCGCTCCAGATCCCGGTATTGGCCGGGCCGGGGCCCTTGGTCAGGGCGTCGACCACGCCCTTGAGGGCGTAGTCGGTCGAGACGGAGAAGCCGACCGCGCCGAGCACGGAGAGCAGGATCACGAGATGGGGCAGCCAGCGGCGCCGGAGATACCGACCCACGAAGGCGAAGGGCCTATCGGCGTATCGGTGGAGCTCTTCCATCGCGGTGACCATTCCGTGTTCACGCTGCACTGGCGGGCGGCGGCTGGGGTGTGCGCCTGCGACGAGGGACGCACCGATCCGCAGCGCCAACGCGACAGCGTTGCCATATGTTGCACCCGCGCG
The DNA here is from genome assembly GCF_030700245.1 of Methylobacterium amylolyticum. GTDB lineage: Bacteria > Pseudomonadota > Alphaproteobacteria > Rhizobiales > Beijerinckiaceae > Methylobacterium. Next base: position 6,803 of record NZ_JAUYZI010000041.1, read on the forward strand.
CCCGCCGCGCGCGCTTTTATCCGCTCAAGCTGAACGCCGCTTGAAGCCGTCCCCGCAAGGACCGCGTCGCACGGGCCCTCGACGGACAAGCCGGTCCGGGGCCGCCTGGTTCAGGCCTCGTCCGGCTCCGCGCGGGTCTCGGGCATGATCAGGGCCACCAGCAGGAAGGCGGCGAATCCGACCAGCGCGAGGCCGAGGAAGGCGCTGTGGCTGCCGAGCCGGTCCGCCATGACGCCCGCGAACGAGGTCGAGAGCGCCGCGCCGATGCCCATCGCCGTGCCGACCGCGCCGAGCGCGAGGTTGAACCGGCCGGTGCCGCGGGTGAGGTCCGAGACGATCAGCGGCACCATCACCCCGAGCACCGAGGCCGAGACGCCGTCGAGCATCTGGATGGCGACGAGGCCGTAGGGGTTGGTCGTGTAGGCGAACAGCAGCCCGCGCAGGGGCAGGGCCGCGAAGCCCACGAGCAGGACGGGGTAGCGCCCGAAGCGCTCGGCCGCCCGCCCGACCGCGGGGGCGAGCAGGGCGAGCACCGCCTGCGGGACCATGATGCAGGCGGCCACCAGGGCGGTGGCGGTCTCGCTCGCCCGAAGGGTCAGGACGCTGCCGACCAGCGGCAGCATCGCCGCGTTGGCCAGGAAGAACAGCACCATGCAGCCGCCGAAGGCGAGGAGGCCGCGGTTGCCGAGCAGGGCGCGCAGGGCGTCGCGCCCGGTCGCCGGCCGCGCGGCCGGGGCGTGCTCCGCCTCCTGCGCGCGGACACGCTCCTCGGCGCGGGGCGTCTCCCCGGCGCGGGCATTGGCGTCGATCTCGTCGGCGCGGATCGCGGACAGGGCCATGATCGTCGGCACGACCAGCGCAGCGGTGAGGTAGAAGACCGCGCCGTTCGAGAGGTAGTAGCCGCAGGCGCCCATGCCGGCGGCGGCGAGCGCGTTGCCGAGCGCCTGGAAGCTGGCGTTGCGCCCGAGCCGCTCGCCGGCCCGCGCATGGCCGACGAGGCCGATGCTGATCGCGGCGATCGCGGGCGTCAGGACGCAGCTCGCCGCCGAGTGCAGCGCCATCGCCAGCAGGACGACCAGGAAGTTCGGCCAGACGGCGAGCGCGAGGGCGCTCCCGGAGATGCCGACCACCGCGACGCCGGCCGCGAACCGCTTCGATCGCACCGCGTCGACGAAGGCGCCGCCGGGCACCTGCCCCAGCAGGCCGACGAGGCTGCCCACGGTGAGCGCGAAACCGATGTCGGACTGGGTCCACTTCGCCTGGGAGAAGTAGACGGCGAGGAACGGCCCGAAGCCGGTCTGGAGGTTGGCGACGAAGAAGGCGAACGCGTCCAGGCCGCGGCGGCTGCCGAGCGAGACCGCCTGCCCGGCCGCGGCGGCGCGGGGCCCGGGCCACGGCCCGTGACCCGCCTCGCGCGTCGCCTCGGATGGCGGCTCCTTCAGGCGCGCGGGCCGGGCGCGGATCTCCTGGCGGGACACGTCGCGCTCGCGCGGCGCGGGGACGGGACGCGGCTTCAACCGGGCCACCGTCATTTATCGGGCGCCTTCTCGGGCGCGGGTTTCTGGGCCGGCGCGGGGGCGGCCGGGGCGGGCGCGGGCGTCGCCTGGGCGGCCTGGGGCGGCGACTGGGCAGGGGCCTGGACCGGGGGGGCCTGCTGGGGGGCCGCCTGCGTCGCGGCGGCGGCCTCGCCCTCCGGTGGCGGGCCGGACGGGCTCGCCGGGCCGAGGACGACGATCGGCTCGCCGGACTTGTACTCCGGCGAGACGCGGACTTGGTTGCGGGTCAGGGCGACGGAGAGGCGGCGCTCCTTGCCGCTGTCGGCCGTGAAGCGCAGGGCCCGCCAGTCGACGGCGATCTTGCGCGAGCCGACCCCGAGGAAGCCGCCGAAATCGATGATGGCGGCCCGCGGATGTCCCTCCTTGTCGATGATCACGTCGATGACGCGGCCGAGCTCGTCGCCGCCGGCGCTGCGCACGCTGCGGCCGAGCAGGCTCTCGTAATCCTGGGTGTCGAGGACGGTGGCCGGCGTCCCCTGCTGCGCCGCCGCGGGAGGCGCGGACGGCACGGCCGGGGCCGGGGTCGCGACCGGGGCAGGGGGGGCGACCGGAGCGGCGGGCGCCACCGGTGCGGGCGTCGGCGAGCCGGAGGGACCCTCGCCGCCCGGCGGCTGGGTCTGCGCCGCAGTGCCCGACGCCCACAGGGCGAGGCTCGCGGCCGCGATCATCCGACTGGTTCTGAGCACGTGTCGACCTCTGGAAGGGGCGCCCGGTCGGACCGGATGCCGGCGTCGCCGCGGCAGACCGGTCCCGGTGCCGGCCGCCGCGGCGACCCTGCCCGCCGACCTGGGCGAATTGTGGACCGCGGGCAACGGTCCGCAAGTTCCGCGCCTCATCGCGCCCCGGCGCACCACTCATGCGGGTGATCCCGCGCCGGACGTCTGTTTTTCGCCGCAAGCCGCGCGTAGAGGCCCGGACAACCACGCGAGCCGCGGATGCCACCGCGGCCTCCGTTCGAGGACTTCAGACATGCCCGCAACCCCGCCCTCAGGACGCACCTGCGCCCTCGCCCTGGCCGCCGCGCTCGCGGGCGCCGGGCTCGCCGGCTGCCAAGCGCTGGGCGGCGGCGGCGGGGTGATGCCGGCCACCGACGTCGGCCTGCCCCCCTCCCTGCGCGGCTCGATCCCGGGACGCGAGGCGCGCACCGCGACCGTCGACCAGGAGGGCCGCCCGCTCCAGACCGCTCCGACCCGCCAGCTCGCCCTGCCGAAGAGCGCCGGCGCGGGGAGCCGCACCGCCGAGGCGGGCGAGCGCCGCATCCGCCGCGAGGACATCGAGGGCAACGAGGTCCGCAGCAGCAGCGGCGGCTCGATGAGCCCGACCATGTCCTCCGGCGGCGGCGTCGGTCTCGGCGGGAAGTTCTGAGCGCGGCTCAGGCGGTCGGCGCGCGGCGTCCGTAGAAATCGTCCACCCGGCCCCCGTAGGCCGGATCGGCGAAGCCGTCCTCGCCCGCCGCGTGGCTCGGGGCGCCGGCCAGCACCCCCGGATCGATGTCCACGACGTAGCCGCCGAGTTCCGTGCTGTAGGTCAGCGCCCGCCACGGCAGCGGGTGGTGATTCTCGCCGAGCCCCAGGAAGCCGCCGAAGGCCAGCACCGCGTAGGCGACCTGCCCCGAGACCTTGTCCACCATGAAGTTGTGGACGGCGCCGAGATGCCGGCCGCCGCGGTCGTAGACGGCGGTGCCCTCCACCTTGTTGGACGCGATCAGACGTGCGGTCTCGTCGATCGCGATGCCCTCGCCCGTGGGATCGAGCTCCAGCGATCCCGGCTTCCTGACGGCGCGCTCGTTCGGGAGATCCGTGGGCATACTGCCTCCTGTTGACGATCTGTGGCCCAACGCGCGGACCGGTCCGGGTTTCCTGAGGTCACGACCCCGACGGCAGGCCGGCCTCCGCGCGGCGCTCCGCGATCCGGTCGCGCACCGCGCGGCTGGCCAGCAGCATCTCGAAGCCGAAGGCGACGAGCGCCAGAAGCGTGCACAGGATAGCCATGCCGAACAGGCCGAACAGCAGGGCCTCCACCGTGCTGTCGCTCAGGGCCCCGACGAACAGGGTCAGCACCGCCCCGCAGGTCGCCACGCCGCCGAGCGCGGCGAGGCCCACCGCGCCGTCGAGGGCGAGGGAGCGGAGATGAAGCCGGTCGAGGCGCCGCCCGAGCCGCGCCCGCTCCGCGTCGCCCGCTCCGGTCAGGAGCGTGGAGACGCGGTCGGCCTGGTCGGCGACGCGGGCGAGCCGGGCGCCGAACACGTTCAGCAGGGTCGCGATGCCGGAGAGCAGGAAGACCGGGGTCAGGGCGATCTGGACGACGTGCGCGGTGCTCTCGAGGGTTCCGCCGGGGCTCGGGTCGATCATCCCGGACGCATGCACCGGCCCGCGCCGCGCGGCAATGCCGCCCGGCCGCCCGCGGCCGCTCGCGCGGCGCGACCGCATCCGCCGGGTCCGGCCCGTCAGACGAGCCCGCGACCGGTCCGGCTGCCGGCGGACGGCTCACCGCGGGCCCCGAGACCGAGGGTGAGGATCAGGCCGGCGGCGAGCGCCAGCGAGAGGGTGAGGGCGGACGCGAACATCGCAGCCGCTATCGCGCGACAGCGTTAAGATCAGGTTTCGCGGCGCCGAACAGGGACGAGATCTGCGCCGAATCCCGCCCGCGCGCGTCCCGGCTTGCACAGCGGCGGTCCTGCCCTGTGGATGAGGCGCCCGCGCGGTCGATTTCCCCTTGGAACGGCTGCCGCACCGCTTAGTTGTTGCTGCTATGCTGACGCGGCCGCCGGGCGATGCACGCTCCTGCCCGCGGCGCGAGAACTGGAGGAAGTCCATGGCGACGAAGACGGACAAGGCTGCGCCGAAGGCGGCCAAGCCCACCAAGGCCGCGCCGAAGGCCGCTGCCGCCAAGGCCGAGAAGCCCGCCGCCAAGGCGGCGACCAAGGCGGCCGGCACGAAGCCCAACGCCCTGCAGCAGCCCCTCAAGCCGTCCGCCGAGCTCGGCGCGATCGTCGGCACCAGCCCGCTGCCGCGCGGCGAGGTGGTGAGCAAGGTGTGGGACTACATCAAGAAGCACAACCTCCAGAACCCGGAGAACAAGCGCGAGATCGTCGCCGACGACAAGCTGAAGAAGATCTTCGGCAAGGACAAGTGCTCGATGTTCGAGATGAACAAGCACCTCGCCGCGCACCTGAAGTCCTGAGATCGACGACCGAGGCGCGCAGCCCCGCCACGGGCGACGGCGCGCGCCGCCGTCGCGCCCCGCGGGGCGGGCCTTCCCTCAGGCAAGTTCCTGGCCTCAGGCGAGTCCCTGGAGGACGCCGCCGTCGACCCGCAACGCCGCCCCCGTGGTCGCGCTGGCGGCAGGGCTGCACAGGTAGGCGACGAGGCTCGCCACCTCGTCGACGGCCGCGAGCCGCCGGATCAGCGAGGACGGCCGGTGATCGGCCACGAACTGCCGGCCCAGGGCGTCGAGATCGAGGTCGGATCCGCCGCCCGCCATCTGCTTCATGAAGGTCGCCACCCCCTCCGACAGGGTCGGGCCGGGCAGGACGCTGTTGACGGTGACGCCGCTGCCCGCGACCGTCTGGGCGAGGCCGCGGGAGATCGCGAGCTGCGCGGTCTTGGTCATCCCGTAATGGACCATCTCGGTCGGCACGTTGAGCGCCGACTCGCTGGAGATGAAGATCACCCGGCCCCAGCCGCGCTCGGCCATCCCCGGCGCGTAGGCGCGCGACAGCCGCACGCCGCTCATCACGTTCACCTCGAAGAAGCGCTGCCAGTCGCCGTCCGGGATGTCGAAGAACGGCTTCGGTTCGAAGATGCCGGTGTTGTTCACGAGGATGTCGACCGCCGGCAGCGCCGCGACGAGCCCGTCCACGCCCGCCTGGGTCGCCACGTCCCCGGCGGCGGCGAAGCAGCGGCCGGCCTTGGCCTCGCCGCGCAGGGTCTCCAGCGCGGCCTCGACCCGCTCGGCGGTGCGGCCGTTGACGCCGACCGCGGCGCCGAGGTCGCAGAGTTCCCGGGCGATGGCGTAGCCGATGCCGCCGGTCGAGCCGGTGACGAGGGCGGTCTTTCCGGAGAGGTCGAGGTCCATGCGCGGCGCGCTCCCTGCGGCGTGGGTTCCGTGGCACCAACGCGCGGGCGCCGCCGCCGTCGCATCGGCGCGTGGCCTCAGCCCGCCGCCCCGCGCCGCAGGACGCTGGCGCAGCCGCCGATCGCGGCGAGCGCCACCGCGCAGCCGAGGGACAGGGACACCGCCCGCTCGACGCCGAGCCCGTGGGTCAGGCCGAAGATCACGGCGACCAGGGCGGCCCCGAGGGATTGCCCGGTGAGCCGCGCGGTCGACTGCATGCCGCTGGCGCCGCCGCTGCGCTCCCGGGGCGCGGCGGTGACGATCACCTTGTTGTTGGGCGACTGGAACAGGCCGAAGCCGAGGCCGCACAGGGTCAGGCGCCAGACGATGTCGAGGGTGTGCGGCTCGGCCGGCAGCCGCGCCACCAGCACGAGCCCCGCCGCCAGGGTCGCGAGGCCGAGACCGCCCAGCAGGCCCGGCGGGTAGCGGTCGGCGAGCCGGCCCGAGATCGGGGCGATCAGCGCCACCGCGATCGGCCAGGGGGTCATCAGGAAGCCGGTCTGGGTGCTGGAGAGGCGCAGCACGTCGTGGAAGTAGAACGGCAGGGCGACGTAGGACACCATCTGCGCGCCGAACGAGCAGACCGAGGTCGCCATCGACAGGGCGAAGGCGGGGATCCGCAGCAGGTCGACCGGCAGCAGCGGCGCCGGCAGCCGGATCTGCCGGCGCACGAACACCGTGCCGATGACGAGGGCGCCCGCGATCTCGGCCAGCGCCAGCGCGTGGCCGCCGCGCTCGCCGAGGCGGTCGATGCCGATGATCAGGAGGCCGAAGGTGAGGGCGTTGAGGACGGCGCTCAGCCGGTCGAACCGCCGGCCGCTCTCAGGCGTCGCCGGCAGGGTCCGCGAGGCCACCGCCAGGGCGGCGAGGCCGACCGGCACGTTGACGAGGAACAGCCACGGCCAGTGCGCCACCGACAGGATCGCCGCCGCCACGGTCGGGCCCGCCGCCGAGGCGGTGGCGACGACGAGAGCGACGTTGGCCACGCCCCTGCCGATCATCCGGTGGGGGTAGATGAAGCGCACGAAGCCGATGTTGACGCTCATGATCGCCGCCGCCCCGAGCCCCTGGACGATCCGCGCGGCGATCAGGAACCACAGGCCGGGCGCCAGCGCGCAGGCGAGCGAGGCGACGACGAACACCGCGAGCCCCGGCAGGTAGACGCGGCGGAACCCGTAGATGTCGCCGAGCGAGGCGAACGGCAGCAGGCTCGCGGTGACCGCGACCTGGTAGGCGTTGACCACGAAGATCGCGTCCGCGGGCTGCACCGCGAGGTCCTTGGCGAGCACCGGCAGCGCCACGTTGACGATCGCCCCGTCGAGCACCGCCATCGTCATCGCGAGCCCGATCGCCGCCATCGCCAGCAGGCGCTCGCGCGGGGGGATCCCGTCGTGGGTGGGAACCGGGCCGGCCCCGGCCGGGATCTGCGCCATGCTTCGCGCGCTCCTCGGGGCCGCCGTCCGGCCCGCGCTGTCGGTAATGGGGCCAGGAACGCGCCCGGCGGCCGCGCTCCCTGTCGCGCAGACGGAGCCGGCCGTCGAGGGGGCGAGCGTGTCCTTAGAACCGCTCCCGATCGCGTTGCCCACGGTACACGACGCGGCGAGCCGAGGGGCGTTTCCGACCCTCCACCTCATCCTGAGGTGCCCGCGCAGCGGGCCTCGAAGGAGACCTCCAGGGATCGCGCGGCTGGCTGGAGGGCTCCTTCGAGGCCTCCGCTTCGCTCCGGCACCTCAGGATGAGGGGGTTGGTGGGATCGGCCGACGCAAACGCCGAACTGTCATGTACCGTGAGCGTTGCAATCCGGAGCGGCTCTAAGCCCTTGCTCTGACGCGCTCTCCTTCGCCGAACCGGCCGCCACTTCAGCGGAGGACGCTCGATCTGACACGCCCCCGACCCGACGCGGGATTCAGGCCAGCATGTGGGTCAGCAGCGCGCGCAACTGTGCCGGCTTGATCGGCTTGCGCACCAGCTCCGCGCCGATCGCGACGACCCGCGCCTCGATCTCCGGCGTGTGGTCGGCGGTGGTGACGATGACCGGCAGGTCCGCGCCGCAGCGGTCGCGGAGGTAGGCGGCGGTGTCGAGCCCGCAGGCGCCGTCGTCGAGATGGTAGTCGAGGATCAGGATGTCAGGCGCTTCCACCCCGGCCTCGGCGGCGGCGCGCACGCTCCCGAGGTCGCGATGGGCGGCGACCTGCGCGTCCCAATTGTGGAGCAGGCGCGCGAGGGCGTCGGCGGTCGAGGCGTCGTTCTCGACGATCAGCACGCGGGCGCCGGAGAGCTTGGTCGCGGGCGGGGCCGGCGGCGCCGGGACTGCGGGGATCCGGCTCAGCGGCAGGGTGAGCGAGACGCGGGTGCCGTGGCCGGGCCGGGAGGCCAGCGCCAGCGGGTGGTCGAGGGCGTGGGCCATGCGGCGGACGATCGACAGGCCGAGGCCGAGGCCCGGCTCCTCCGCGCTGCCGCGCCCGCTCCCGCCGCGGTAGAACTCGTCGAAGACGAGGTCGCGCTCGTCGGGGCCGATCCCGCAGCCGGTGTCGATCACGTCGACCCGCACCGCCCCGGCGCGCGGGCGGGCGGCCAGCACGACCCCGCCGCGCCCGGTGTAGCGGACGGCGTTTGAGACGAGGTTCTGGAGGATGCGGTGCAGGAGCATCGCGTCGCTGGTCACCGTCGCCTCGCCGCAGCGCACCGCCAGCCGGAGACCCTTCCGCTCGGCGAACGGCTTGAAGCTGTCGGCCAGATCCTCCAGCAGGTCGGCGAGGCGCACCGGCCTCGGCTCGGGCCGGACGATGCCGGCGTCGAGCTTGGAGATGTCGAGGAGCGTCTTGATCAGGTTCTCGATGGTCTGGAGGCCCCGCTCCACCTGGCCCGCGATGGTGCGGGCCTCGGCCGGCAGCGCGAGGTCGCCGAGCGCCGAGAGCGAGAGCCGCGCGGCGTTGAGCGGTTGCAGCAGGTCGTGGCTCGCCGCGGCGAGGAAGCGGGTCTTGGAGCGGTTGGCGGTCTCGGCCTCCTCCTTAGCCGCCACCAGCGCCTCGTTCGAGCGCTCCAGGCGCCGCATCAGCCCGGTCAGCTCCTCGGTCCGGGTGCGGACGCGCCCCTCCAGCATGATCGCGGTCTGGAACAGGGAGTAGGCGCTGCCGCGCTGGTCCATGCTGCGCTCGACATGGGCCATCAGCGCGGCGTTGATCCGCTCCAGCTTCTCGATCCGGCGGTGCAGCGACGCCTCGCCCTCCAGGCCGCGGGCGGGCAGGTTCACGACGCGGCGGTCCCGGCGCCGCCCCGGCCGATGGCGATGCCGGTGAAGGTCTGGTTGAGGTGCATCGCCCGGTACTGCTCGCCGAAGGTCTCGAAGCCGACGACGCCGTAGCGGCGGTAGAGGTCCGCCACCTCGTGGCGCACCTGCCGGCTCTCGGCGTCGAGGCGGCGCAGCACGCACTCGAACCCGATGATGAGATCGACGCCGCCGAGCGCCGCGTCGAGGCGCGCCAGCTCCGTCCGGGTCGCGGCGACGATGTCGCGCGGCTCGGCCAGCGTCAGCACCACGCCCTCGTCGACGGCGCAGAAGAAGCTCAGCGACCCGTCCGCGTTCATCCGCCGGATCGAGCGGCAGAAATACTCGCCGCCGACCTTCACCGCGAGCGGGTAGGCGGCGAAGCTCATCGGCGACAGGCCTTCGGGATCGAGGCCGATCGCCATCGCGTATTCCCGCGCCGCCGGCTCGGCGTTCAGCTCGTGGACGACGCGGGCTTCGCCGTCCGAGGCCGTGACCACGAACTTCGTCGCGGTCGGGGCGAAGTTGTCGCTCTTGAAGATCTCCACCGGGTAATCTGTCTCGACGAGGACGAGCACCGCGGCCTTGCGGTGGATGCGGCCGCCGTGCAGCATCACCGCGTCGCGGAAGCGCAGGTCGTCGCCGGCCGAGCCGCCGACCAGGGGGATGCCGTCGAGCGCCCAGGCGATGGCCGAGACCACCGTCTCCTCGGCGTTGGTCAGGCCGTCGATCAGCGAGAGGGCGAAGCGGCCCGCCGCCGCGGTGTCCTCGGGCCCGTGCGGGTCGAGGGTGCGGCGCAGGGCCCGCACGGCGGAGGCGGTGCGCTCCACGTCGAGGTGATCGATCGCGTCGAGCACCGTGGAGACGATCCGGAAGCGCTCCGCGGGGAAGGCGATCACCACGAGGCCGCGGTCGAGCCCGCCGGTCGGCGCGAGGCCGCCCGACATCGAGCAGCCGGCCACGGGCACGCCGGGAAACCGTGCGCCGAGGGCGTCCGCCAGGGTCTCGGGATCGTAGTCGGCGGAGAAGAACGCGACGATCTGCGACAACGCGCCGTCGCCGACCGCCTGCGCCACGGCGTCGGCGGCCTCGTCGGGGCGCGCGGCCTCGGTCCAGGCCGTCCGGATGCCGCACAGGTGGCGGCGCATGCGCGCTGCTTGGGCCACGTCTCATCCCCGGACGTCCGCGGCAGCCTTGAGGACCGCTCTTCGACAGGACAACCGCCGGAGTATGTCGCGCGCGATTGACCCGTGCAACGGGCAGGCCGCCGAGGCGGCGCATCCCCGGTCACGCCGCGCGTCGCGTCCGCGGCCTCAGCCGGCCTTGCGGGCGCAGCGGGTGTAGGCGGCGGTGCCGCGGCTGCTCGACCAGGTGAGGCGGTCGCCGTCGACCACGAGGTGGACCTGGGACGACCAGCGTCGGCCGCGGTCGCTGCACTCGGCGGCGGTGACCCAGGCGTTGCCGACCCGGCGGCCGTCGTGGAAGCTGCACACCGTCCGCCCGGCCTTCGCGCGATCGGCGGTGATCGTCGCCGGCAGGTAGCCCCGGCGCCGGGAGCGGGCGCCGCAGGCGGCGGGCGTCGGCCCCCACACGCCGACGAAGTCCGGAGCGAGCGGGGTGGCCGGCCGCGGCGGGGCGGGGATGACCGCGCGCGCTGCCGGCGCATCGGGCAACGCCGCGACCGCGGGCCGGGGCGGGGCTTGGACCACGGGGGCTTGGGGTGCGGGGGCTTGGAGCGCGGGGGCTTGGGACACCGGAGCCTGAGGCGCCGCGGCCTCCGGGGCGGGCAGCACCACGATCCGCCGGGGGATGTCGTCGGCCGGCAAGCCCACGGTCAGGTCGGCGCGCTGGACCGCCCCGGCCGGTGCCGGGCGGAAGGGCAGGTCCTCGGTGAGGTAGGCGGCGCTGTAGGCGAACAGGCCGCCCCAGCCGGCGATCAGCACGGCGGGCACCGCGTAGCGGCGCGGGCCCGCGACCGGCCGCAGGCCCGGATCGGCCAGTACGATCGCCCCCATCGTCAGCCTCCCCCCATCCCGTTCCGCCCGCCGCGGGCCCGGCTCGCGCGCCGGGCCGCCGGTGTCAGCGCCCGAAGATCCCCTTGAGGAACTGGGCCGTGCGGTTGCGCTTGCGCTTGCGCTCCAGCTCGGCCGCGTCCTTGAGCCACGCCACCTGCACCACCCGGCGCTCGCCCTCGAACGGCTCGTGGCCGTGCCAGGAATTGTCGGCGCGCAGGAACGCGAACATCGTGCCCATCGTCGGCGGCACCTCGACGGCGAACGGCTCGTAGTTCCTGCCGTCGTAGAGGACCCGCAGGCGGCCGGCCGTCGGCGCGTCCCAGGCGTCGTTCATGTAGACCAGCAGGGTCAGCACCTTCGACGGCCCGTCGGTGTGGATCGAACCGTACTTGAGCTGGCTGCGCTTCATGATCGTGGTGAGGCGCGGGCAGGACACGAGGTCGATGCCGAACTTCTCGCCGAGGATCGCCGAGAAGGCATCGCTCTCCAGCTCGTCGATCAGCGCCTTGAACCGCCCCTTCAGCGCCACCTCGTCGACGGTGAGGTAGCCCGGCTTGGCGATGTCGGGGAAATCGCGGCGGATCTCGTCGATCGCCGCCGGATTCAGGACGTTGGTGCCGAGCGCGTAGGGATAGGGCTCCCGGGCGACGGGCGCGGCCCGCACCGCCTGGATGTCGAGAATCGAGAGGGCGGACATCGGCGTGATCGTCCCTTGGCGCTTGCGCGGGCACGGGGCCCGGAACCTGTGGATCCGACGGGAAGCACGGGCCGGCGCGCCCCGCAAGCGGATGCCGGTGACGGGATCTTAACCCTGCCGTGCCTGCGCAGAATGCAAAACCCCGCGATTGCGGCGCCTGCGGGGCGAAAGGCGCGGGGGTGGCGCATTCCGGTGACAGTCGCGGACCCCGGGCTTGTGCAGGATGCCCGCCTGTCCGGGGCCCCCGGCGCGTGCGTTTTCGAGATCCGGTCGATCCGCGATGAGGCCGTTGGTCCTCGCCCTGCTGTGTGTCCACCTCGCCGTCGATGCGGTCGGGGCGGCGGCGCTCGCGCAGCCGCGCGCCGCGCGCGGCTCGGCCACGGCGCGGATGACCTGCGCCGATGCGATGAACATCGTGCGGCGCGAGGGCGACGTGGTGATCGCGGCCGGCGCCGCGCCGGAGCGTTTCGTGCGCGACCGCAGCCTGTGCGACCTGTCCGAGATCGCCGAGCTGCGCTTCGTGCCGACCCGCGACAACCCGCAATGCCCGATCGGCTACCGCTGCCGGGAGCCGGGCTTCGAGGAGTGGAACTGGTAGCACCCGGCGGACCCGGGGGCCGGACCGCCTCGCGTAAATCGCCGCACCCGCAGGCATCTGACCGAAGTTTCACGCGACAGGCGGCGGCCGGTGCCGCTATCTCGCCACGACCCGCGGCCATTGCCGGCGGGTCGGGTCGCCCGCGCGGCGGCCACGAATCGGCGTGGGGGTGAGGCGTGGCGTCAATCCGGACCGGGCTCGGCATCCAGGCCGTTCTGACGGCGCTCGCCGCGCTGATCCTGCTGGCGATGCCCGGCATCCCGAGCCCGCCGCTCTACGTCTCGCTCGCCGGCTTCGCGATGGCGGGCATCCTGATCGCGGCGAACTCCATCTCGGCCTACCTGAAGGTGTTCGTCTCGGTCTACGGCGTCGGCTACCTGCTGCTCGCCGGCACGAAGACGCTCGCCGCGATGGGGCTGCTGCCGCCGGTGATCGCCGCGCTGCTGCCCCCGGCCTTCGCCGCCACCGGCGCGGTGGTGTTCGCCGGCATCGTGTTCGGCATCTCGTTCCTGGAGCCGATCCGCGCGATCACCGCCATCGCCGACCCGTACTTCGCCAACCGCGACAAGCCGACCAAGGAGATCGGCCTGTTCCGCCTGTTCGGCACCACCGAGGGCCGCATCGGCCGCAACCTCGTGGCGCTGTCGATCTTCGTGAACTTCGCCGACGTGGCGCTGACCCTGCGGTTCAACTTCTTCTACCGCGACATGTACAACTCGCTGCAGGAGTACAACGCGGACGCGTTCTGGCACCAGCTCCTGTGGATCTTCGTGCCGCTGGCGGCGCTCAACATCGCCATCGGCATGTTCGACCTGTTCGTCGATTCCTCGCTGCACATCCGCTGGCGGACGTGGCTGACCCACAGCCTGTACGAGCGCTGGCTGGGACAGGGGACCCACTACCGCATCCCGTTCACCGACGAGGAGGCGGACAACCCCGACCAGCGCATCCAGGCGGACGTCAACGCCTTCATCCAGCAGACCGCGAGCCTGTCGATCCGGCTGCTCTCCCAGGCGGCGCAGCTCGTCTCGTTCATCGTCATCCTGTGGACGCTGTCGCGCGACTTCGTGCTGCCGTTCACCGACACGGTGGTGCCGGGCTTCCTGGTGTGGCTGGTCATCGCCTACGCGGTGGTCGGCACGTGGCTCACCCACATCATCGGCCGGCCCCTGATCGGGCTCGACTTCAGGCAGGAGAAGGTCGAGGCGGATTTCCGCTTCTCGCTCGCCCGCAACCGCATCTACTCGGAGCAGATCGCGCTGCTGCGCGGCGAGCGCGCCGAGTCGAGCCGCCTGGCCGGGCTGTTCCACGCGATCATCGCCAACTACGTCCAGATCATCTATCGCCGCATCAAGCTGATCGCCTTCACCTTCAGCTACCGGCAACTGAGCGTGGTCTTCCCGCTGATCATCGCCGCGCCGTCGTTCTTCGCCAAGAAGATCACCCTGGGCGCACTGCAACAGACCGGCGACGCGTTCAGCAACGTGCAGAACTCGCTGTCCTTCTTCGTGAACGCCTACACGACGCTGGCGGCCTACAAGGCCAACACCATCCGTCTCGGCTCCTTCCGGCGGGCGATGACCAAGGCCGAGGCGCTGGCCGCGGCGGGCTACGGTCTCGCGCAGGGCAACGACACGGCGGGCGACGTGACCGCCAAGGGCCTCGCCCTGGCCCTGCCGGGGGGCCGCGAGATCATCCAGGCCGACGCGCTCGCCCTGCCCAAGGGCGCCGCCACCCTGGTGACCGGGCCCTCGGGCTCGGGCAAATCGACCCTGTTCCGGGCGATCGCCGGGATCTGGCCGTTCGGCCGGGGCCGCATCGACGTGCCCGCCGGGCAGTCGGCGCTGCTGCTGCCGCAGCGCCCCTACATCCCGCTCGGCACCCTGCGCGGCGCGGTGGTCTACCCGAACGGCGCAGACCAGTTCACCGACGCGGCGATCCGCGAGGCGCTCACCGCCGCGCAGCTCCCGCACCTCGTCGATCACCTCGACGAGACCGACACCTGGGAGCGCCGCCTCTCCGGGGGCGAGCAGCAGCGGCTCGCGATCGCCCGGGCGCTGCTCGCCAAGCCGGAATGGCTGTTCCTCGACGAGGCGACCGCCTCCCTCGACGAGCCGTCCGAGGCCACCCTCTACCGGATGCTCCGCGAGCGGCTGCCCGGCACGACGATCGTCTCGATCGGGCACCGCTCGACGCTCGACGCCTTCCACGACCGTCGGGTGGTGCTGGAGCCCGAGGGCGACCGCTTCGTGCCGCGGGAGCGGCGGGCGGTCCCGGCCGAGTAGCCGGCGTTCGAGCGCCGTTCGCGCGCGGGGCGGCGCGACGCCCGGCAGCGCTCGAACGCGGCGCCCGCCGCGGCGCCGGGAGAAATATCGGCCGGCCTTGCCGAATTTGACCGGGTGCGGAACATGTGACGGCAACCTCCGTTTGTAAGGCGCTCAACGATACGGAGGAACGCATGACCAAGACCACGACCCTCGCGGGCGCCGCCCTTCTGCTCCTGTCGACGGCCGCCTTCGCCGCGCCGTGCTCGACCGGCACCACCGTCAACCGCAGCAGCGACGCCAGCAAGTCCTCCACCGTCGACCCGAACGCCACCGCCAACACGACGCCGGGCGCGAAGTCCGAGTCCCCCGGCACGGTCGGCGCGATGAACAACGCCGGCTCCGCCACGCCGACCTCGCCCGGCGACGTGCAGCGCCAGTCCGAGGGCAAGCCCACCGCGGCCCAGGCGGCCAAGGGCGGCAACGACTGCTGATCCAAGCCGTACCCAGCGTGTTTCGCGCCCGCCCGGCCCCGCCGCGGCGGGCGCGTCCGTGAGAGCTAGCCCGCAGCCCTGCGCAGCGCCGAGGCCGCCCGCGCCGCCCGCTCGATCGCCGCGGGGTCCGGCGTCCCGGCCTTCACGACCCAGCTCCCGCCGACGCAGAGCACGGCGGGCAGCGCCAGCCACTCGGGCGCCGTCGCCTCGGTGATGCCGCCGGTCGGGCAGAACCGGACCTTGCCGAACACGGCTGTCAGCGCCTTCAGCGCCTTGATCCCGCCCGCGGCCTCGGCCGGGAAGAACTTGAAGCGGTCGAGCCCGTGGTCGAGGCCGCGCATGATGTCGGCGCTGTTGGCGACCCCCGGCAGGTAGGGCACGCCGGAGGCGATCGCCGCCTCGGCGAGCGGCGCGGTGAGGCCCGGGCTGACGATGAACCGCGAGCCGGCGTCGATCGCCGCGTCGAGGTCGCGGGCGTTCAGCACGGTGCCGGCGCCGACCACCGCCCCCTCGACCCGGGACATGATCCGGATCACCTCCAGCGCCGCGGGCGTGCGCAGCGTGACCTCCAGGGCCGTCAATCCCCCGGCGACCAGGGACCGGGCGATCGGCTCGGCGTGGGCCGGATCCTCGATCACGAGGACCGGGATCACGGGGTTGGCGCGCATCAGCGCATCGATACCGGTCATCGTGGTGTCTCCGAATCAGAGCCCGGCGGCGGCGAGCAGCGCCGAGGCGCCCCGTTCGGCCGCGTCGGCGCCGTGGCGCATGAAGGCGAACAGCTCGCGGCCGGTCCCGGGCTGGGGCGTGGGCGTCGGCGCAGGCTCGCGGGCGGCGAGCTCGGCGTCGTCGACCATCACCTCCAGCAGGCCTTCGGCCGCCGACAGGCGGACCACGTCGCCGTCGCGGATCCGGCCGATCACGCCGCCGCCGAGCGCCTCCGGGGTCAGGTGGATCGCCGCCGGCACCTTGCCCGACGCGCCCGACATCCGTCCGTCGGTGACGAGCGCCACCTTGTGCCCCCGGTCCTGGAGGACGCCGAGCGGCGGGGTGAGCTTGTGCAGCTCCGGCATGCCGTTGGCCTGCGGCCCCTGGAAGCGCACCACCACCACCACGTCGCGCTCCAGCTCCCCCGCCTTGAAGGCCTTCAGCACGTCGTCCTGGTCGGAGAACACCCGGGCCGGCGCCTCGATCGTGCGGCGGTGCTCCTCCACCGCGCTGGTCTTGAAGGTCGCCCGGCCGAGATTGCCCTTGACGAGGCGCATGCCCCCGTCCGGCTGGAACGGGTTGTCCGGGCGGCGGATCATGCCGTCGTCGAGGCTCTCCGGCACCGCGTCCTCGAAAGCGAGGTCGTCGCCGTGGAGCTTCGGATCGCGGGCGTGGTCGCGCAGGGAGGAGCCCGCGACGGTGAGGATGTCGTCGTGCAGGAGCCCCGCGTCGAGAAGGGCGGCCATCACGAAGCTGATGCCGCCCGCGGCGTGGAAGTGGTTCACGTCGCCCGCGCCGTTCGGGTAGACGCGGCAGATCAGCGGCACGGCCGCCGACAGGCGGTCGAGATCCTCCCAGTCGATCAGGATTCCGGCGGCGCGGGCGATGGCCGGCAGGTGGATCGCGTGGTTGGTCGAGCCGCCGGTGGCGAGCAGCCCCACCGCCGCGTTGACGACCGCCTTCTCGTCGACGCACAGCCCGAGCGGCCGGTAATCGTTGCCCGCGGCGCCGATCTCGGTGAGCCGGTGGATCGCCGCCCGGGTCACCGCCTGCCGCAGCTTGGTGCCGGGGTTGATGAACGACGCGCCGGGCATGTGCAGGCCCATCATGTCCATCATCATCTGGTTGGAATTGGCGGTCCCGTAGAAGGTGCAGGTTCCGGCCCCGTGATAGGAGGCGGACTCGGATTCGAGCAGTTCCTCGCGGCCGACCTTGCCCTCGGCGTAGAGCTGGCGGATCCGCTGCTTCTCCTTGTTGGCGAGCCCCGAGGGCATCGGCCCGGCCGGGATCAGGATGGTCGGCAGGTGGCCGAAGCGGAGCGCCCCGATCAGCAGGCCCGGCACGATCTTGTCGCAGATGCCGAGCAGCGCCGCCCCGTCGAACATCCCGTGGCTCAAGCCGACCGCGGTCGACAGCGCGATCGTGTCCCGGGAGAACAGCGACAGCTCCATGCCCCGCTGCCCCTGGGTGACGCCGTCGCACATGGCCGGGGTGCCGCCCGCGACCTGGGCGGTGGCGCCGCGCTCCCGGGCGAACAGCTTGATCTGGTCGGGATAGCGCCCGTAGGGCTGATGGGCCGAGAGCATGTCGTTGTAGGCGGTGACGATGCCGATGTTCATCGTCTTGCCCGCCCGGATCGCCGGCTTGTCCTCGCCGGCGGCGGCGAAGCCGTGGGCGAGGTTGCCGCAGGCGAGGCTCGGACGGTGCACGCCGGACTCGCGCTCCCGCGCGATCAGGTCGAGATAGGCGCGCCGGCTGCCCCGCGAGCGCTCGACGACGCGGGCCGTGACGGCCGCGACCTCGGGATGAAGCTCGGTCATGGATCCTCTCCGCAGCGGCCTGCGGCCGCTTCGCCGCGCCCGTCCGCGAGGGCATCGCGGCCGGGCGATTGGAGAGAGTCTAGGGTGGGACGCCGCGATCGCAAACCGCCCCCGCCGCCGCGGCCGTGACAGACAGGACCGGGCCGACCCGCGCCCGACGGCGAGATCAGTACTGCCAGAAGATGCGCTGCAGCTCCTTCGCATCGCTGGTCTTGGTCAGCGCGACCGCGGCGAGGATCTTGGCCTTCTGCGGATTGAAGTCGTGGGCGGCCACCCAATCGTAGGTGTCGTCGGGCTGCTCGGCATTGCGGATCACGAAGCCGTCCGGCACCCGCGCCGAGCGGATGATCGGGATCCCCTTGGCGCGGATCTCCTTGAGCTTGTCGACGATGTAGCCGGCCACCGAGCCGTTGCCGGTGCCGGCGTGGATCACGGCCTTGGCGCCGGCCTGGACCACCGCATCGTAGGAGGCCGCCAGCATGTTGCCCGAACCGTAGACGATCGCCACCAGCGGCAGGCTGTCGATCTGGTCGATGTCGAACTCGGACGTCATGTTGTGGCGCTTGGTGAGCGAGCGGAAGAAGTAGGTCTTGCCCTCCACCACCATGCCGAGCGGCCCCCACTGGCTGTAGAAGGCGCTCGGCACGACGTTGGTCCGCTTGGTCACGTCGCGGCCGGACTGGATGTAGTCGTTCATCGTGACCGTCACGCCCTGGCCGACCGCCTCCTTGCTGGCAGCGACCGTCACCGCGTCGAGCAGGTTGAGGGCGCCGTCGGCGGAGATCGCGGTGGACGGCCGCATCGAGCCCACCACCACGATCGGCTTGTCGCTCTTGATCACGAGGTCGAGGAACAGCGACGTCTCCTCCAGCGTGTCGGTGCCGTGGGTGACGACCACGCCGTCGACGTCGTCCTGCTTGAGGAGCGCCGACACGCGCTTGGCGAGCTGGACGAGCTGCACGTCGGTGAAGCTCTCGGAGGCGATCTGGAAGACCTGCTCGCCGCGCACGTTGGCGACGTTGGCCATCTGCGGCACCGCCGCGATCAGCTTGTCGACCGGCACCTTGGCCGCCGTGTAGGTGGCGCTGTTGGCCGCGTCCGCCCCCGCGCCCGCGATGGTGCCGCCGGTGGCGAGGATCACGACGTTGGGCTTGCGCGCCGGCGCCTGGGTCGCCGCGTCGGGCATCTCGCGCGCGGCCAGGGGACCCGCCGCGAAGGGACCGGCGAGGGTGAGCGCGAGGGCGGCGGCGCGGAGGCGGCCGGACGCGCCGGAGCGGCTGGCGAGCATCGAAGGATCCTCTGAATGGGGCTCGAAGCGGGGCTTGCGCCCGCGAACGTAGCGGCGCCGGCAAGGCTCGCAAGACGCGTGCGCGGGCTCCCGGCGGATCTTCGCCAAGCTTGGGCCGTTCTGTATGCTGGTTCCCGTTGGGAGGCTCGACTCATGCTGCACCTCGCCGGACTGCTCGACGAACTGGAGCGCAGCGAGCCCGCCCGCGCCGCGATGACCATGCTGGAATCCGCGCTCGCCCGGCGGAGCACCGAGGAGCAGGGCGCCTTCTGGCACGCCGTCGACCTGTACTACGTCTCGCGCAAGGCGCCCCCGGAGACGACGGTCCCGGCGGTGGACGCGGCGGAAGCCGCCCTGCGGGCCTGATACGCCCGCCGCTTATTCGGGGCGGCAGGGCCTGTCAGGAGGGCCTGTCAGTCCGCCCGCGCGGCGCTCGATCGACGGGCGCATGCGCCGTGCCCTCTCCGAATCGCACGGCCGGTCTGGACGCCGTCGCCGAACAGGGCTTTGCTCACGGTGCGCGGTTTCGCGCGCGATGCCCGGAGGCTCTTACGGTGTCCCTGCCGCTCGTCAGCCGTTCGACCCTCGACGAACTCGCCGACGTGATCGGCCGGGAGAAGCTGGATCGCCTGGTCGATCGCTTCGTCGAGAGCCTCGGCTCGGCCTTCGCGGGCCCGGCCGGGTCGGGCGATGCGTGCGCCCGGGAAGCGCACACCCTGATCTCGATGTCGGGCATGCTCGGCTGCGAGGCCCTGTCGCAGGCCTGTCGCGATCTGGAGCAGCAGGCCAAGGCCGGCGGCGACGTCTCCGCGCCGCTGACAGCCCTGCGCGCCCTGCGCGACCGGACGGTCGCCGAACTGCGCGCGATGCGGGCGGAGGCGGGTCCCGCGCGCTGATGGGCGCGTCGGCGGGGCGCTACGTCACGCCCCGCGCGCCGCTCCGGCGGGATCGACGGCGACCGCGTCCAACGGCGCCTCGATGGTCAGCACCGCTCCGGTCGGCGGGTAGCTCAGCCGCACCGTGCCGCCGAAGCTGTGGGCGAGGCTGCGGGCGATCAGCCGGCTGCCGAAGCCCGTCCGCGTCGGCGGGGTCACGGTCGGACCTCCGACCTCCTCCCAGCGGAACCGCAGCCGCGGGCCCTCGGGCGCCTCGTCCACCCCGGGCGCCGCGGCAGGCTCTCCGCCAGCCGCCTCCGCGTCGCTCACCGCCCAGGTGATCGCCACGTGCCCGGCCGCCGAGGAGAGGGCCCCGTACTTGGCGGCGTTCGTGCCGAGTTCGTGCAGCATGAGCGCCAGCGTCATCCCGTGGCGCGGCCCGAGCGTCAGGTCCGGTCCCGTCACCCGGAAGCGGCCGGGCACGCCGTCGCCGTGCAGCGCCACCGCGCCGTCGACCAGGGCGGTCAGCGAGGCGCTGGCGAAGGAGCCTTGCAGCAGCACGTCGTGGGCCTGGGCGAGCGCCAGCAGGCGCGCGGCCAGCGCCTCGCCGGCCGCCTCCAGGGAGCCCGCGTTGCGCAGGGTCTGGGCCGCCACCGCCTGGATCAGCGCCAGGGTGTTCTTCATCCGGTGGGCGAGTTCCTGCATCAGCAGGGTCTGGCGCGCCTCGGTCTGCTTCAGCTCGGTGATGTCGCGCGAGACCGCCAGGATGCGCTCCGGCCGGCCGTCCGCGCCGTCGATCGGCGTCACCGCGATATCCCACCACGTGGTGGTCCCCGCGCCGGATCCCACACCGTCGAGCATCGCCTGGAACCGGCTCGGGCGGCCGAGCCGCGCCGCGTGCAGGGCCGCGAGCACCCCGGCGCGGCTCTCGGGACAGGTCCAGAAATCCGCCCAGCACCGGCCGATCAGGCCGGCGAAGTTGGTGGCCCCGAGGACCGCCGGGCCGTTCTCGCTCACGGTGATCAGCCGGCCGTCGAGGTCGAGCACCTTCACGAAATCCGTGGTGGTCCAGAGGATGCGGCGGGTGAATTCCTCGCTGGCGCGGAGCTGCGCGTTCAGCTCCTCGGCGTCGGCGAGCCGCGCCGCGCCGTCGGCGAGGTCGCGCCGGAACGTGGCCACGCTCTCCTCCGCGACCAGCCGCTCGGCGGCGAACCGCTCCGCTTCCAGGCGGATGGCGCTGCGCTCGGATTCCACGATGCGGCCGAGGCGGCGGCTGCGCTCGGACTCGGCGTCGGCGTGCGACGTCGCCCGGCTCAGCAGCGTGCGCAGGTACAGGTTCTCGGCCTCCAGCCGGTCGAGGCGACCCGCGGTCGCGTCCGCTCCCGGCAACACGATGCCAGCACTCATCGAACGGCCCCCTCCAGCTCGTTCCGAGCGGGACGCCGCCGTGAGGGCGCGCGCCGTCGCGTCGACCCGCCGAGGGCGAGGCGCGGCGATGGGTCGTCGATGCTCGGGCGCGCCCCGGCGGGTCATCCCGCTTCTCGGCCGCACCCTCGCCCGCATCCTCGCGATTCGATGGGTCCGATCACGCTACCACGCGGCCGCCGGATCGCAAGACCTGCGTGTATTCGGTTCCCCACGAAAACTACGAAACCGTTGCGGCGTTACGGCGCAATGCATCATTTGTTTCGCATGAGCAGCACGAGCCAGCCGATCCCGAGGATGAAGACGACGAGCCCGATCGACACGAAGACGGGCGTGCCGAGGTCGATCAGCCGCGGGGCGAGCTGGGTCGCGAACGCGGCCACCACCAGGGCGACGGCGACGCGGGCGGCGGCCCGCTCGATGCCGCGGGTGATCTTGTCGAGCCCCTTGATCTCGATCTCCACCGTGACGCGGCCCTGCTTGAGCCGCACCAGCATCAGGTGGATCAGGGTCGGCAGCTCGGAGGCGGCGCCGTAGAGGCCGACGCCCAGCGCCTCGGCCTTCTGCTTGAGGCCCGCGAGCGAGAACTGCGTCTTCATGGTCGCCCGCACGGTCGGCCCGGCGGCGGCGAACAGGTCGAAGTTCGGGTCGAGGTAGCGCATCACCCCGTCGGCGGTGACGAGGCCCTTGAACAGGATCGCGAGGTCGGTGGGCATCGCGAGGTCGTTCTCGCGGGCCATGTTCATGAAGTCGGTGAGCACGAGCCCCAGGTTGAGCGGGATCGTGGAATGGCTCTCCACGAAGGCCTGGGCCGAGACCTGGAGCTTGGTCAGGTCGGGGTTGCTGGCGCCGGTCCAGTCGAGCAGCACCGCCATCAGCCCGTCGGCGTCCTGCTTCAGCATCGCGCCGATCAGGATCAGGAGCTGCGAGCGGCGGCGCTGCGACAGCCGCCCGATGATGCCGAAATCGATGAAGCCGATCCGGTTGCCGGGCAGCGCCAGCATGTTCCCGGGATGCGGGTCGGCGTGGAACACGCCCTCGATCAGCGCCATCTGGAGGAAGGCGTCGGTCCCCTTCTGGGCGAGCAGCTTCTTGTCGATGCCCGCCGCCTGGAGGGCCGCCTCGTCGTTCGGCGGGATGCCGTGGATGAAGTCCTGCACCAGCACCCGCTCGGAGCAGTAATCCCAGTGGATCTTCGGGAAGACGATGTCGTCCCGGTCCTCGAAGATCTGCGCCAGCAGCTCGCAGTTGCGGGCCTCGTTGAGCAGGTCGAGCTCGCCGTTCAGCCCGTCCGCGAGGTGGCGCATCTGCTCGCGCGGCTGGTAGCGGGCCATGTCCGGCCACTCGTTCTCGACGATGCGCGCGCCGTGCGCCATCAGCCGCAGGTCGGCCTCGATGATCTTGCGCAGGTTCGGGCGCAGGACCTTGACGATCACGTCCTCGCCGCTGTGCAGCCGCGCCCGGTAGACCTGCGCGATCGAGGCCGAGGCGATCGGCTCGATGTCGAAGCTCGCGAACACCTCCGTGGCGGGCCCGCCGAGATCCTGTTCGAGGTGGGGCTGGATCTGCTCCCACGGCACTGGCACCACCTGGCTGTGGAGCTTCTGCAACTCCTCGGTCCAGGCGGGGGACAGCAGGTCGGGCCGGCTCGCGAGCACCTGCCCGAACTTGATGAAGGTCGGCCCGAGCGCCTCGATCGCCCGGCGCAGGCGCTCGGGCTCGGACAGGCGGGTCACGTCGAGCCGCGGCTGGCGGCGCGGCAGCAGCGGCAGCGCGCGCAGGCCGAGGCGATCGACCACGCGGGTGACGCCGAAGCCGATCAGGATCGAGGCGATCTCAGACAGGCGCTGACGATCGCGGGCTGCGACGAAGGCGGTCTTCAGCATGGTGCCGGGCGATCCCTGAACGCGAGTGAACGGGGACAGCCCGATCTTCCGGACTTTTTTGGGACCGCCGCGGACCGAACTGCGCGCACGCCCGCGGCCGGGCGGCGGGCGTGCACGCCTGCAACGGCTGCGGGTATCAGCGCCTCGCCACCGCGTCGATCGCGTCGAGCACCCGGTCGATGTTGTGGGCGTTGAGCGCCGCGACGCAGACGCGGCCGGTCTCCAGGGCGTAGACCTCGTGGTCCTCGCGCAGGCGGGTCGCCTCGTCGGGGGTCAGGCCCGTGTACGAGAACATGCCCTTCTGCACCTTGATCGCCGCGAAACCGCGATCCGGATGGCGCTGCTGGAGGCTGTCGGCCATCCGCACCCGCATCGCCTGGATGCGCTCGCGCATCTCGGCGAGTTCCCGCTCCCAGTCGGCGCGGAGCGCGGGATCGGTGAGCACGGTCTCGACGATCGCCGCGCCGTGGGTGTGCGGGTTCGAGTAGCTCGCCCGCACGAGCCGCTTGGCCAGCGCCTCGACCTTGGCGCGCAGGCTCGAATCGGCCGCGACGATCGTCAGCGCCCCGACCCGCTCGCCGTAGAGCGAGAACGACTTCGAGAACGAGGAGGCTACGAGGAACTCCTGGCCCGATTCGGCGAACCGCCGGACCGGGGCGGCGTCCGCGTCGAGGCCGAGGCCGAATCCCTGGTAGGCGATGTCGAGGAACGGGATCAGCCCGCGCTCGGCCATCAGCGGCACGAGGTCGGCCCATTCCTCCGCCGTCAGGTCGGCGCCGGTCGGGTTGTGGCAGCAGGCGTGCAGCACCACGATCGCGCCCGCGGGCAGCCGCTCCAGCGCCGCGCGCATCGCCCCGTAGTCGACGCCGCCGGTGTCGGCCGAGAAGTACGGGTAGTCGACGACCGTGAAGCCGGCCTGCGCGAACAGGGCGCGGTGGTTCTCCCAGGTCGGGTCGCTCACCGCCACGGTGGCGCCGGGCTTGAGCCGGGCGAGCACGTCCGCGCCCATCTTGAGCGCGCCGGTGCCGCCGACGCTCTGGAGCGTCGCCGCGCGGCTCTCGCCGAGGATCGCCGCGCCGGAGCCGAACAGCAGCGCCTGGACCGCGTCGCGGAACGGCTTGGTGCCCTCGATCGGCCGGTAGGTCTTGGGCAGGGCCTTGTCGATCCAGCGGCGCTCGGCCTCCTGCACGGCCCGCAGGCGCGGCACCTTGCCCTCCGCGTCGGTGTAGACGCCGATGGCGAGGTTGAGCTTCCCGGGCCGGGTGTCGGCGTTGAACGCCTCGAACAGGCGCATGATCGGGTCGAGCGGCGCGTCTTGGATGCCGGCGAACAGCGAGGTCATCGATCTTCAGTCCCAGAACGTCGGGCGCGCGGCGGGGACGGGACGGTGATGGCCGCCCGCGCCGGGCCGCGCGCCTTATCGCGCACATCGCCGCGGACCGCGACCCGTGCGCGGAGCGGGACACGTCTGCGGCCGGATCGTGCGGGCGACGGATGGTGCGGGTCTTCTACACGGGTCTTCCGGGAGCGCCGCTGTGCGGGCTAGACTCCCCCTAGCCAGACCCCCACGAACCCGCCGCGCGCGGGCCCGACTTCCGGACCGGACCCGATGCGCCCCGCCGCCCTGCTCGCCGCCCTCCTGCTCGCGACGCCGGCCGCCGCGCAGGCGCCGGTCCGAATCGGTCTGTCGGCCCCGCTCACCGGACCGGACGCGGCCTACGGGCAGGGGCTGCGCCTGGGCGCCGAGCAGGCGGTCGCCGATCTCAACCGGGCCGGGGGCGGGCGGCGCTACGCCCTGGTGACGGCCGACGACGCGGGCGAGGCGCGGCAGGCGGCGGCGGTGGCCAAGCGCTTCGCGGGGGAGGGGATCCGGCTCGTGGTCGGCCCGCTCGAATCCTCGTCGGTCGCCGCCGCGAGCCCGGTCTACGACGAAGCCGGCGCGGTCGCGATCACGCCGGGCGCGGCCTACGGCCCGCTCACAGGCCGCGGCCTCGGCACCCTGTTCCGTCTCGCTGCGAGCGACGCCCAGCAGGGGCGGGCGGCGGGCGCCTACCTCGCCCGCGCCTTCGCGGGCAGGCCGATCGGGATCGTGCACGACCGCAGCACCTTCGGCCGCGGGCTGGCGGAGGCCGTCTCGGCGCGCCTCAGGCAGGCCGGCGCGCACGAGGCCGTGTTCGAGGGGTTCGACCGCGGCAGCCGCGACCTCGGCGATCTCGTCGGCCGTCTCAAGGCGGCGGGGGTCGCGGCGGTGTATGTCGGCGCGCTCGCCCCCGAGGCGGCGAGCCTCGCCCGCGCCCTGCGCGAGGCCGGCTCCGGCGCCGTGCTGGTGGCGAGCGACGGGGTGCTCGATCCCGTCTTCGCGGCGGGCGCGGGGTCGGCCGGCGAGGGCACGGTGATGACGCTGCCCGCCGATCCGCCGCGCCTGCCCGAGACCCGCGGCGGCCGGGCGGCGCCGCGGACGCCGGAGGGCGAGTCGGTCGCGGCCGCGGCCTACGCCGCGGTCGAGCTCCTGGCGCAGGCGGCCGAGCGCGCCCGCGCGGTGGAGGCGCGGACCGGGCGGGTCGACGGGCGCAAGGTCGCCGAGGCGCTGCGGGGCGCGCCGCTGCGCACGCTGCTCGGCCCGGTGAGCTTCGACGCCCGCGGCGATCAGGTCGGCGAGCCGGTGACCCTGCGCGTCTGGCGCCGCGGCGCCGACGGCCGCCTCGACTACGCCGGCAACGAGCCGGCGCTGTGAGGGCGGATGCCTGAGTGGGCCGACCCGTCCGCCTCGCGGTACGGATTGCTCCGCGGTACGGATTCATGTCGATGACGGCCGCCCGCGCGGCCCGGCGCCTTGCCGCCGGTTGCCGCGACGACTAAATGCGGGCGGCGTAACCGGGCTGACGGGACCGATCTCGGATCGGACCTGCTCGTCCCTGCGCGTCCCCGCGACACGACTGCAACCCCGAAAAGATTGCCGGAACGCCTGCTGCCGGACGGTCCGACTGGAGAAGGTGGATGGCAAAAGAAGAGTTGATGCAGTTCGACGGTCTCGTGATCGAGATCCTGCCCGACGCCCGCTACCGGGTGCAGCTCGATCAGGGCCACGAGATCGTGGCCTACACGGCCGGCAAGATGAAGAAGAACCGCATCAAGACCCTGGCCGGCGACCGGGTGACGGTCGAGATGTCGCCCTACGACCTGGAGAAGGGCCGCCTCGTGTTCCGGCACAAGGACGAGCGCTCGGGCCCGCGGCCGCCGGTGCGCGGCGGTCAGTTCCGCCGCCGCTGACGTGACCCCGCGCGGCGCCGCCGCGGCGACCGCCTACGGTCTGCTGACCTTCACCGCCTTCCTGTGGGCGGCCAACGCCGTGGCGGGCCGCTGGGCACCGGGCCACGTCTCGCCCCAGGTCATCACCACCCTGCGCTGGGCGATCGCCTGCGGTCTGCTGCTGCCGCTCGCGGGCCGCCGGTTCGCGGCCGAGTGGACGGTGCTGCGCCCGCACTGGCTGCGGGTGACCCTGATGGGCGGGCTCGGCTACACCGTGTTCGCCAGCCTGTTCTACGCGGCCGGCGCCTATACCAGCGCGGTCAACCTCGCCCTGTTCCAGGGGGCGATCCCGGTCCTGGTGATCCTGCTCAACCGCCTCGTCTACGGCACCCGCGTCGGCACCGGGCCGGCGCTCGGCGTGGCGCTGACCCTGTGCGGGGCCGCTCTCGCCGCCACGCACGGCGATCTCGCGGTGCTCACCGGCCTCGCCTTCAACCGCGGCGACGTGCTGATCTTCCTCGGCTGCGTGCTCTACGCGGGCTACACGATCCTGCTGCCGACCCGGCCGAAGGTCTCGGGGCTGACCTTCTTCACGGCGATGGCGCTCGCCGCCTTCGTCACGTCGCTGCCGCTGCTCGCCGCGGAATGGGCGGCGGGCCGGGCGATCTGGCCCTCGCGCGAGGGCTGGCTGATGATCGCCTTCGTCGGCCTCGGGCCCTCGCTGCTGTCGCAGCTCTCGTTCATGCGCGGGGTCGAGCTGATCGGCCCGAACCGGGCCGGGCTGTTCGTCAACCTCGTGCCGATCTTCGGCGCGGGGCTCGCCGTCACCCTGGTCGGCGAGCGGTTCGGCCTGACGGAGGCCGCGGCCCTGGCACTCGTGCTCGGCGGCATCGCCTGCGCCGAGCGCCTGAAGCCCGCCCCGCCCCCGGAGGCGACCGGCGCCTACTCGCAGACGCGGACGCGGCGGATGTAGACGTCGCCGTAGGGGTCGATCGAGCGGCGCCGCTCCCAGTGGCAGACCGGGCCGTACTCCTCGACGTAGACCGGCGGCGGCGGGGCCCTGTAGACCGGCCGTCCGGGGTAGTAGCCGTTGTTGGCCGAGGCGATGGCGCCGCCGACCGCGAGGCCGCCGAGCACGCCGAGGGCCGCCGCGCCGCCGGCGCCGATGCCGTCGCGGGCCTGCGCGGCCGGGGCGAGGGCGGTGAGCCCGGCGAGAACCAGGGCCGTCGCACGTATCGTTCGCATCTGTCCCCCTCTGGGTTGCGAGCCGCGCGGATTGCCCGTCGCGATAGGGCCAGAACAGCCGAGATTTTGGGCGATTGTTCGGCGCACGGCCGGCACGACCGATGCGGCGAGCACCCGCTCGCCGAGCCCGATCGGTTCAGGAGGCTTCGGCCGTCCGGGTCGCCGGGGCCGTACGGTCCGGCGCACGGGGGATGGACCGTGCCTGGACCCCGGCTCGCGCGGCGTCCTACGGCTGGTCGGTCTGATTGGGGCGGGACGCGATGGGGCGGACGACGGAAGGCTGGGGCAGCGGGCTCCTCGGCGTCATCATCTTCAGCGGCTCGCTGCCGGCGACCCGGGTCGCGGTCGGCGGCTTCTCGCCCCTGTTCCTCACCTCGGCCCGGGCGGTGATCGCCGCCGCCCTCGGCCTCCTGCTCCTGTGGGGCCTGCGCCAGCGGCGGCCGGCGCGGGCGGATCTCGTGCCCCTCGGGATCGTCGCGCTCGGGGTGGTGATCGGCTTCCCCCTGCTGACGGCGCTGGCGCTGCGCCACGTCTCGGCGGCGCACGCCGTCGTCTTCGTCGGCCTGCTGCCGCTGGCCACCGCGCTGTTCGGGACCCTGCGGGGCGGCGAGCGGCCGCGCCCGGCCTTCTGGCTGTTCTCCGCGGTCGGCGCCGCCACCGTCGCCGGCTTCGCGCTGGGGCAGGGGGGCACCGCCTCGCCAGTCGGCGACGCCCTGATGGTCGCGGCGATCCTGCTGTGCGGGCTCGGCTACGCCGAGGGGGCGGTGCTGTCGCGCCGGCTCGGCGGCTGGCAGGTGATCTCCTGGGCCCTCGTGCTCGCCGCGCCGGCCATGGCGGCGCTCGCGCTCGCGACGCTGCCGGCGCATCTCGGCGCGGTCGGCGCGCCGGCCTGGGTCGGGCTCGCCTACGTGTCGGTGTTCAGCATGCTGGTGGGCTTCGTGTTCTGGTATCGCGGTCTGGCGCTCGGCGGCATCGCCGGCGTCGGCCAGCTCCAGCTCCTGCAACCATTCTTCGGGCTGGCGCTCGCCGCTCTCATCCTCGGCGAGCCGGTCGCCTGGACCATGCTCGCCGCGACCGGGCTCGTGGTGCTGTGCGTGGCCGGCGCGAAGCGCTTCGCCTGACCGGCTTGACGCCGCCCCCGCCGCGCCCGAAACCGGGCGGGTGAGGGAGACCGAGATGGTGACACGGGGCTTCGTCGGGCGCAGGCAGCCGCCCGAGACCGGCGCGCGCCTGCCGCCGGGGCAGTACCTCACGCAGGATTTCCCGATCCTCCAGATCGGCCCGAACCCGGCGGTCGACCTCGCCACGTGGCGCTTCACGCTCCGCGAGGGCGCCCGGCCGATCACGTCCTGGACCTGGGCGGAGTTCGAGGCGCTGCCGCGCACCGCGTGGCACGGCGACATCCACTGCGTCACCAAGTGGTCGAAGTTCGACACGGACTGGGAAGGCGTCAGCATCGACGACCTGCTGGCCGCTGCCGGCATCGCGGCGCCGACCGGGTATCTGCTCGCCGAATCCTACGACGACTACTCGACCAACGTGCCGGTGGCCGACCTCCTCGGCGGCCGGGCCATGGTCGCGACCCGCTACCGGGGCGAGCCGATCCACCCGGACCACGGCGGCCCGGCGCGGCTGTTCGTGCCCCACCTGTACTTCTGGAAGAGCGCGAAGTGGGTGAAGGGCCTGCGCTTCACGCAGGAGGACACCGCCGGCTACTGGGAGCTGCGCGGCTACCACATGTACGGCGATCCCTGGCGCGAGCAGCGGTACATCGGTGACTGAGCCCGTCGTCTTCCGCTGGCACCCGGCCGTCGTCACGGCGGTCGAGGCCCTCACCCCCTGGGTGAAGAGCGTCCGGCTCGCCTGCGATCTCGCCAAGAGCTACCGGGCCGGGCAGCACGTCGACGTGCGTCTCACGGCCGAGGACGGCTACCGGGCGCAGCGCAGCTACTCGGTCGCCTCCGTGCCGGACGGCAGCGGCACCTTCGAGCTGATGGTCGAGGGCCTGCCCGACGGCGAGGTCTCGGGCTGGTTCTCCGAGGTCGCCGCGGTCGGCGACACGGTCGAGCTGCGCGGGCCGATCGGCGGCTCGTTCTCCTGGGACGGGCCGGACGGCGGCCCCCTCCTGCTCGCGGCCGGCGGCTCGGGGGTCGTGCCCCTGCTCGCCATGCTGCGCCGCCGGGCGCAGGCGTATCCGGAGATCCCGGCCGCCCTGATCTACTCGGCCCGCACCCGCGCCGAGGCCATCGCCCTCGCCGAGCTGGAGGCGCGCGACCGCGCCGAGCCTGGCTTCTCGCTGCACCTGACGACCACCCGCGAGGACCGGGCGCGGCGCGTCGATGCCGATCTCGTCGCCGCGGCGATGGCGCGCCTCGGGCCCCCGGGCCGAGTGTTCATCTGCGGCTCGAACCGGTTCGTGGGCACCGCCTCGGACCTGATCGTCGCCGCGGGCGTCGCGCCGGGGCTGATCCGCACCGAGCGCTTCGGCGCCTGAGGCCGCGCCCCGGACCGTCGGCCCACCCCGGCCTTCGCGACCGCGCCCGGTCCGGGAACCGCGGGCAAGCGCTGCCGTTCACCATGTCTCGGCACCTGGGCCGGGGCAGGAGGCGTTGATGAACGGTACTCTCGGCCGCGTCTGTCTCGCGGCGCTCACGTGCTTCGCCATGGCCGGTGCGGCGTCCGCCCGCGACGCCGATCCCGGCTTCAAGGGCAAGGGCTTCGGCAAGAGTGCCGGCAAGGGCGCCGGCAAGATGGCAATGCCGCACTACTCCGCCAACACGCGCGTCTCGGGGCCGCAGCAGCCCTACGACTGGCCGGTCTCGGACCGCTACCGCCCGGTCTCGAAGCCGTATTACGGCCGGTCCTTCTGAGCCGTAACAGGGGCCGGCGATCGTGGCCCGCGACGCCGTCGCGCCATGACGACTGCGTAGAATCAACGTAGAAGCGAACCCGCGGGGACGGCGCCCGCGGAGTTCTCGAACGTGCCCCGCTACTTCATCGACCTCCACGACGGCGCGCACCTCGTGCGCGACCGGGAGGGACACGATCTGCCCGACCTCGACGCCGCCCGCGCCACGGCCGTGCGGATCCTGACGCGGGTGGCGCAGGGCTTCTCGCACGCAGCCGGCCGCGAGGATTACGTGGTCGCCGTGCGCGAGGCGGGCGGGGCGGTGCGCCTGCGCCTCCGGATGTCGCTCGATCCCGATCCGGTCGATTAGCGCGTGGCCGCACCTCAGGACTCGACGGGCCGCGGGTCCGCGTCGGGCGCGGGGGGACGGTCCTGGGGGCGGGGCGTGGCCGCCGCGTGCCTGTTCGGCGTCGGGCTGTGCGAGATGCTGGTCACCAACCGGTGGATCGGTGCGGAATGGGCGCCGCCCTGGCTGTGGGCGCCGGTGGTCGTCGTCGGCTACGTCGCCTTCCTCGTGCTCGCCGGCTTCACCAGCCTCGCGGGCAACCTCGTCGTCGGCGTGCTGGTCCTGGCTCTGACGTGGCGCCACTGGGGCTGGCCGCTGTGGCGGGCCGCCCCGGTCGCCGCCCCGTACTGGATCGCCTTCTACCAGATCATCCCGAAGCCGTGGTGAGCCGGCCCCGCCCGGCCGCTTCTCCCGCGCAACCGCCCCATGCCGCCGCGGCTGTGGTCACCGGGCGCCGGAGAGAGTAAATAACGGCGATCCGAATGGAATCCGCCGCCCGACTCGCCGCATCCTCGCGCCGGGCGCGGCCGTCGAAAGCCAGAATCCTTTGCCGTTCCCGACCCTGCCCGCCCCCCTCGCGCGGGCGCTCACCGATCGCGGCTACGCCGAGCCGACCCCGGTCCAGGCCGCCGTGCTGGAGGCCGCCGCCGGCACCCGCGACCTGCTCGTCTCCGCCCAGACCGGCTCGGGCAAGACCGTCGCCTACGGGCTCGCCATGGCCGGCGCCCTGGTCGGCGAGGCCGAAGCGCTGCCGCCGCCGGGCGCGCCGCTCGCCCTCGTGATCGCCCCGACGCGCGAGCTGGCGCTCCAGGTCCAGCGCGAGCTGTTCTGGCTCTACGGGCCGGCCGGGGGCCGGGTCATGGCCTGCGTCGGCGGCATGGACCCGCGCCGCGAGGCGCGCTGGCTCGCCGACGGCGTCCACATCGTCGTCGGCACGCCGGGCCGCCTGCGCGACCACCTGGAGCGGCGCAACCTCGACCCAAGCGCGCTCCGCGCCGTCGTCCTCGACGAGGCCGACGAGATGCTCGACCTCGGCTTCCGCGAGGACATCGAGTTCATCCTCTCGGCGACGCCCCCGGAGCGAGCGACCTACCTGTTCTCGGCGACGCTGCCGAAGGGCATCGAGGCGCTGGCCGAGCGCTACCAGCGCGACGCGCTGCGGCTCGCCGTGAAGAGCGAGACGCGCGGCCACGCCGACATCGCCTACCGGGCGGTGCGGGTGCTGCCGCGCGAGACCGAGCACGTGGTGCTCAACCTGCTGCGCGAGGCCGACGCGCCGACCGCGATCGTGTTCTGCAACACCCGCAACGCGGTGCGCCATCTCCAGGCGAGCCTGACCGAGCGCGGCTTCTCCGTGGTCGCCCTGTCGGGCGAGCTGGGGCAGGGGGAGCGCAACGCCGCCCTCCAGGCGCTCCGCGACGGCCGGGCCCGGGTCTGCGTGGCCACCGACGTCGCCGCCCGCGGCATCGACCTGCCCTCGCTGAGCCTCGTCATCCACGCCGACCTGCCCCACGACGCCGAGGTGCTCCAGCACCGCAGCGGCCGCACCGGCCGCGCCGGCCGCAAGGGCACCTCGGTGCTGCTGGTGCCGAATGCCCGCCGCCGCCGGGCCGAGCAGATGTTCGCCATCGCCAAGGTCAGCCCGGACTGGGGCGGTCCGCCCTCGGCCGACGAGATCCGCCGCCTCGACGGCGAGCGCATGCTGTCCGACCCGCTCTTCACCGAGCCGCCGGCCGAGGAGGATGCGGCGCTCGCCGAGGCGCTGCTCGCCCAGAAGACTCCCGAGGAGCTGGCCGCCCTGCTCGCCCGCGTCTACCGCACCCGCCTGCCCGCGCCCGAGGAGGTGACGGATCCGGGCGAGGGCCGCGTCCGACCCGAGCGGGCGCCCTACGACCCGCTGGCGCCCGAGCGCATCGCCGCGATGGGCCCGGCGGTGTGGTTCCGGCTCAACGTCGGCCGGCGCGACAACGCCGATCCCCGCCGCCTGCTGCCGATGCTGAGCCGCCGCGGCGGCCTCGACCGGCAGGAGATCGGCGCGATCCGCATCTTCGAGCGCGAGACCAAGTTCGAGGTGCGCGGCAACGCGGCGCAGCGCTTCGCCGAGGCGTTCGCCCGCAACGGCTCGCCCGATATCCACGTGGAGGCCCTGGGCGCGGACGCCGCGCCCGCCCCCCGCGCGGGCCGCCCCGGGGGCGGCAAGGGGTTCGGCAGCCCGCGCGCGGACCGGCACCGGCGGCAGGCCGACCGGGCCGGTCCCCGGCCGCACCGCGAGTCCGGCCGGGGCTGAGCCGCGCGTCGGCTCAGCGCGGCGGCGCGGTCACGGACGCCTTGATCCGGGCGAGCAGCGAGAGGCTGGTCCGGCGATGCCGCCGCAGCTCGGCGGCCAGTGCGCCCGCGTCCGGCAGGCCCATCGCCCGGGCGATCCGCCGCGCCGCGTTCTCCGGCGGCGGCTTGGTCAGGTCGTCGAGCACCAGCCGCTGCCAGTGGTAGGCGGCGTCGAGGACGTCGTAGGTCTCCGCGAGCGGCTCCGCGCATTCCGCGGGGATCAGGCCCCGCGCGCCGGCCCGCCGCAGGACGGTGGCGCCGTCGAGGCCGGTGCAATCGGCGGCGCCCGCACCGAGCACGATCGCCTGCGCCAGGAAATCGAGGTCGAACATCCCCCCGGGCGCCAGCTTGAGGTCGTGCGGGCCGGCGAAGCCGCGCTCGCGCGCCACGAGCGCGCGCATCGTGCCGGCCTCGGCGCAGACCGTCCCGGGATCCCGGGGTTGCGCGATCCGCTCGGCGATCGCCGCCTCGACCGCGGCCCGGAGGCCGGCGTCGCCGGCCACGACGCGGGCTCGGGTCAGCGCCATGTGCTCCCAGGGCTCGGCGTCGTCGCGGTAGTAGGTGACGAAGCTCTGGAGCTGCACCGCCGGCGGGCTGTGACTGCCGTAGGGGCGCAGGCGCAGGTCCACCGCGTAGAGGCGGCCCCGCCGGGTCGGCACCGTCAGCGCCGCGTGGACGCGCTGCGCGAGCCGGTTGTAGGCCACGACGGCGTCGAGCGGGCGCGGACCGTCGCTGGTGCGGTTCTCCGGGTCGAAGTCGTACAGGGCGACGAGGTCGAGGTCGGAGGACGCGGCGAGCTGGCGCGATCCGAGCCGCCCGAGCGCCAGGACGCAGCACCGCCCCCGCGGCACCCGCCCGTGCTCCCGGGCGAACCGCCGCTCCTCCGCCTCCAGCACCAGTCCGATGGTCGCCTCGGCGATCCCCGTATACGCCGCGCCCGCCTGCCGCGGGGTGATGAGGCCGGACACGAGGCGCGCGCCCGTGACGAAGGTCATCCGCCGCGTCGCGTCGCGGCATCGATCGAGGAACTCCTCGTGGGTCTCCGGCTCGCCCACCAGCGCCCGGTAGGGCTCGCGCACGTCGCCCGGATCGGGGGCCGGCGCGACGAAGTCGGGCTCCAGCACCGCGTCGAGGATGTGGGGGCTGAGGCCGACGGCGTCGGCGAGGCGCGGGGACGCGCCGAGCAGGTCCGCGAACAGGAGGCGCAGCCGCTCGTGCGAGCGCAGGATCGACAGCAGCTCGGCGGCGGCGGGCATCCGCGCGAACGCCCGGTCGAGGGTGAGCAGCGCGCCGTCGGGATCGGGCGTCCCGCACAGCGCCCGCAGCAGGCTCGGCAGGATGTCGATCAGCGCCTCGCGGGCGCGCCCGCCGCGCAGCGCCGGACGGTGGCCGAGATGCCACTCCTGCACGATCCCGTAGGCGCGCTGGGCCTCCCGGAAGCCGAGCCGCCCGAGCGCCGCGACGGTGGCGGCCTCGGCCTCGCTCGGGCCGAACACGAGGCCGTCCTCGGGCCCTTCGCCGGGACCCGCCTCGAACAGCAGGCCGTAATGCGCCTGCACGCGGGCGGCGTGGCCGAGCAGAGCCGCGTCGAAGGCGGCGCGCGAGGCGAACCCGCAGAACTGCGCGAAGGCCGCGAGCGCCTCCGGCTCCGTGGGCAGGCGCTGCGTCTGCTCGTCGCGCACCATCTGCACGCGGTGCTCGACGGTGCGCAGGAACGTGTAGGCATCCGTCAGCTCGTCCCGGGCGCGGGCGTCGATCCAGCCCGCCTCGACGAGGCCGCCGAGCGTCTCGACCGTCCGGCGGCCGCGCAGCAGCGGCTGGCGGCCGCCGAACACGAGCTGCTGCGTCTGCGCGAAGAACTCGATCTCGCGGATCCCGCCGCGGCCGATCTTGATGTCGTGGCCAGCGACCGCGATCTCGCCGTAGCCCCGCACGGCGTGGATCTGGCGCTTCAGCGCATGGATCTCGGCGATCGCGGCGAAGTCGAAGTGCTTGCGCCAGATGAACGGCTTGAGCTCGGCGAGGAAGGCCTCGCCCGCCTCGATGTCCCCGGCGATCGGCCGGGCCTTGATGAAGGCGGCCCGCTCCCAGTCCTGGCCGATGGACTGGTAGTAGTCGAAGGCGAAGGCGGTCGAGAGCGCGATCGCGGTGGATCCGGGATCGGGCCGCAGCCGGTAATCGACGCGGTGGACGTAGCCGTCCGCGTTCCGCTCGGCGAGGAGCTTCAGGAGGCCCTGCGCCAGCTTGACGAAGACCGGCTTGGCCTCGGCCCCGGCCAGGGCGGCCGCGCGCTCGGGATCGTAGAAGATCACGAGGTCGATATCGCTGGAGTAGTTGAGTTCGCGCCCGCCGAGCTTGCCCAGGCCGAGGACGAACAGCCCCGACCCGCGGGCCGGCGCGTCCGGATCCCCCGGGCGCAGGCGGCCCGCGGCGGTCGCCCCCCGCATCAGCGCGTCGAGCGCCGCCGTCACCGAGGCGTCGGCGAAGTCCGACAGCGCGGCCGTCACCGCATCGAGGTCCCAGCAGCCGCCGAGATCGGCCAGCGCGACGAGCAGCGCGTGCTCCGTCCGGTTGATCCGGAGCCGGCGCCCGACCTCGACGAGATCGCGGTCCGTGGCGCAGGCGGCGCCCGCCGCGCGCTGGCGGGCGATGAGCGCCGCACTCGCGGCCTCCGGCGGCTGCGTCACCAGCGCGGCCAGCCGCTCGGGTGCCCGCACGATCGCCTGCCAGAGAAACGGGGAGTGGTCGGCGAGCCCGAGCAGCAGGGTGCGCAGCGGCGGGGTCAGCAGGCCGGGCGCGAAGGCCGCCTCGATCTCGGCCAACCGCGCCTCCGCGAGCGGCGAAGGGGTCGGATGGATGCGAGGTTGCAGCCTCTCGCGCAGGGCGCCGTCGATCCGCATGCTCATATCCCCGTCCATCCGGGCCCCGCCGTCCGGCCGCCGTGCGGATCGGCCGGCCGACAGCCCGTCTCAGGCAGCGATATAAGCGTCTCCCGGGCCGGTTCGCACGTCACCGCGGGTGGGTCGGATTTCCGGATGAAGCGATGATGCGGACCCGCGCGGTGCCGGATGAAGGTCGCCTGTCGTGGTCACGCGAGATGGGGGGCGCGATCGGGCGGCCTCGCCCGCGATCGACCTCGACAGATCGAGTGAATCGTCGAAGGCCTTCGGCGTGCGATCGCGGCCGGATTGCGGGATGGCGTGTAGCCAAAGAACCCTGACGGAAGCCGACGCAAGGCATCATCGCGTCATCAGCGGGAGCAGACGTCACGCGCTCGTTTTGTGAGCGGCGATTCGATTGTGTGTAAAGCGTCAGGCGGTGGCTGGGGGACCT
The DNA here is from genome assembly GCF_030700245.1 of Methylobacterium amylolyticum. GTDB lineage: Bacteria > Pseudomonadota > Alphaproteobacteria > Rhizobiales > Beijerinckiaceae > Methylobacterium. The sequence continues at coordinate 43,159 of NZ_JAUYZI010000041.1, forward strand.
GGATTCGAACCAGGACTAGAGGAGTCAGAGTCCACCGTTCTACCGTTAAACTATCCCCCAATCCGCGGCGACATCGCGCCGTGTCGACCGGGCGCGCTGCGTGCTGCGCAAGGCGCGGCGTCCGGTGCGGGGGTCGAATAGGCGGAATGCCCGGGCAGGTCAACCGTGTCCGGTCCGTGCGGCCCAGCGAGGCCCGGCAATTCGCGGTCCGGTGTTGACGGCGCTCCGTGCCGGGCCCAAGACCGGGGCGCGGGGCCGGGAAGGGTGGCCGAGTGGTTTAAGGCAGCGGTCTTGAAAACCGCCGTGGGGGCGACTCCACCGTGGGTTCGAATCCCACCCCTTCCGCCAGCGCTTCGCTAAGTGGCTGATCCACCACGAAGCTCACCGAAATCAACGGCTTACGACTAGGCGATTGCTACCCCGTGGTGCTATCCGGGAGCATGAGCGACGTGAGCCGCCACACCTATCTCGCGCAGCGCAAGGGCAGCGCGAACTGGTACTTCAAGGCCAAAGTCCCACGCGATCTCGTAGCTACCTTCGGGCGAGAGCAGGTGTGGAAGTCCCTCCGCACAACCGATCTCGCGGAGGCAAAGCGCCGAGTGCGCGATGAAGCGGACGCATTCGACCGTCAGTGCCGGGCCCTCCGCGATCGGGTGGCAACGGATCCCCTAGATACAATCGGCAGCGTAGCCCTGACCTCGCTCGAAGATGCTGCCATCGATGAAATGGCCATCGCGTGGTTCGAGACCGCAAACGAAGAGGGAAAACGGCGGCACGAGATGGCGGTCCCGTTGGATCGAGACGAAGCCCTCATTCACTTGGCTCAGGACGAAGCCGCGCTGGATGATCCGAACGACCTCGGCCTCGATGCAGCCTATCAAATTGCGGTCCGCCTGCTTCGGGCAAACAATGTGCGCCTCGTCCGGCGCCAGCTCGATCCAATCCGGGCTGCCGTTTCCCGGATGCCATTCGTGGTGGCCAAAGAGGATGCGGCGTCGGCCCAGTTTCGCCGATTGCTGGCGATGTTGCGCCGTGGACAGCTAGAAGACATCAAACGCTGCCGAGCCCGCCTGATGGGCAACTATCGGGCGGTCGCGTTCGATCCTGTCTTCGAGCCGAGTGGCGAACCGAAGGGTAAAACGCTGGCCCAGGTGATCGCTGCCTTTCGCGCAGAGCCGGAGCGGGCGGGCCAGATCACGAAGCTCCAGCAGACATATGACGCGGTTTTCCGCCTCGCTATTGAGCTATTTGGAGCCGACCAGCCAATCCGCGACGTTTCTCGCGAGGATTGCAAAGCGTTCCGGGCGATCGTCCAAGCTCTGCCACCGAATGCGACGAAGCGGTTCCCGGGAAAGTCGCTTGTCGATGTGTCGAAGCTCGGTCTGCCGGAGGCCGACCGTCTTCGGCCGTCCACGATCAACCACTACATCGACTCGTTGGCGACCCTCTTCAATTACGCCGAGAGCGAGCGCTGGATCTCGCAGAACCCCGCGAAGCGCCTCGCCCTCAAGGGCGTGAAGAAACGCCATCGGCGCGACCCGTTCACTGTCGCCGAACTCACCGCAATCTTTCAGGCACTGCTCTACATCGGCTGTCAGGATGACGAGAACGGGTATGCGAAGCCGGGACCGAACCGGCCACGGCGGGGGCGGTTCTGGATCCCGCTGGTGGGGCTCTATACCGGTATGCGCCAAGGGGAGATCGCGCAGCTTCGCACGGAGGACGTGCGCCTGTTCCAGGGCGTCCTCTGCATCTTCATCTCGGCCGACGGCGACGACGTTGACGAGGCCGACCGCAAGCGTGTGAAGACCGAGGCTGGTGAGCGGTACATTCCTGTGCACCCGATGCTGGTGCGGATCGGGTTCGCCCAGCATGTTGAGCGGATGCGCAAGGCCGGCGCCGAGCGGCTGTTCCCGGACATCGTCCGCGGCGCCGATGGATACTTCAGTCCGTTCTCGAAGTGGTTCTCGCGGTTCCTAGCGGACGCCGGGGTCAAGCGTGAGCGCAACGCCTTCCACTCATTCCGGCACACTTTCCGAGATGCGATGCGCGAGGCAAGCGTGCCGCCCGACGTGGTGACGGCGCTAGGCGGTTGGGTCCGCGGAGGGATGGAGGAGCACTATGGAAGCGGTCGGATCACCGCGTCCGTACTCAAAGAGCATATGCAGCGCATCCGGTATGACGGGCTCGACTTGGAACATCTCACAACCTGACTAAGTGCGGTGCTGCCGCCATGGGGCATGGGAAGCGATAGGCGTTTTCCAGTGCAACCGGTTTCACTGCGGGACCAGCCCTTCGCAGCCAACACCACACACTTCTATACATGTGCGTCTTCTGAAAGATCGCCCGCAGTCGCTTCAGCCAATTCGGCGGCCTCGATCGCATCCTCAGTCACAGTAGTCGTTAGAATAGTATCGTAACGCTCGCGAAGATGTTTGAGGGCAGATGCTTTATCGACGCTGTGATTGAGTCGCTCCTGAAAAAACTGAAGGCGAGCCTTGTTTTCATTAATAATTTGCCCCCAGCGGCGAACTACAATCGTCACACCATTGTTGTCAACGATAGTTCCCTCAGGCGCGTTTGGGATCTGACGCATACCTAGCGCAGCTTCATCAACCTCGTTCGACAGCGCCCAAAACTTCCACTTAGTGTTTGTTACATCAAAACGCGCATCAGATACTATTGCTTGAGCATACTCCTCGATCTGCACAACTTCTTTCCGACCAATCGGAACAGTTGGGGCCTTCAACTCCACAACAAGGTGTTCCACATCTGATACTCGATGCAATCGGCGTTGCTTTGACAGCATTAGGTCGACGATACCGCGAGCTTTCGTCGGGTGCTTGACTGGTGCGTCGATAACAAGTTTCTTCTTCAAGCTCTTGGCGTGCTGCCGCAAGCATTCCGTCAGGCTACGATCATCTACCATTAGGTTAAATTCTTCGCCAAACAGCCAAGTATTCTCGGCGACGATGCGATGAAGCTGCGAACGTTCTTTGAGGTGCGGTTTGAGGTCAGGAGCAAACAAGATAGCCTCGATGCCCGCTAGGAACTTTAATCGATCAGCGACCACGTGAGCTGCACCAATGATCGATGTTAGTTCCGCCTCCCTCAGCAGGCTTGCCATCTCCTCCTGCTTACGTTGGGGCAGCTTGAGCACTTCGCTAAAGATCAGCTGTAAATCATCGGGACTGCGTTCGATCGCCTGTCGCAGAAGGCGCAAGTGCCACGCCCGCGCTTTTGGCGTAGCTGTTAGAAATTCTGGTACGTGCTCGCTGGCTGTGACAGCCACAATATCAAATCGCTGGCGCTCGATTTCCTCCAGGGCGGTCCGTGGAGCGTTCACATACGGATAGCTTCGTTCGGCCTTCCATGTTTCCACAACGCCACGAGCAGCCTCCGCTGATCGTCGCCGAAAGTGATCCTTAATCTGATCGCGGGCTTGATCGATAGCTCCACTTAGACCGGGCGTCATTTCGCCCAATTGAAGCATGTTGTTGTCATGTAACGTTTCAATATAAGACGAAATTAAGTATGCAGAAAAGAAATACCCGCCAACGTGGAAACGAGCATCGGCGGTCGCTAAAGGAAATCCCTTGCCGTTGCAGAGATACAAAGCTCGCTTGTTCATCCTGCGCCATTCGACTATCTCCAGCCGGATGGAATAGGTTTTTCCCTCAACATCAATATCATTGAGATTATAAGCTTTAGTTCCAGTCGTGACAGATCCTGGATCGAGCTTGACACCCTGATAAGAGATCGTCACCGCTCGATAGTTTTTTAGATAAGGCGCAAATATCTCGGCGAGATCTTGAGCCGTATCTTCTGATTGCAAAGATCGAAAGTCTTGCTTCGGTTCAGTTATTACAACTTCAACGCCCGATCGAGGTGATATCGCCGGCTTTTCCTCTGTAAGGCGTATCTGTTTCGGGTGAGAGGCGAGCAGAGCAAGACTGAAACTGCGTAGTTCTTTGGCATTTGGGTGCTCGTAGGTGACGTGCCAGTCTGCGGCGCCGCCGAGCGCGATCGCCTTGAAGCGCCCCCGCCCTTCTCGCCCGTGGAGTGCTCGCCCATCCCGCAGTGTCGTACCACGCATCTTCTTCCACGAGCCGCCAAGATGGCTAAACAGCTTGGGGGCGTCGTCGTACGGAATGCCTGTACCGTTGTCGCGGATCGTGATGTGCGTGAGCCCCAACTCGCTACGATCAAGCGCGATGTCGACCTCAGTCGCGTCGGCGTCGAGGGCGTTCCACACAAACTCCGCCAGGGCCTGCAACGGGGCGGCGCGAGCCTGATGCTCAACAAAGTCGTCCTGAATTTCGACAGGGACGGTCCGTACCCCGGTTCCCACAGTCATCGCTTCCGCCCCGATCGCCGGGGCGGAACCCTATAGGAACAATTGATCGCCTCCCATACCAAGCACCGGTCGTAATCGCGCGGCGCACAGACGCGTTGCGGGCTCGACGCCGGCCTGGCTCCACTACCCTGTCGGGAGATGCGGCAGCGCCGTCAGGTCTGCCAGGTCGACCGACAGGGCGCTCGCCAAGCGGTCTAGCACCAGCACGGTCGGGTTGCGTTTGCCGCTCTCGACGCCGCTAAGGTAGGTCTGGTGCACGTTCGCTCGTGCCGCCAACTCCTCCTGCGACAGGCCACGGCTGCGCCTGATCCGTTGGATGTTCAGCCCCACCCTTCGCCGCGCGTCCATGCCAAGGACGGAAGCGAGCTTGGCCGCGATCCATCCATAGACTATGAGTAATAAACGGTGCGGGAAGCGCCGCGGGGAGGGTACGGGTCGATGGGTTGGTATTGGGTCGGTGCGACCGCCGTGTCAGTCGCAATGGCGCTTGGGGCGGTGCAACCGGTAACAGCGAAACCCTCACCAGTCGCATGCGATCAGTGGAAGGAGCGCCTGATAGCTGAAGCGGCTAAGACACGCTTGCTCCCACCGATCAGTTTTCAGCGGACGGAAAAGGTCACTTTCGAGATCTCCGGCATGGACGACATCGATTTGATTGCCGACTGCAAGAATGGTCTCATCACAAGCCTGAACGGGACTATCCGCGGAAAAGGAGAAGTGACTGCGACCAGATGGCTTGCATTTTCGAGGGCTCTAGCAAAATCTTTCGATCCTGCGTTGAGCGCACCTCAGATTGAGAAGCGTATTAAGACGATGTCTCTGACCGCCAAGAAGGAGTTCGTGACGGCAAAAGCTCGGGGCGAGAGTTACGCGCGAGGGAGCGGCCTGGAGGATTTCGGAGGCTATCAAATGAGTTTCGACGTTCAGGAGGGTTATGTCGGCATGTCTGCAAGGCCGATCGAAGCTGACGAGTGATACTGTTTCCGGCTGATTGATTCGTGGCGGATTCCCGTTGAGGCGTCTTGGGGTTAGCCTGCGCATCGTCTTACGGAGGCGGACATGGCTCACATCGCCGAGCATCTGAGCGTCGAGGAACTGGGCCGGCGGGCTCGCACGCAGGCAGACGCCTGCGCGGCGCGGCACTACCAGGCGATCTGGCTTTTGGCCCAGGGACAGACGGTGTCGGAGGTCGCCGCCGTGACCGGTTTCGTGCCGCGCTGGCTTGAGCAACTGGCTCGCCGCTACAACCAGTTCGGCCCGGACGCGCTGGGTGACCGGCGTCGGCACAACGGCACGAAGGCCCGGCTTCTGACGCCCGAACTGCTGGATCGCTTGCGCACGCGCCTGGAGACGCCGCCGCCCGACGGCGGGGTCTGGACCACGACCAAGATCGCCGCCTGGATGGCGGGCGAACTCGGGCTCGTCTCGGTCTACCCGCAGCGGGCCTGGGACGCGTTGCAGGCGATCGGCTGGTCGATCCAGGCGCCGCGCCCGAAGAACCCGGCCGCCGCCAGCCCCGAGGCGCAGGCCGCCTTCAAAAAAAACTCGCCGATACGCTCGCCGAGGAAGAAGCGCGCCATCCCGACCGCCCCGTCGCGCTCTTCTGCACGGACGAGCACCGCATCGGGCTGAAGCCGATCATCCGCCGCGTCTGGGCTCCGCGCGGGCAGAGGCCGGCCGCGCTCGGCCATCACCGCTACGAGTGGCTCTACGTCACCGCCTTCGTCGCACCCGCCACCGGCGAGAGCCACTGGTACGTCGGCAACGGCGTCTCCAAGCCGCTCTTCGAGGGCCTGCTCGCGCTGTTCGCCCGCGAGGCTGGCGCAGGCCCGCAGCGCACCATCATCCTGCTGCTCGACGGCGCCGGCTGGCACACCGAACCCGGACTGCGCGTGCCGGACGGTCTGCGGCTCGTCTACCTGCCGCCCTACACCCCCGAACTCCAGCCCGCCGAGCACCTCTGGCGCCTCGTCGACGAACCCATCGTCAACCACCACTTCGACCGCTTGGCCGAGATCCAAGACCGCATCGAGCAGCGCTGCCGCGACCTCGAAGCCCAACAAGACACCGTACGGGCCAACACCCTCTTCCGCTGGTGGCCACAGCGGCCGATACCGAACTAATCAACCGGAAATGGTATGAGGTGGGAGCTCTCCGGTGAAACCGGTTTCACCAGCCGCTCAAGCCCGCCGGAGCCGGACACCCGGGTCGTCCCCAGTGCGCCACCGCTGGCATGGTCAGGGCGGCGAGGACCAGGGCGAGGCAGAGCATTCGCATGGCCGCCGTGTAGCCGAGCGTAGCCGTTTGTCGATCCCCTCCCGGTTCGGGACGGGGACCATGGCCGCGTTCGACCACCGTCTTAACCCGGCCCCAGCATCGTCAGGGGTGAGCCGCGTCGCGTAACGGTCTGGGCTCGAAGCTGGTGAGAGTCAGGGCTCCCCCGCCCGGTGAGCGGATCCGAGCGGGGCCGAGCCCAATTTTTCAGGTAAGCGCGTCCGGGTGAGGTGAGGGCGTGCCGACGTACCGGGGGCCAATGAGCGGGCAGCCGGTGTGCGCCCTGCGGTGGGTCACCCGGTATTGGACGGGCTGGACGTAGGTGCTCGTCGTCATCACCGGCCCGTGACAGACCGGGCAGCGCTTGGGCGCGAGCCGGAAACGCCCGGCCGCCTCCTTCATGTCGATTGGTTGCCACATCCCGTCGATCTTCACTTCGCAGAAGGGGGCGGAAAAAGGGGGCGTGCCGTCGACCCGCCGGGCTACGACGCGGGCCAGAAGATCCGGGGCAAGAAGAGGCACATCCTCGTCGACACGCAGGGCCTGCTGATGCACGCCCTGGTCCATCCGGCCAGCGAGCAGGACCGCACCGGCGGCGTGTGGGTGATGGCCACGCTGTTCGGTCTCTATCCGTTCCTGCTGCGGCTGTATGCGGATGGCGGCTACCAGGGACCGGCGTTCAGGGCGGGGCTGCGCCGGGTCTGCCGCCGGCTCAAGCTGACCATCGTCAAGCGCAGCGACCAGGCCAAGGGGTTCGTCGTATTGCCCAAGCGCTGGATCGTCGAGCGGACGTTTGCTTGGCTCAACCGCTGTCGGCGTCTGGCCAAGGACTGGGAGTGCCCCTCGCGCACCGCGCGCGCCTTCTTGCTGCTGGCCTCCATCCGCCTCATGACCCGAAAGCTCTGTCAGACAACAATATGATCCCAGACAGACTCTTAGTGCGGACGCCCAGACTTACGCTCCGGTTCGTCCTGCACATCTTCCGGCCCATCGAACCGCGCAGCGAGCTGCCGCCCGATGCCGTACAGCAGCGCATCCACGAGAGGGCGTAGGAGCGCACCCACCCGCCCGCCGACCCGATCGGTCGCGGAGCGGGCTTGCAGCGCATGCTCCGCGAGCTGATCGAGCGGGTTTCCCAGGCCTTCCCTCAAACTCGGGGACATGAAGTGCGCCTGACCCTCGGCGTAGCCGTCCTGCCTGCTCTCGGTCATGTCGATGGCGATGCCGCGACCGATCACCACCTGACCCCTCGCGTTTGCTTCGTAGCTGCCACGTAGCATCAACCAGTGCTCCGTCCCGGGCCAAGGCCGGGTGCGGTACTCCATGATGAACAGGCCCCCGTGGCGGAACATCTCCGCGCAGCGGGCGAGGTGGCGGGGCAGGTCCTCGGGATGGATGGCCGTCCGGATACGGGAGATGGGCACGCCCAGCTCACCTTCCTCCAAGGTCAGCCCGTAGAGGGGGGCCATGATCGCGTCCATGTGGAACCGATCGGCAGGGATATCGTACTCCCAAGTCCCGACTTTGGATGCAGCAAGCGCCGCGGGCACATAGGGCCGGATGGACGGCGTCGGTTCGATCGTCACAATGGTCCTATCCGGCAGCTCAGATCCCAACCTGCGTTAACTGCGTGCACTAAGATTGTTCCAAACTGCGGCGCGCAACCTCAGCGTGGAACGGCCGCGCTCGGCCACAACTTGGTATGCCATGTCCGAGTATCGCCCCACCGACGCAGTTGACGATGGACGGACGGTCGCTGAGCAGGTGCGCTCAGCGCGCCTCCTCCGCCGGATCGCCGATGTGTTGAGCGTGCCAGTCGCCTCCTTTTTCGGACCGGCTGAGGGCGAGAGGTTGACGGAGCAGGAGGAGCAGCCGCAGCAAGCGGACGCCACGCCCCCGAAGAAGTAGCGGCCGGTCCCGTGCGGCAGGGACCTCCGTAGATCCGCCAGACCTGCGCTGATCGAGATACGACGCAGAGCGCGGTGGCTCTCATTCCGTGCATCTCATCAGGCAGGGACGAACAGCCGGTGTGCGTCTTCCGGTGCCACGCAGCTCCCGGAGTTGATGTCGGCCAGTGAAACCGGTTTCACCAGATCGAGCGTAGGGGCCGCCGAAGAGTTCGCCTGACGCCTTCTGCTTGAGCAGCGTCGCCCAGCGGCAGCGCCATGCGGTGAACCGCGCACGAGCTTCAGTCCACGCCGCATTCGATGAGATGCTGCCTGCGCCGTTCAGCTTCCTCCTGAGCCTCCTCCTGCCAACTCTCCTCCGGCGGGGTCACCTCGATCTTGTCCGTCCTCGCACCCATCGGATGTGGACCTTGCGGCCCGACGTGCAGCGAGCCCGTCGTCTGCGGGTCGCAGGCCCGGTCGAGCCGATCGGCCTGGGCGAGGGCTGGAGCGGTACACGCGAGCATCATTACCGTGATCGCGAGGAGCTTCCTCATGGGCTGTGCCTCGGCGACTTGACGCGACTGAACGAGCCCCATGACCGGCGAGTGGGGCGGGTGGACCGGGCACGTAGCAGGTCCGGCCCAGGATCGGCCGCCGGGCGGCGCATGGCCGCCCTGACCCAAGCGCAGCCGTAGAACAAGATCCTGACAACCATTCCGGCGCACACCGCCCGCTTGTCGCGTTCGAGGTGTTGTGTCCATGCGTGCCCAGATCTGGCTCGCCCTGACCCTGATGATCTGCCTGATCGACGGCCACGCCCCGCGCGGGCGCGAGCTTCGCAACCCCGATGCCGAGGGCGGGTGGACCCGCGAGACCGTGTGGGTTCGCCGCCCGTCCATTCGTCCGCTTCGGGTCGACGACGCGTGAAGCCTCAAAAAGACCCGCCACGGCAGACTGCCGAGCGGGTTTGAGGTGGTCTCTCTGGAGGAAGAGGAAGGCGTATAACCTCAGCCGTGACAGCGAGCCACGGCGGCACGCGCAGGGCAGCGTCACGGTGGATGACCTGGACGACGAAGCCCCGCGAACCGTGAGGCCGCGGCTCGGCCCGGTGGGCTGATCGGGGCCCTCCCGGCGAGTTGCTTGAGGTGTAGCGTCGCGCCGTTGCGAACGCTGTGCTCAGATAGCACCATCAGCCGAGAAGTCCGGCTAGGGCCGCAGGCCCCAGCATCATGGTGGCACGTTCGCCGAGCGTCGCAGCAGCGCCCCGGCGATATCGGCAGGGTGAGTGATCCATGTGACTGCGACCGGAACCGAGGCCGGGTAGAGGGGCCGCCCTTCGACACCGAGGCCCACGTTGCGCATGCTGTCAAACGCCCAGGTCGACCCCGTCCCGTGCCGGTTCATGGCGCAGTTGATCGACCTGCTTGGGGACATGCCATCGGATCGTAACCGGCAGCGGGCAGTGGAGGTCGGCGACCACCTCGACTGCCTGGACGCGGAAGCCCGCCGTGATGGAGCGCCTGCGACGACGCTGGCCGCGATCAAGGGCGCGCGCGTGCTGCTGGAGTTGTCGGAGATGCCGCCGCTGGGCTCCGTACAGACGCGCCAAGCCTGATGACCAGCGACGATGAGGCGAAGGGCCGGACCGGCATCGAAAGCGCCGCCAAGGCCAGCCTGCACACGTTGGATGTCCGGCTGGCGGCGCTCAAGCGCCTACTCGACCGCCGGGACAGCGACGGTGCGCTCGTCCAGGCCGATTGTGCGCTGATCGAGGCCGCGATCGAGGCCGCGCGCAGGGACCTGGGTAAGCGCTCGGTGACGGCTGCCTTGCGCGGATAGTGGCGCGCTCTGGATACAGGTGCTGGCGTCGGATGGCGCTGTATCGGCCCTGGGTCTGGATCTATGACTTTTCCCTCGCACGTCGTGGTCGCCGGCACGCGCCGGGCGTGGTCGCCGGAGCAGAAGCGGGCGATCCTGGCCGAGGCGGACGAGCCGGGCACGTCGGCCTCGGCGGTGGCACGCCGGCACGGGCTGCATTCCAGCCTGCTGTTTCGCTGGCGCCGCGCGGTCCTGGCTGAACAGCGGGCGGCGGTGG
>NZ_JAUYZI010000042.1 GCF_030700245.1 Methylobacterium amylolyticum
GAGGGGCTGGCGGGTCTGCGCGACCGCCAGGCACCGGGCCGCTCCGCCAAGCTGACGCCCGAGCAGAAGCAGCAACTGGCGGCCCTGGTCGAGGCGGGGCCGGACGTCGACAAGGATGGCGTCGTGCGCTGGCGCCGGGTCGACCTGCAGGCGCGGATCAAGGAGTTGTTCGGGGTCGAGATGCACGAGCGCACGGTCGGCAAGCACCTGGCGGCACTGGGCTTCGTGCGGCTGTCGGTGCGCCCGCAGCATCCCAAGGCCACCGACGAGACCCAGCAGGCTTTTAAAAAAACTTCGCCGCGCGCGTGGCGGAGATCCTGCCCGAGCCCGCCCGCGACAAGCCGCTCGAGATCTGGTTCCAGGACGAGGCGCGCGTCGGCCAGCAGGGCACGCTGACGCGGGTCTGGGCGCGCAAGGGCACGCGCCCGCGGGCGCCGCGCGACCAACGCTACAAGTGGACGTATGTGTTCGGGGCGGCCTGCCCAGCGCGCGGCACCAGCGCGGCCCTGGTGCTGCCGACGGTCAACACCACGATGATGTCGCTGCATCTGGCTGAGATCAGCAAGCAGGTCGCGCCCGGCGCGCACGCGATCCTGGTTCTGGACGGTGCCGGCTATCACGGCACCGCCAAGACGCGCCGACCGCGTGGCCTGGTGGTCCCGGACACCATCACGTTGCTCCACCTGCCGGCCTCATCGCCCGAGCTGAACCCGATGGAGCTGGTCTGGCAGTACCTGCGCCAGAACAAGCTCGCCAACCGGGTCTTCCGCGACTACCGACAGATCGTCGACGCCTGCTGCGACGCTTGGAACTTCTTCGCCAACGACCCAGACCTCGTTACATCCATGACCTCGCGTGACTGGGCACAGGTCAACATCTAGGGCCATTGGTATCAACGATCAGTATTACACCGACGAGCCGCCGGCCGACGTGGTCGAGCGTCTCGCCGCCCTGGAGACCGAGATCGCCGGGTTCGAGGCGCGTGCCAGGATCTTCGACCCCGCCGGCATCGCGATTGCCGGTGCCTTCGTCTCCCTGGACTACGACGGCACGCCGATGGTCCGCCGCGGCTACGTCCGTCCGGAGGATGAGCCGGCCGAGGCGACCGAGGCGGATGGGGCCACGGCCGCGGCGGAGCCGGGAATGACGGCCGACGGCCCGGTTGCGCCTCCCGCGGGTGCCAGCGCCGCGCCGGCTCCGGGCGTGGCACGGGCGATCATCACCATCGGCGGCGGCTCGCCCGCGGCCAGCCCGGTGGCGGAGCCCGAGGAGGCCGACCGCCCGCTCTCCGAGCAGCACCGGACCGAGCTGACCAGCTACCGCACCATGGCCTTGCGCGAGGCGCTCGCCGACGATCCGGAGGCCGCCTTCATCGCGGTGCTGCACGCCATGGTGATCCGCGTCATCGACAACGCCTACCGCACCGGCACCTGCCTGGAGGTGTCGGCCACGTCGAGCCGCGTCTTCCACACCGTCCAGGGCCTCGACGCCTACCGGCCGGCGACCGCCCTCGACGCGCGGCGCGAGGCGTGGGCCCGGCGCCTGCCGGCCGATCACGGCGCGATCTGGGACTTCCTGATCGGTCTGCCACCGGAGGAGCGCACGGAGCTGTTCGCGCTGTGCGCGGGCCTGAGCGTCAACGCGATGCACGCCCCCTTCGACCGGCGTCCCGAGGCGCTGCCGCACGCCGACCGGCTTGCTCAGCTCGTCGGGCTCGACATGACCCGCGACTGGACGCCGACGGCGGCCAACTACTTCAGCCGCGTGACGAAGGGGAAGATCCTGGCCGCGGTGCGCGAGGGCGCGGGCGAGGACAAGGCCCGGCTCATCGACCACCTGAAGAAGGGGGACATGGCGCGCGAGGCCGAGCGCTTGATGGCCGGCAGCGGCTGGCTGCCCAAGCTGCTGCGCACCCCCGGCCTGAGCGCCGAGGCGACCAGCCCGGCGGAGATCGTTGGTTCCCCCGCGCTCGACGCGGCGGACGCAGCGGACCTGCCGGCCTTCCTCGACGGCGAGGACGGCCCGGCCGACGGCGATCCGGATCGGGGGTACGCCATCGCCGCCGAGTGAGGCGTGGCCCGGGGCGGGAGCGGGCCGTGCGCTCTTGCCCGTCCCGGCTCCGCTCGCTGCGCGCGTCCCGCATGACCGCGCCGGGGTCGGGGTCAACGGGCAAGCCGTTCCCGCTCGCCCGAGGGGCTCGCGTGACCCCGCCCCGCGTCCGCGGTCGCCCCGACGCATCAGCGAGCGGGGGGACAGGACGATGTGTCGAGTTCTGAACAAGCGTGACGGCACCCACGACGGGGCCATCTACATCGGCCGCGGCTCGAAATGGGGCAACCCGTTCGTGATCGGCAGGCACGGGGACCGCGCCGAGGTCATCGCCAAGTATGGGCGGTGGCTCGCCGACCAGCACCACCTGCTGCGGGCGCTGGACGAGTTGCGCGGGCGCGATCTCGTGTGCTGGTGCGCGCCGCTGGCCTGCCACGGCGCCCTGCTGATGACCCTCGCGAGCGCCACCCGCGACGAGCGCGTCGCGTGGTGGCGCGGGGTGAAGGCGGCTGCCTGACCGCCGCCCGCCCGGCGCGGATCTTCGAGTCAAGACTCGATCAACTTGGCCATGCGACAGGCTGCCTTCGACCCAAACTCGTCGTGTAAGGGCCATCGCGCGCTTCCCGAGAGTAGACATCGCGTCCACGTTGCTCCCGCAAAGAATGCGCCCAAATTGATTGTTCGATGCTGTCGATCGTCTGCTCTGAAGGGTTAGTTTGTCGGGGGGGTATTTTTAGGTATCAAGAGGCTTGTATGAGCTTATCGCGCAAGCCGTTCGGCAACGACGCCAGCCATTGCTCCTCGTCACCCGGCTCCGGCAGCACGCTCCCGAATTCCAGTACGCCCTGGGCCGGGATGTCCGAGATGTACACCCACACGTCCTGGTCCGATATCCCGAGGATCTCGCTGGTCTCCCGCATGATGCGGCGGAGCATCTTCGCCTTCTGGTCATTCGTTCTCCCGGAGCGAATGTCGGCGCGCACCCAAACATGGCCATGAGAGGCTGCTTCGCCGCCGATGAAGATCGAACCAGGCTCGACCTTGTAGAAAATGACCTGCACGAAATACCGCGGTGCGGTCGCTTCCACGTGATGAATGGCCGTGACGCTCTCGACAAGCCTCGCGCGTTGCTGGAGCGTCAGTTCCTTGGCGGTCGAAAATGCATAGGTCGGCATAGAGGTCGCGTCCTTCCCAGCTCGGTTTCACGAACGCTTTCGCCGGCAGGGCTTCGGCAACCGACAGGATGTCGGCATTACCTAGACCTCAAACATGCTTTCGCCGTTCGACCAGCGTCTGGAACTTTTCGTACTCGGCCTGATCGACGCGATAGGAGTGGTCGCCGTCAGGAAAGGCTACCGCCTTCACTTCCTCAACGTACTTGCGGATGCCGGTCACCGCGACCTCGGTGAGGTTCGCGTAGCGTTTCGTGAATTTCGGCTTGAAGTCCGTGAATACCCCGAGCAGGTCGTAGCAGAGCAGGATCTGGCCGTCGCAGCCCGCACCGGCCCCAATGCCGATGGTGGGTATCGTGAGCTGCTCGGAGATCAGTTTTGCGATCGGCGCCGGTACGGCCTCAAACTCCAGCATGAAGCAGCCGGCGTCCTCGATGGCCAGCGCGTCCTCCAGGATCTTCATCGCGGCCTCTGCGGTGCGGCCCTGGATCTTGAAGCCGCCGAAGTTGGCGATGGTGTGCGGCGTCAGCCCGATGTGCGAGGCGGTCGGGATGCCGGCGTCGACCAGCGCCTTCAGGATGTGGGCCTGGCTCCTGCCGCCCTGCGGCTTAACGGCATCGCACTGGCCTTCCTGCATGAAGCGCGTGGCATTCGCTAGAGCCCGGTCGACGGTGTTGTAGCTCTGGTAGGGCATGCAGCCGAGCACGAAGGTGTCCGGCGCACCGCGCCGAACCGCTGCCGCGTGCATGATCATCATGTCCATCGTCGCAGGTATGGTGCTGGCATGGCCATGGGCGACCATGGCGAGGCTGTCGCCGACGACGGCGACATCGACGCCCGCCATCTCAGCCCACCGGGCGGAGGTGTAGTCGGGCACGGACATATAGACGAACTTCTCGCCGGTCTGCTTGGCGGCCCGGATGTCGAGGATCGTCCGCTTCCCCGCCTTCTTTGCGGACTCATTGGATGCCGTCGTCGCGGTCGCGCTCATGTCCGCCCCTTGAATTTCTTCGCTGGTCGAGGCAGCCGATCCAGGCCGCCGAGCTCGCGGTGGGCCTATCGAAGGCTCTGCAGGACGCGGTCGATGTCGGCCGTCGTCATCTCCCATTCGTTTTGGAAGTTCGCCACGACGCTGCGCATGAACTGCGGCTGGAGGCGTTCCGCCTGGACGGTGTCGCCGAGGTGGTCGACCAGCATCGCGTAGGCGAGCTGCGAGGGTTCGGGACCCTCGTAGCTCCACTCGAAGCCGTTGCGCGAGTAGCGCTTGGCGTCCGTCCTTTCCGGCAGCGGTTCGCCGTCGACCGTGACCACGATCCCGTCGATGGTCCGGTCCCCTACGTAGAGCTTGCTCACGACCGTGCCCCCCTCACCTGATGGCGCGGGGTGCGGCCGTCGGAGCGGGAGCGCATCACCTCGGGGAAGATCCAGAGGCTGACGACCATGAACGGACCGAGGAACGCCACGGCCCAGCGCGGGCCTACCTGACCGAGGTAGCCCATGTAGAACCACCCCACGAGCGCTGCCAGCGCGACGGCCACGGACAGGCCGAACTTGATGGGAAACGGCATCGGATTTCTCCCGGATCGGTGGCTTTGCTTACAGCGTGAAGACGGAGCCGATCTGCTGGAGCAGACCGACCGAGCCGCCCAGCCCAGCCAGCACGATGGCGAGCCCGGCTAAGCCGTCGCGCCAACGCTGGGGCCAGACGTTGAACAGGCCCGGCGCGAACAGGATGGCCAGACCGCCCACGATGACGAGGCTCGTCCAGCGCAGGTTGGCGGCACCGTAGGCGAGGCCGCCGCCGACCAGCGCCAGCAGAAGCACGACGTTGGCGGTCAGCATCAGCAGGCCCAGGGGCCGCGCTTTCAAGTCGGGGCGGGTTTCGAGTGGGAACATGCCCGTGAGGACGTAGAAGCCTACGCTGGCGACGCCGGCGAAGAGGGCGAACCACCCGAGGGCGAGGACGTTCGGTTCGATCATGTTCATGGAAGACCTCCCAAGTTTTGGGGCGGCGCCTCGTCGGCGCCGCGCGTCGCGTGTGGCGAGGACCTACTCAGCCGGCTGCACCGCGCCGGGCGTGCGCGAGGTCTTGCGCATGTCAGTCTTCACGTGGCGGGTGTCGTAGCCGTTGAAGAGCGTGCCGAGCAGGCCGCGGTTGAGATCCGACGTGCCGAACAGCCAGTCCATGATTGGGAAGGTGAGGTTCATGTTCCGCTCCATCATGATCGACTGGTCGTGATGCGCAGTGTGGTGGCGCCGGTTCGTATTGATGAACGGCATGTTACGGACGAACCAGTTGTCCTCGACGTGGCAGCAGAAGTGCATGAACTCGTAGATCATGTAGATGCTGGTCGTCGTGGTGATGAACAGCCAGCCAACGTTCGGCGTGAACACGTTGCCGAGCACGATGGCGCCCGGGATCGACATCAGCGTGAAGGTGGCCAGCGCGTAGGGCGGGAAGAACGTCACCCGGTAATCGCGATGGTCGGCGAAGCGCATCTCGTGGTCGGTGAAGAACTGGTGGTGCTGGAGCGTGTGCCGATTGTAGACCGCGCGACCGATCGGGTTGCTCTGCGGGCGATGCATCACGTAGCGGTGCAGCCACCACTCGAAGAAGTTGCAGAACAGGAACACGACCGGCACCGTGGCGAGTTCCGCCCAGCTCGGCGCGTGGATGTTCGAGATGTAGATGTATAGCGCTGTCAGGCCGATCGTGTAGATGATGGCGATGTGTAGGATGCCGTTGTACCAGCCAGCGACACGTTGCCGATAGTTGGCTCGATAATTACGCTGCCGCTCGCTCATCTTCGTGGCTGCGAGTTCCATGGCATCTCTCCTTTTTTCAATGACACTCGGGGCGGCCACCGTAGTCGCCTCTGTGACGATGGTCAGTGGGATGCGACCGGCAAAGCGATGTTCGATGGAATGGCGGCCCCGACGATGGGACCGGACTGGCTCGGCGACCGCATGATGGCTGCGGATCGAATGGGGGCCGTAAGCTTCCTGGCAGGACATCCGCCGCATCCCCGACACACGGAATGGCGTTGACGGTCCTCCGCGTGACGAGCCGTCTGGCGCATGGCGCCCTCCCTGTTTGGGCCCCTACAAAATATCATTGATATATCAACTGTCAACATTATCGTGCCACGTTCGGTGATCCGGCGGGAGCGCGAGCGGCTTGCGTCCCGCCGGTTCCCGTCAGTGCGAGATCGCTTCGAGTGACTTCCCCTTGGTCTCGATGCCGAGAAAGGCCACGCTCGCCGCCGCGATCACGAAGGATCCGGCTCCCAGTGCGAAGACGCCGCCATGACCGAGCGTCGGCAGGATGATACCGATGGCGTAGGGGCCGATGAGCGAGCCGACCCGTCCGACCGCCGAGGCGCATCCGGCCCCCGTCGCTCGGGCGCGCGTCGGGTACAGTTCCGGCGTGTAGGCGTAGAGCACCGACCACATCCCGAACAGGAAGAACTGCATCATCAGCCCGAACGCGATCAGCCACGCGAACGACGGGGAGTGGCCGTAGAGGTAGGCGGCCACCGCACTGCCGAGCAGCATCAGCACGGCCGTCGGCTTGCGGCCCCAGCGCTCGACGAGGATCGCCGAGGTGATGAAGCCCGGCACGCCCGCGAGCGAGATCAAAATCGTGTAGACGACCGACTTGGTGACGCTGTGGCCGGCCTCCTGAAGGAGCGCGCCGAGCCACGTGGTCAGGCCGTAGAAGCCGAGCAGCGCGAAGAACCAAGTCAGCCAGATCATCACGGTCCGGCTTGCATAGCCCGGGCTCCAGAGTTCGAGGAAGGAGAAGCGACGCTCGCCCTGGACATGCTCGGTTAGAACATTTGGCTCGGAAAGCTGGCGGCCGTCGAGACGCGCTGCCACCTTTGCCTCGATGGACGACATCACGCGGTCCGCTTCTTCGTGCCGCCCGCGGTCGGCCAGCCAACGCGGCGACTCGGGCACGAAGAATCGGATCGCGAACAGGAAAAGGGCCGGCACGGCCTGCGCGAGGAAGACCGCGCGCCAGTCGAAGTAGCTGAGCAGCACGTAGCTGAGGCAGCCTGCCGCGATGAAGCCCAACGGCCAGAAGCCCTCCATGATCGCGAGGTAGCGTCCGCGGTTGGCGGTCGGCAGGAACTCGGAGACGATGGCGAGCGCCACCGGGAACTCCATGCCCATGCCGAAGCCGAGCAGCAGGCGGGCGTAGCCGAGCATGGTCGCGTCCGGCGCGTAGGCGCACCACACGCTGCCCAGGCCCCAGAACACCATGCTGATCTGGAAGACGACCTTTCGGCCGAAGCGGTCGGCGAGCATCCCGGACATCGCCGCGCCGGCGAACATACCGATGAAGCTCATGCTCGACAGGAGACCGGCCTGGGCGGTCGAGAGCCCGAACTCCGTCTTGATCGAGCCGAGGAGGAACGTGAGCGAGCCGAGGTCGATCGAGTCGAAGAACCAAGCCGTCGCGATGATGAGGAAGATATTGCGCTGAAATGCGGTCATCGGCAGCCGCTCCAGCCGCGCCGCTATCACCGCGCTCGACCCGGCCGCGACGCGGCTCGGGAGCTCGGTCGTGGCCCGTTCCGGCAGCGCGTCGCCGGCGGGTATCGCAATCTGCCCTACCATTTGTTGCCTCCCTGCGTCTTAGTATGCGCAGAGTGCTATTGCAGGATATTGCTCATAGGCGCAAGATATATCAGAGGTATGCCCCTTGCGCAGGCGAGCACGTGGCACCATGCACGGCCGACGGCGGCGTGATGTGCGGATCAGGCGGGGCTGGGGTGTCGTCCATGAACTTTGTGACCGGGAAGACGACATCCGTCCGTGCCGCGGAGCGTGGTGGGAAGAGGGCGAGGGAGGCCGTGAAGGGGACGCCCGATGGGGCGGCCGGCGGCGATGACCTGCCCGACCTGACGCTCACGGACAGGGCCTACCAGCAATTGGAGGAGATGATCACGACGCTCGTGCTTCCGCCCGGCATGGTGCTCGGCGAGCAGAATCTGGTCCAACGTCTCGGTATCGGCCGCACTCCCATCCGTGAGGCCTTGCAGCGTCTCGTCCGCGACGGCCTCGTGGTGGTCATGCCGAGGCGCGGCATCCTCGTCTCCGACATCAACGTCCGCACGCAGTTGCGCCTGCTGGAGACCCGGCGCGTTCTCGAACGTCTCATCGCCCGCCTCGCCGCGGAGCGGGCCACGACGGAGGAGCGGGACGTCTTCGCCGGAATCGCGCAGGACATGCGCGAGGCCGCCGCCGCGGCGGATGATTTGGCGTTCATGCGCTTGGACCGTCAGTTCAACGACCTGATCGCGACGGCATCGCGCAACGAGTTTGCGGTCCGCTCCCTGGAGAGCATGGCCGGTCTGTCACGGCGCTTCTGGTACCAGCATTACAAGCAGGCCGCCGATCTGCCGCTGACCGCCAACCTGCACGCCGACGTCTGCGAGGCGGTCGCCCGACGCGACGTCGATGCCGCTGGCGCTGCCTCGGACAAGCTCGTGGATTACATCGTGAGCTTCGCGCGCAAGACCCTTGATGTCTAACTCGCGACGCGTTTGGTAAAGGCCGAATGAGTTTGAATGCTCGCGCGGTGCCAGTGATTCCGCCAACAAGCTCAGCCAAGCCCCTTCAAAACGTCGGATGTCCGCTTATTGCAACTAGAGAGTTCGGAAGCGGACGGGTGGAAAACCACCCCAAGCAGCCCTCAGAACGGTCAAGCTGATGGGGGAACCCCAGGGCGTCAGCCCGGGCTCGCGCCCTGCGCCATCCCGCCCGGCCGGCGCCACCCACCCCCGGTGCGCTCCGGGCCGGACGCCTTCGGCTTGGCCAGGGTCGCGTCGCCCTGCGCCGCCACCTTGGCCTTCAAGACGTACTTCCGCCGAGGCTTGGCCTTGCTACGATCGTAATGCCCGAGCTTCCGCTGCCGAGCGAGTTCGGCGCGATGATCGAGGTCGAACGCCGGCATCATCGGATACTCGTCCGGCAGACCCCACTTCGCGCGGTAGGCGTCCGGCGTCAGGCCGAACAGACGCAGATGCCGGCTCAGCATCCGATAACGCTGGTCGTCCTCGAAGCAGGTCAGGAACCTGTCGTGGATCGAGCCCGCGATCTCCTCGCGCGTGAGCCGGCGCGGTACGACCTGCGGGCGGCGGTAGTCCGAACCGACGAGAGGAAGCTCCGGCGCGACGAAGGCGGGCTCCGGCGCGGCAGGGCGGATCCCGGCGTCGGGCGCGGACCTGAGCGCCCTGGACATCGTCATGATGAGTTCGACGACCGCGTCCGGCGGTAACCTGTTGCCGGCCACCTAACCCTTCACGATCCGGACCGTGCAGTCCACGATCCCGTCGTCTTCGCTCCCGTGCGGCCGGTGCAACCGACGAATCCCTCCGCGTCTTCTTTCCATTCGACGCCTGGGCACGATCGGTCAACGGTCTCGGACGCGCCATGCCTGTCCTGACCGTGCGAGCGTCGGCGGGTGTGCCCTGAACGCTCCGTCCAGCCCGTCCGAGCGTGGATCGAGAGGCAGAGGAGGCCAGCCGCATGTCGAGCCGGCGCGAGCGCGAGAGAGAGCCTTGCGGCCCGGCGTGAGCCGACAGGAGGCCGCCCCGTGAACGTCTCGATCAGCCCCAAGCACTTCCAGGCCAGCAACGCCCTCACCCCGACGCCGAACCCGGCCGGGATCCTCCAGGCCGGCACGCGCCTCGCCGGGCTCCTGGCGCAGGGCCGTGCGATCGGCACCGATACCCTGCGCGAGGCCGTGGAGGCGGCCTGCGGCGGCAGCGACGCCGAGGGCCTGTGGCTGTGGAAGGATGCCTACGAAGCCGGCGAGATCGCCCAGGCGCTGTTCCTGCGCCGGTTCTGGCCGGCGATGAGCGACAAGGCCGCCACCCCGGCGGCCCGCCTCGCGATGCTCGGCCGGATCGCCGGCCTGATGCCGACCCACACGCGCCGCAGCGAGGAGAGCGAGGCGCTCCAGCAGTTCTCGACCCCGCTGCCGCTCGGCTACGTCGCCGCGCTCGCGGCTGGTCTGCGCCCGGGCGAGCGGCTGCTGGAGCCGTCGGCCGGGACCGGCCTACTCGCGATCCACGCCGAGCTCGCCGGCGCGCGCCTGCATCTCAACGAGCTGGCCGCGGCCCGGGCCGGCCTGCTGCGCGCGCTCTACCCGGCCGTCGTCGTGACGCAGCTCGATGCGGCGCAGATCCACGACCGGCTCGACGCCGGCGTGATCCCCGACGTGGTGCTGATGAACCCGCCCTTCTCGGTCGCGGCGCATGTCGAGGGCCGCTACCGCGACGCCACCGCCACGCACCTGCGCTCGGCCCTCACCCGCCTCGCCCCCGGCGGGCGCCTCGTCGCCATCACCGGCGAGGGGTTCCGGCCGGATCGCCCGTCCACGGCCTCCGCCTTCGCGGCGCTGGCCGAGCAGGGCGGGCGGCTGGTGTTCTCCGCCGGCCTGTCGGGCCGGGCCTACGCGAAGCACGGCACCACCGTCGACGTGCGCCTGTCGGTCTTCGACCGGGCGCCGACCGGCGAGGCCGGAGATTCGGTGGCGCCGCTCGGGATCAGCCCCGATCCCGCTGCGCTGCTGGAGGCCGTGCTGGCCGGCGTGCCGCCGCGCCTAGCGCCAGTTCCGGCTCCTGCCAGCCGCAGCGCCATTCCGGGTCTGTCCCGCAGACCGACCGCCGTCCGCCGGTCCGTCCCGCGTCCGGCAGGCACCGCGGCCGCGGTGACGGCGGAGACTGCCGACCCGGTCGCCTACACGGTCATCGAGGAGCTGCCGGCGACGCCCACGGCGGACGCGGCTTTGTACGAGACCTATACCCTGGAAACCCTGCGCATCCCGGGCGCCCAGCCGCACCCGACCCCGCTGGTCCAGTCGACCGCGATGGCCTCGGTGCGCCTGCCGCGACCGAGCCACGCCCCGCGCCTGCCCGGCGTCGTGGTGATCGACGGCCTGCTCTCGGAGTGCCAGCTCGAGACTGTGATCTACACCGGCGCCGCCCATGCCCGTCACCTGCCCGGCCACTGGACCGTCGACGAGACCGGCACCGTGCTGTCCGCCGCAGCCGCGGGCGCGGAGGGCGCGGTGCGCTTCCGGCAGGGCTTCTTCCTCGGCGACGGCACCGGCGCCGGCAAGGGCCGCCAGGTCGCCGGCGTCATCCTCGACAACTGGGGGCAGGGCCGGCGCCGGGCGCTGTGGATCTCGAAGAGCGACGCGCTGCTGGAGGATGCCCAGCGGGACTGGCGCCATCTCGGCCAGGAGCCGCTCCAGATCGTGCCCCTGTCCCGCTTCGCCCCGGGCAAGCCGGTGACGCTCGGCGAGGGCATCCTGTTCACCACCTTCGCGACGCTGCGCGGTGCGGGTCGGAACGGGACCGGCTCGCGGCTCGACCAGATCTGCGACTGGCTCGGGGCGGACTTCGACGGCGTGATCGCCCTCGACGAGGCGCACGCCCTCGCCAACGCCGCCGCCGGCTCCGGCGACCGCGGCGTGGTCGAGGCCTCGCAGCAGGGCCGGGCGGGGCTGGCGCTCCAGTACCGGCTGCCGGACGCCCGGGTGCTCTACGTCAGCGCCACCGGCGCGGTGACGGTGGAGAAGCTCGCCTACGCCCACCGCCTCGGGCTGTGGGGCGGCGGTGCCTTCCCGTTCCCGACGCGTTCTGACTTCGTCTCCGCGATGCAGCAGGGCGGGCTCGCGGCGATGGAGGTGCTCGCCCGCGACCTGAAGGCGCTCGGCCTCTACACCGCCCGCTCGCTGTCCTACGCCGGCGTCGAGGTCGAGATGCTCGACCACGCGCTCAGCCCCGAGCAGACGGCGATCTACGACGCCTACGCCGACGCCTTCCAGGTGATCCACACCAATCTCGACGCCGCGCTCAAGGCGTCCGGCGTCACCGGCGCGTCCGGCACGCTGAACCGGGCGGCGAAGTCGGCGGCGCGTTCGGCCTTCGAGTCGAGCAAGCAGCGCTTCTTCAACCACCTGCTCACGGCCATGAAGTGCCCGAGCCTGATCGCGGACATCGAGGCGGGGATCGAGGCCGGCCACGCCGCGGTCGTGCAGATCGTCTCGACCGGCGAGGCGCTGATGGAGCGGCGGCTTTCCGAGATCTCCTCCTCCGAGTGGGACGACCTTCAGGTCGATGTGACCCCGCGCGAGTACGTCATGGACTACCTCGCCTCCGCCTTCCCGACCCAGCTCTACGAGCCCTACTCAGACGACGGCTGCACGATCCTGTCCCGCCCCGTCACGGACGCGGAGGGCCGGCCCGTGCAATGCCGCGAGGCGGTGGAGCGCCGCGACGCGCTGATCGAGCACCTGTGCGGGCTCGCGCCCGTGCAGTCGGCCCTCGATCAGATCCTCCATCACTTCGGCACGGGCGCCGTCGCCGAGGTCACCGGCCGCTCGCGCCGGATCGTGCGCCAGACCGGCAAGGACGGCGTCGACCGCCTCGTGCTCCAGAACCGCCCGGCCGCGGCCAACCTGTCCGAGACCCAGGCGTTCCAGGACGACGAGAAGCGGATCCTGGTGTTCTCCGACGCCGGCGGCACCGGGCGCAGCTACCACGCCGACCGCGGCGCGAAGAACCGGCGCCTGCGGGTGCACTACCTGCTCGAGGCCGGCTGGAAGGCGGATGTCGCGGTCCAGGGGCTCGGGCGCACCAACCGCACGAACCAAGCGCAAGCCCCGCTGTTCCGGCCGGTCACCACCGACGTGAAGGGTGAGAAGCGCTTCCTGAGCACGATCGCCCGCCGCCTCGACACGCTCGGCGCCATCACCCGCGGCCAGCGCCAGACCGGCGGCCAGGGCCTGTTCCGGCCCGAGGACAATCTGGAGGGTCCCTACGCCGCCACCGCGCTGCGCCAGCTCTTCTGGGCGATCGTGCGCGGCGAGATCGCGGGCTGCCCGCTGAAGCAGTTCGAGGCGATGACCGGCCTCGCCCTGACCAACGAGGCCGGGGGCCTGCTCGACGCGCTGCCGCCGATCGGCCGCTTCCTCAACCGGGTGCTGGCGCTGCACATCGCCGTGCAGAACCTCCTGTTCGAGGCGTTCGAGGAGCGTCTGGCCCTGGTGATCGAGGGCGCGATCGCGTCCGGGGTCTACGACGTCGGGGTCGAGGTGCTCACCGCCGAGTCGTTCACGGTGACCGAGCGCGAGGTGGCCTACACCCATCCGGGCAGCGGTGCGCACACCCACCTCCTGACCATCGCGGAACGCCGCCGGCTGCGGCCGCTCGACCTCGACGCCGCCCTCGACATGGTGGCCGGTGGCTACACGCCGGTTCTCAACGCGAAGTCCGGCCGGCCGGCACTGATGGGGACGGCGGCGAGCGAGACCCGCGAGGACGGCTCCGTGGTGGCGCGGGTCCGGCTGGTGCGCCCGCTCCAGCGCCAGATCCTCGACCGCGACCAGTACGCCCGCTCGCACTTCGCCGAGGCCAGCCTGGATGCCTTCCGGGCCGCTTGGGAAGCGGAGCTGGCGAGCCTGCCCGAGTTCGACGAGCGCACCCTGTACGTCGTGACCGGGCTGCTGCTGCCGATCTGGGACCGGCTGCCGGGCATCGACATGCGCGTGTTCCGCCTCGTCACCGACGCGGGCGAGCGCGTCGTCGGCCGCGTGGTCGAGCCCGAGGACCTGCACGTCACCCGCGAGCGGCTGAACCTCGGTGCCGGCACGGCCATGGCGCCGGCCGAGGCCTTCGCCGCCGTGCTCGGCGGGCGCGCCGGCCTGCAGCTCACCGGCGGCGTGCAGGTCAAGCGCGTGCGCGTCATGGGCGAGGACCGGATCGAGGTTTTCGGGGTGAGCGACGGCGCCCGCGCTGGGCTCAAAGCGATCGGGCTGTTCGCCGAGGTGATCGCGTGGCGCACCCGCCTGTTCATCCCGGCGGGCGAGCGCGGGCCGGCGATCCTGACGGCCTTGCTCGACCGTCACCCGCTGCTGCGTTGCACAAGCGCCAACGGCCACGCTTAATGCCGGCATCGGACAGGGAGGCCGACCATGCCGACACATCCCCCCGCCGCGGAGATCGCCCGAAGCCTCGCCGAGAACGTCGAGGCGGTCTGCCGCCGGTACCTCTCCAACGGCCACCGCTCCGGCCGATACTGGTGCGTCGGCGACGTCCACAACACGCAGGGCGCGTCGCTGTACGTGCGCCTGACCGGCCCGACCAGCGGCAAGGGCGCCCGCGGCAAGTGGCAGGATGCGGCCACCGGCGAGCACGGCGACCTGCTCGACATGATCCGGCTACAGCGCGGCGGCGGCTGGCGGGAGGCGCTGGAGGAGGCGCGGGCGATGCTGCGCCTGCCGCTGCCTCCGGAGCCGGAGCGCAGCCGTCCGCTCCCGCCCGCTCGCAATACGACCGAGTCGGCCCGGCGCCTGCTGCGCCACGGCCGGCCGCTCGGCGGCACCGCGGTGGCCTCCTACCTGCGCTCGCGCGGGCTGGAGCATGCCGTCGGCCTGCCGGCGCTCCGCTTCCACCCGCGCTGCCTGTACCGGGCCTCGCGCAAGCATCCGGGCCCGGACACCTGGCACCCGGCCCTGCTCGCGGCCGTCACCGACCTGTCGGGCGGCGTGACCGCGGTCGGCCGGACCTGGCTCGCCGCGGACGGGCGCGGCAAGGCCGAGTTGCCCAAACCCCGTCGGGTGCTCGGCAACCTCTTCGGCCACGGCGTGCGCTTCCCCGGCACCGCGTCCGACCTGCTGGTGGCGGGGGAGGGGGTCGAGACCGTGCTGTCGATCCACCGCCTGATGCCGGCCGTGCCGCACGTCGCCGCCCTGTCGGCCGGGCACCTCGGCGCCCTGATCCTCCCCCCTGGGCTGCGCCACCTCTACATCGCCCGCGACGCCGACGAGGCCGGCGAGCGGGGCGCTGCGATCCTGCGCCGCCGCGCCGAGGCCGCGGGGATCCTCGTGACCGCCCTGGACCCGCGCGAGGACGACTTCAACCGCGACCTGTGCCATCTCGGCCCGCGCGACCTCGCCCGGCATCTCGCGCCGCAGCTCGACCCGAACGATGCGGTGGCCCACCTCCGCTTCGAGGAGGCGGCGGCCTGAGCGGTCAGCGGAGTCATGGGGGAGCGCGCGATGTGCTGGCCCGGACCGGAGAGGGCCGGCGCCCACGGCCTTCTTGGGAGGGCGACGGATGCCGGGCCGGGGGCCTTGGGGGCAACCGCCCCGGGCGACGATTTTCCGCCGCCGCCTGACGGCGGCTTTGCATCGCGAACCAAAATCGCCGCCCCGGGGCCGTCCTCCGCTGGCGCTCCGGCCCGCGCGAGCCGCATCGCGGAGAGGTGCGCTGCGGACCGGTCGCGCGGGTGCGCCAGTCCTCCGGACCCGGCCTTGGGTCGCCAGGAAGGCCGCGATGGACGCCGGCCGCCCGGATTTGAGGGACCACCGCGATGCTCGACCACCTGTCCCACGACCGCGACGAGGACCTGCCCGCCGATCCCACCCTGCTGGAGGAGCTGGCGGTCACCGGATACCGCCCGTTCGAGGAGCACGACGACCCACGGCCCCTGCCGGACAAGCGTGCGATGGATGAGGCCCTGCGGCAGGCGATGGCCGAACTCGAGCGGGCCTTCGCCGGCACCCGCCTGGAGGACGACCTCGAGGACGTGCTCTGGGGCTTCGTCAACGTCTTCCACCGCCGGGTCGAGGGGATCGAGCGCAAGCTGGACGAGAACGAGCAGGCGCAGCGCCAGAGCCAGCGCGAGCAGGACGGCAGCGAGGTGCTGTCGGTCGAACTGGAGCGCCTCACCGCCCTCGGGCTCACCCTGTCGGAGCGCCGCAACGCCTTCGAGTACGCCCGCGACGCCGCCGCCCACGTGTTCACCCGGACCACCCGATCGTTGTGGCGCCCGCGCTCCGGCTCGCAGGTGAACCGGGCCACAATGACCGCGGCGATGATCGACAGTCGCGACTACATCAGCGCCCGGCGGCGGGCGGAGACCGAGATCCACCTGCCGCAGGGCACCCGCATCGCCTTCACCGGTGGCAAGCAGTTCCAGGACGTCGCCGTGATCTGGGACACGCTCGACCGGGTGCGGGCCAAGCACGCCGACATGGTGCTGCTGCACGGGGGCGGGGAGGGCGCCGAGCTGATCGCCGCGAAGTGGGCGGAGACCCGCAAGGTCGCGCAGGTGGTGTTCCGGCCCGATTGGAAGCGTCACAGCAAGGCGGCGCCGTTCCGGCGCAACGACGCGATCCTGGAGCAGTTGCCGATCGGGGTGGTGCACTTCCCCGGCGGCGGCATCAGCGACAACCTCGCCGACAAGGCCCTGACCAAGGGCATCCCGGTGCGACGGGGCGTGAAGACTGGCGCGTAGACGCCAGCACTTCCATCACGATTGCCCATAATAGCTGAATTGGCTATTATGGGCCAAACCAAGGAGATGGCGATGGCGAGCTTCACCCTGACGGATCTCGGCAACAGGTCCGGGGAAGTGGTCGAGGCCGCGTTCCGCGGTCCCGTCGACATCACCAAGCGCGGCAAGCGCAAGTTCGTCCTGCTGACAGCCGAGCAGTTTGACCGGCTCACCGGCAGGGGCACGCAGCGCGCGCATCGCGTCGAAGACCTGACGGGTTCGGAGCGTAGCGATATCCTCGCCGGGCTCGATGCCGTCGCGCAGGATGGGGAACGGGATGACTGAGCCGCAACACGGCGACATCATCCTCTACGCCTACCTGTGGGCGCGGGAGTACGACCGGGGCGAGGAGGCCGGGCGCAAGGCACGTCCGACCTGTGTCATGCTCATCGTCGCAGACCAGGACGGGCGCCGGAAGCCCCTGCTGTTTCCGATCACCAGCCAGCGCCCAGGCTCGGCCAGTCATTTCGTTGCGGTTCCGGAGACCGAGGCGCGCCGTGCGAAGCTCTACACGCCGGCCTGGATCATCGTGGACGAGTTCAACACCGACGACCTCGCCGCGTCCTGGGCGCTCGAAGACCCCAAGCCGCTCGGCCGGTTTTCTCGGAAGTTCATGTCGCGGATCGCTGCGGCGGCGGCAGCGGCCATCCGGGCCGGCGACGCTCGGCGCGTACCGAGAACATAACCGGCACCTTGACGAGCCGGCAGCGCTCGCCAAACGGGCACAGCACCCTCTCGTGATGCCGGTAGAAGGGCTGAGCCGCTTCCCGAGCTGACCCTGATCCATGAGTCGCTGCGCCACCGTTGCATCGCACCCGCGCGCGGCTGGCAACGTCGCATCGCACTCGGCCGAAGATTGGCGCCATCGGGTGCCAGGACAAAGCGGGCCTCCCCAGCAAGGGGGAAGCCCTACCGGCCAGGGGTGAGGCTGGAACCATCCCGCCCTGGCACCAGCATGCGGAAGCGCTCGCGCATTGTGGGGCGTCCTCCCGAGCCGCACGAGAGCCACGTCCAGGGTCGGAAACGGCCACCGCGCCTCATCCGGCAAGGACGGTGGCCGGCCGACCCGACCATGCGGAAACGTCGGTGAACCGCGGCAGCGACGGCCGCCACAGCGACGGACCGTCCCGACACGATGGCGACAAGGAAACAGACGCCGTCACCGCCCGCAACCGTCCGGCCGGACGATTTTCCCCTGGCGCTGCGCGCCATTCCTCGCGGGACAAAATCGCCCGTCCGGCCGGTCCTCCGCTGTGCTGCGGCCCCTGCGGGGTGCGGGCGGCGCCGTCGCCTGTTTGGGGGGTCGCATCGCGCAGGGACGGTCCCGAGCGCCACAGGAAACCCCGCTGATGCCGCGCCCCACCTCGAGCCTCCCCGCCCACGCCCGCTTCGCCCTGATGACCCACGTCGCGGAACTCCAGGCCGAGCTGGCTTCGGTCTCCTGCCCACGCGAGCGGCGCACGATCAAGGCCGAGCTGAAGGTCGCTCGGGCGGAGATGGCAAAGCTCCTCACGGAGGGCTGAGCCCCTCCACCGGGGCCGCCACCGGCGGCCATCGATCCCGTCGATCGGGGCGGCGCTTCGCCCTGGTTCGTGCCGCGCGGCGCGCCCCATCGATTTGCATTCCCGATTGAGTTTGACCGCGGCTTCCGCCGCGGCGAGCGGCCCGTCAAGCCGCCACTTTCACGGCCGACGCAGGCGCTATCTCGAACTCGA
Organism: Methylobacterium amylolyticum; assembly: GCF_030700245.1. Lineage (GTDB taxonomy): Bacteria > Pseudomonadota > Alphaproteobacteria > Rhizobiales > Beijerinckiaceae > Methylobacterium. The sequence continues at coordinate 18,296 of NZ_JAUYZI010000042.1, forward strand.
GATCGTCCTGCGCATCGCGGGTATGGAAGCGGTTCTCTTTGACCAGCTTCCTCATGTCGTCGCGACGGTAGTAGATCGGCCGGCCGCAGCGGATCGGCTCGACGCCGCCGACTAGTAGGATCTGCTCGTCACGGCGCATCGTGTTGATGATCTCGTCCGGCATGATCAGCGCGCGCTTGTGCAGGCTGGTCGAGGCCGACAGGCTGACCCCGCCCGAGTCCTTGCCGCCGGAGCGGGCCTGCTGGCTGTAGGAGACGATCTCCTGGGTGTAGTAGCCGCAGCGCTCCGACAGCCACTTGGCCGTGTCGACGTCGTTGATCGCGGAAAAGCTCTGCCAGGACGTCGACTCGAACCACGCAGACACAGCGTCCTTGTCGCCCCATTGCTGGCGCAGTTGCCCGAGCGATTGGTAGACCATGACGAGCGTGATGCCGTACTTGCGGCCGGCGTCCCGGGCGATCTCAATCAGGCTCATGTTGCCGAGGCGGGCGGCCTCGTCGAGGAGGAAGGCGACGCGGTCCTTGATCTCGCCGTCGGCGTGATAGAGCGCGTTGAGGAGACCGCCGATGATGACCCGGCCCAGACCCGCGTAATCCTGCAGGGTCTGGAGATCGAGGGAGATGAACACGTCGATATCGCCGTCGACCAGGTCGAGGCTGGAGAACTCCCCCTCGGAGACGATGGTGGCGTATTCCTTGAACGAGAGCCAGTTGGTCAGGTCGGCCGCCGTGGCGTAGACGCCCGAGAACGTCTGCGGCGTCATAGACTTGAATGGTCCGAGCGCGAGCGACGCGAACGAGCCCTCGTCCTCTGCGCGCAGGATGAAGCTCAGACGCTCCAGGAAATCCGGTTCCGGCTCGGAGATCATCTCGCGCAAGGTGCGCAGAGTGCGGGGCCTCTCGCTCTCGTCGTGCGAGCGATTGAGGCAGATGTAGGCGAGGACCCCGCGCAAGAGCTGCAAGGCCGAGTTGCGAAAAAAGTCCTTGGGATCGTCGCGCTTGACCGGTCCCGTGGCGATCCAGCCGACGACGGCCGCGATGTCCTTCTCGGCGCTGTTCTTGCCCCGACCGATCCAGTCGAGGACGTTGAAGCCGCTCCTCGTCTTGGTCGGCGTGATGCAGTGGACGGCCCGCCTCAAGCCCTTGCCGCGGATGTTCTTGCGATACGTATCGAGCATCGGATGCAGCTCGGTCGAGGGATCGAGCACCACGGCATTGTGGGGCCAGGACAAGAGCATCGGGATCACCGCGGCGGTGGTCTTGAAACCACCGGAGCCGGCGAAGATCAGCCCGTGGGTCGAGCCGAAATCGCAGTCGAACCCCATCATCGGCTTCCTGCCGCCCGAACCCCAGGTCGTGGGGTCGTTCGGCTTGAACACACGTGCGGTGCTCTTGGGGTCGAGATCGGGGCGATACAGCTCCCCAAGGACCAGGGCGCCGTCCTCGGGAAACAACTCGCCGGCGAGCTTCATCGTCGCCCATTCCGCATCGCCGTGCGCGGCCGATTTGGAGCGGATCGGCTTGTTGTAGCCGCGCGCGGTCTTCTTGACCCGTACCAGGGAAACGAGCGGGATGATGAACGCGACGAAGCCCGCGAACATCACCGCGCAGAACAGCGGAATGTCGGCCCGCCGCAGGAGGCGCCGCACATCGGCGCCCGGGTTCTGAGCCACCAGACGGGCGTACTCCTCCCGGACCGTCCAAGCGATCAGGCCGATCAGGAACAGGGACGCGCACGCGGCGACCGCGCGTCCGCTGTCGCCCGGCCGCGTGAGGCCCGCCGCGGCGAACAGCGCGAGGGCAGGGAACGCCACGGCGGCGACGCGCAGGGTGTGGAGCATGATCGAATGCCCCGGCTCCGCGGCATAGATCGCTCCGGCGAGGGGCGCGAGGAACAGGCCGATCCCGACATACAGCGCGAGGCCGATCGCGACGGTGATGGCGGCGTAGACCCACTTCATGCCTTGAACTCCTTGTCTCCGCGCCGAGCGAACTGCTCGAAGACGTTGGGGTCGCGGGTGCGCTCGCGACCCTCGATCAGGAGGCCGAGCAGAACGTTGCTCGGCAGGTCGGCGAGGCCGGCTTTGATGACGAGGCCGCCGAGCTGGATCTTGCGGTAGGCGTCGGCTCGCCGCTCCTCATGCCGCTTGGTCATCAGCTCCCGCCTGAGCTTCTCCAGCGCCTCGATGTCCCTTTGCCTTTGGCTTCGCCACCTCCTCCTTCCCCTCACGAAATCGGCCGACGATTGCCTGGAACTCCCGAGTCAGATCCTCGTCCGAAATGTCGATCGCGCCGATCCCGGCCTTGATCGCGAGGCCCCCGAGGCGCTCGGCCTCGGCCTTGTCGTGCGCCTTGAGCTTTGCCTGAAGCGTCTCGATCTCCTTGAGGATTGTTTCGCGTGACTTGGATCTAGCCATGGTTGTAGTCTTTGTGCTCCGTTGGAGAAACGATGGTTAACACTGACCTTCTCTCATGCAAACACTGCGTCAAAGGGTCAGAGAAGGCCTGGACCGGCGGGGTCCGGGAAACCCTCGGCCGTGATCGCCGTGTCACGCCGATGGAGCGGTCAAGCTTCTCTTCCTGGCCTCGGCGCGACACCTCATGCCGGACGCGCCGTCTCCGCAGATCGGGCTGTTGGCCGCCACAGGCGTCGTCACCATCCGCAGGGCTTGCACCTGCCCAAGCTCCCTCTTCCACCTTCCGGCGATAGCGCGCGATCACCGGTCGCGCAGGCTGGCTGGCGCCAGGCGGATCGGCGGCCTCGAGAGGGGCCTTATCGAAGCTGAGCTACGGCGCGCAGCGCCTCCGCAAAGTTCCCGAAGTCTACGAATGGGCGCACTTATGGGGAAATTGACATTTCCCTGATTTAATTGGTAAGGCCAAGCTCGGGTCTACTCGCATGGCCATCTACCACCTCTCGGCACAGGTCATCAGCTGCGGCGCCGGCAAGAGCGCCGTCGCCTCAGCCGCGTATCGGCGCGCGGCCACGATGACCCGCGAGAGCGATGGCAAGGTCATCACCTACGAGGGCAAGCAGCACGTCGCCCACACCGAACTCAGCCTGCCGCGCGAGCTCCCTGCGTGGTTCCGCACGGGTATCGACGGCCGCAGTGAGAACGGCGCCTCGGCCTATCTCTGGAACGCCGTCGAGAAGAAGGAGGGGCTGAAAGGCACCGGCTTCGCGATGGAGATGAACATCGCGCTGCCGATCGAGCTGACGCTGGAGCAGAACGTCGAGCTGGCTCGGGACTGGGTCGAGACCGCGATCACCGCCAACGGCATGGTCGCGGACTGGGCGCTGCACGACGTGCCGGGCAACCCGCACATCCACGTCATGGTCCCGCTCAGGAAGCTGACCGCGGATGGGTTCGCGGCCAAGTTCGATTTCGCTCGAGACCGCGACGGAAACGTCCTCTACCGCGAGGATGGCAAGCCTCGCTACGAGCGGCTGGCCGGGCCGATGAAGCACCTCGTGGCTTGGCGCCGCTCCTGGGGCGAGACGGCCAATCTCCATCTCGCCGCGGCCGGTCACGACCGTCGCATCGATCACCGCTCGCACATCGAGGCCGGCATCCGCATCGAGCCGACCGATCACGTGGGAGTGCGGGCCTCGAACATGGGCCAGCGCGGCACGGTGGCCGATCGTGTCGAAACGGAGCGGCAGCGCCGTATCCGCAACGCACAGGCGATCATCGACGATCCCTCGACCCTGCTGCCGATCCTATCGCGCGAAAAGAGCGTGTTCGATGAGCGCGATATCGCCCGGGCGGTGTTTCGCTACATCGACGATCCGGCAGCGTTCGAGGCGGTCCGCCTCAGGCTCGGCCAGTCGCCCGAACTCGTGGCGGTCGCCGAGGAGGTGTTCGACCCGGAGAGTGGGCGGGTGGTGTCGCCGGCCCGCTGGACGACGCGGGCACTCCTGCGCGCGGAAGTGGCGATGCAAGCCGCTACCGGCCGGCTCTACGCCGATCCGAGCCACCGCGTTTCCGAGCGGGCGCTGGAGCGCGCCTTCGCTGCCCGCCCGGAGCTGTCGGCGGAGCAACGCGAGGCGGTGCGGCACGTCACGACGCCCGAGCGGATCGCGGCCGTGGTCGGCTTCGCCGGTGCCGGCAAATCGACCATGCTCGGCGTGGCGCGCGATGCCTGGAAGGCGAGCGGTCATCGTGTCGTCGGAGGGGCGCTCGCCGGCAAGGCTGCGGAAGGGCTGGAGCGCAGCGCCGGGATCGCCAGCCGCACGCTCGCATCGTGGGAGTTGGCTTGGAAGAACGAGCGCGACCTGTTGGCGAAGGGTGACGTCTTTGTGCTCGACGAGGCCGGCATGGTCGCCTCCGAGCAGCTCTCCCGGATCGTTCAGGAAGTGGAGCGGCGCGGCGCCAAGCTGGTGTTGGTGGGTGACGCCATGCAGCTTCAGCCGATCGAGGCCGGTGCAGGGTTCCGGGCGATCACGGAGACGATCGGCTACGCCGAATTGTCGGAGATCTGGCGCCAAGCCGTGCCTTGGATGCGGCAAGCGAGCATGGCCTTCGCCCGTGGAGAGGTGGCGGCTGCTCTCGGGGTCTATCGCGAGGCCGGCATGGTCCGGTTCTCCCCCGATCGCGAGGCCGCTCGCGCGGCGCTGATCGCGGCCTGGAAGCCGGACTACCTCGGCTTTAAGCCGGACGGACGGGCGAATGAGACGCTGATCCTCGCCCAGACCAACGTCGATGTCCTGGCGCTCAACGCCATGGCCCGATCGGCCCTCAAGGCCGACGGGATGCTCGACGGCGAGGCCCGCTTCGTCACGGCGCGCGGCGAGCGGATGTTCGCACCCGGCGACCGGGTGCTATTCCTGGAAAATGACCGCTCGCTCGGCGTGAAAAACGGCATGCTGGCGACCGTCGACGCGGCATCGAGCGCCCGGCTGGTGGTCAAGCTCGATCGGGACGGCACCGGGGACGGTGAGCGGATCGAGGTGCGGGCCGAGACCTATCGCAACGTTGACTACGGCTACGCTGCGACCGTGCACAAGTCCCAGGGTGCGACGCTCGACCGGGTGCATGTGCTGGCCACGCCCGGCATGGATCGCCACCTCGCCTACGTGACGATGACGCGCCACCGGCAGGCGGTGGTCCTACACGGCGCGCACGCCGATTTCGTGCCGCCCTGGCGGCGGCTCAAGCTCGGCCTCGCGCCGTCCCCAGACATCCTCGACGCGGCCGCCCTCAATGGTCTGGCGCGGCGGATGGCGCGAGACGGTTCGAAGGCCTCGACCCTGGACCATGCCGCGGAGGCCGCGTTCCGCGAGGCGGCGGTGGCACTGACCCAGCCACCGGAGGCGGTGGATGGCGAGGCGATCCGGGCGCGCGAAAACGATGCTCCGCCGCTCGATGCTGGCCGGATGGCAGCCGGGATCTCGGCGTTGGCGGGCCGCCTCGAAGCCGAGGCTTCGGTTCCCGGAAACCCGGCTTCGCCTGCCGTCGAGGCAGACGCGGATCCGGCCTCGGTCGAGCTCGCCACATCGTCGCAACCGCCCACCGTCGACCCATCCAGATCCCCTGCGCTGGCGGCGCTCGACGCCGCCCTGGCGCGGCTGGAACGGGCGGAGACCGAGATCGCCGACGGTGTCCGCCCGCAGGATCTGCGCGCTCTGGCCTCGGCCTTCGCCGAGCGGCGCGGCCTCAACGGCCATGCCGCGCTCGCCTCCGCCCTGGTCAAGCGCGCGCGGGCGATGATCCGCCAGGTCGAGGGCCGCTGGCGCCGGCTGCACGGCCTCGCCGCGCGGCTCGTCGTGGCCTGGAACGCGGTGGCCGAAAAACGCCCCGCCGAGGCGGTGCGCGCTGAGACAACCGAGGCCGCACGCGCCGAGTCGACCGTAGAGGTTCGCGTCGATCCGGGGCCGATCGAGCCCTTCCTCGCGGCGATCGACCTCGGCGAGACGGGGCTCAACGAAGCGCTCTACGCCCGGGTCGATATCGAGACGGACCTTTCACCCTGGAGCGCACCCGTCGCCCAAGAGTTGCGGTTAGCGGTCAGGAAGCCCGGTCCGCTCTACGCCGCGATCCTGGCCGAGCTGCGCCAGCCCGGACGCGCATTCGCCGCCAAACTCGACGCCCTGTTTGCCGACGTCGAGCCCTATGGCGGCCTGCGTGGGCGGAAGGGCTTCTTCGTCCCGAAAGCGGAGAAGGAGGAGCGCGCCACCGCCGTGTCGGCCCTTGCCGAGGCCAGGGTCGCTGCGAGTGAGCTCAAGGGCCGTTTCGAGTCGATCGCCGGCAAGGGCCGTGCAGCCGAGATGCAGTACCGCAAGCGTCTGCTGATTGAGGTGCCGGGCCTGAGCCCGACGGCGGCCGCCGTCCTGGCCAAGGTCGGCCGCACGTCGATGACGGTCCCGAAAGCCCTCGATTTCACAGTGGCGGAAGCCGTCGCGACGCCCGAGCTGCGGGCGGAGGTGATCGCCTTCGCAGAAGCGGTGGGGCGCCGGTTCGCCGCCAACGGGGCGATCGGGCACGCGCCGCAGCGCAGCCTCGGCCCGGGGCAGTGGCTTAACGAAGAGGAGCGGGCGATCCTGAGCGGCGGGGGCTTCGTTGCGTCCTACATCAAGGACGATCTCTTGGATCAACTGATGTATCTGACGCAGAACCAGGAGTTGCATCAGGATAAGACGCTGCATCTGGACAAGAGACAGGATCTCGGGCTCTCGTTGTGACCGCGAAATCGCAGCGCTCGTATTGGCGCCCTGGCGATGATGGGTAAGGGTAGGAGACAGAGGGCAGCCGAGGAGAGAGCCGTCTCAGTACGGATCGAGAGGACCGCCCGGGCCGGCAACCGCCGGGTTCATCAGAGAGGATGACACCGTGAGCTACCGCGACCTGCCGGCGCTCGTGACCCAGCGCGAGGAGGCTGTGATCCTGCTCGAGGCGATCGCTTCGGGCGTCGACGAGCGCGAGCTGGCCCCCTTCGTCGCCGCGATGACGACCTACGAGGCGGAGCAGGCCGCGGCGATCATGCGCGGATCGGGCAACGAGATGGCCTTGCGCGTGCAGCTCGGGGCCCTGCTCGCCGAGGCCGAACTGGTGTCCAACGACGAGGTGTTCGCCGCGCTCGACGCGCGGCGCGCCCTCGGCCCGGGGGAAGCCGCATGAGCGCCGACCCCTACGTCTACGAGGGCACCGACGTCCTGCGGAACCGGGCGGAGATCCGCGACCCGCAGGCCCTGGCCGAGCGCGAGCAAATCGTCTCGTTCCGGGCCATGCTCCAGTTGCGGAAGGAGCCCGTGCTCGGTCAGTTCGATCTGACGCACTACGCCGCCGTGCACAAGCGGCTATTCGGCGAGATCTACGTCTGGGCGGGGGAGAACCGCACCGCCGAGCTGTGGAAACCGGAGGTCGTCCTGCAGGGCCGCAGCGTCGCCTACAGCCCGCCCGCCGCGATCGAGAGCCACGCGCAGGCCGCGCTGGCCCAACTGCGGGGCGAGCCCGGCAACCTGAAGGACAGCCGGCCCGCGATCCGCTTCGCGCAGACCATGGCGGCGCTCTGGCAGGCCCATCCGTACCGGGAAGGCAACACCCGAACCCTGCTGGCGTTCATGGAGCAGTACGCCCGGCATCACAGCCAGCCGCTCGACCAGGCGCTGATCACCCGGGTGCCGAGCGAGACCCGGGACGCCCTGGTGCTCGCAACCAACGGCACGATCCGGCCCTTCGCTGAGATGGTCCGCAACGCCCGCTACTCGGAGGAGCAGCGCGCGCACCCGGTGCTCGGCCGGCTGTCGGCCGAGGCGTTCGAGGCGGTGCGGCTGATGGGGGCGCCGCGCATCGTCCTGCCCGAGCCGGGGACCCAGGTCCGCGGGCAGGTGATCGCCACGAGCTACCGCCACGCCCTCGTGCGGGAGGCCCGGCAGATCTCGGCGGTCCCGCTGCACGCGTTTCACGCGCTGCCGGAGAACAACATCCGCCTCGACGTGCGCGTGCTAGCCGAGGACGAGCGCCTCGATCGCACGCAGCCGCGCGAGGAGGCCGTCCGGATCCAGGTCACCGGCCGCGTCCTGATCCCGGCGAGCTTCCGGATGCTCGCCGGTCAGACGCCGGAGGATGCGGTTCGCAACCGCATCGAGATCACAGGACCGAGCGAGGCCCTGTCCGAGGCACTCAGGACGCGCACACCGAAGGAGATCGCCGCCGAGCCACGACTGGCCGAGGAGGTGCGCCGGATCGATCAGAGCCTAATCGAGCGGTTCGGCCGCCAGGGATCGGCCCTGCTGATCCGGGGCGGCGCTGGCGAGGCCAGAAAGCTGCTTCCGCCTGGCCAGGACCTGGAGGAGATCCGCGCCGTCCTGAAGCCGCTGATCAAGGCCGTCGTCGCCGATGACCGGCTCCAGACGACGCTCGCGCAGCAGCAGACGCTCGGCCGCGACGAGCCGTATGTCGGGCGCTCGGTATGAGCACGCTGTTCCGGAAGCCCGTCCAGGCCACGGACGCCGGCAAGATCGTCGCCGCCGCGGTGCTCGCCTTCGCCACGCTGGCGGTGCTCGGCCTGTTCTGGTGGAGCCTCTCGCCGATCCTCGGGCGAGTCTATGCCGGCATCCGCCTCGCGGAGACCGCTACCCTGTGGCGGTTCACGGGCTGGGGCCGGTACTTCACGGGCATGCCGGCTGGGCAGCCGTTCGCCTTCGTCTCGATCTACAAATCGAGCGTCGGCTTCGGTCTGGCCGCCACCCTCATCACGGCGCTCCTCGGCTTCCTCGCGTGGCGCAAGCGCAGCCGGGAGCACATCGAGGTGCTCATCACCGCGCCGGCCGCCGGCTTCGCGCAGGAGGGCATCCTCTGTGCCTTCGACTCGGCCGACCGCCGCGTGCGGACGCCGGTCACGGATGCGGGGGCGCCCGCGCCGGCCGCCAACCCGTTCAAGGCACTGCGCGACCTGCGCGATATCCGGGCGGTGGAGACGGTCGAGGAATCCGTCCTCTGGCACCTCGCCGCCGCGCTCTTCCTGACGGCCGACGCGACAGCCCCACTCGCGGACCGGAAAGCCCGCGACGCCGTCCTCAAGGCCGCGCGGACGGCCGCTGACCGCCTCGCCGCCGATCCCGTCGCCGAGCTGCCGACCGAGCTGCTGTCGACCCTGCGCGGCTACATGCTGGTGGCGATCACCGAACAGGCTGGGAGGGACATCGACGCACTGAACCAGATCCACGCGGTGCTCGGACGTGGAGATGGCCTGAGGGATGTGCTCGCAGAGCTGGCGGCCCTTGCCGTCTCACGGAGAGTGCTGTTCTTCCCGGACTATGCCTGGCTTCGTCACGTCGATCCGAACCTGCAGTCACGGATCACCAGCTATGGGGGAAGCTGATTGGCTTTACCGCCCGCTGCACCGGGACCGGACTTGTCCCTTAGCTCGCGGCCTTGAGCAGGGCGGCATGGGCCTCGTCGGCGAAGGCGGCGACCGAGGCCCTCGGCCGGTAACCAATCCCCTGCACGACGTGGATAGTCTTATCCCCGGCCGAGATGCAGTAGGCGACGATCGCGCCCTTGCCGTCGCCGCGACCGCCGGTGATCGCGACGGTCGGCTCGCTCGGATCGGACACCGTGACCGGGATGCCACTCGCCTGTGCCGTCCGGCGCAGGATCTGCGTGCATTGGGCGAGACTCAGCTTGGCCGCGTCGGTCCGTCTGCATCCTTCAATCTTAAACCTATCCCCTGGCGAGACCACGATAAGATCCGATTCGCCCCGTAGATGTGCGCTGTAGATCGAGGGGAGGGGCGACATCCCTCCGCTCGATGCAGCGGGCCATGCTCAGGTGTTCCCGGTCATGTAGTTCGTCACGACACCGATGATCACGCCGAGAATGGTGATGCCCGAGCCGATGATCAGCCCGACCAGCGACCGGCCGGCATCCTCGCGGGCGTTGTCGTCCTGCGACGACTTGTAGAGCTTCACGGCCGAGATCCCGGCGAGGCAGATGCCCACCACGCCGAACAGGATCATGATCACGAAGCCGGCGTTGCTGCCGCCCTGCGCGATGCTGGTGGCGTTGAGCTGAGAGGACTGCGCCTTCTGCCTCGCCTGCTTGAGGATATCCAATGGCGCCGAGGGGTCGCCGGTGGTGCCGCCGGACGATTGTGCCAGAGCCGCCATCGCGCTCATGGACAAGAGTGTGCCACTCATGAGCACCCGGTCGTAGATATCCTTGTAACTCACTGAAGTCTCCATCGTCATGCGGCGGTTCTGGATCGGTCGATCGGAGGCTGAGCTTCGCTCGTGATCTCCCCCAGCACTTGATCGACGATCGTCTTTGCGATCCGGTCCTCGCCGGACCGCGCCAGCGCGGCCACCCGGCCCCACGTCTCGATGCCGGTGCCATCGGGGAAGCGGGAGGCCAGGATGCGCAGCGCCTCGTTGACCGCCATCCGGCGGTACAGCTCGTCGCGCACCAGGCGGTCCTCCGCCTTGGTGGTCAGGGCCCACAGCATCCGAGGCCCGAGCGCGTTGGTCAGGACGATCCAGCGCTCCTCCTCGCGGAGCTTGAACCGGGCGAGCAGGTTCGCGCCGCGCCGGCCCTGCGGACCGTGCACCTGGCGCTCCAGCGCGCTCTTCACCGCCTGATCGAAGCCGAAGGTCCGGCGCGCCGCCTCGCGGATCTCGTTCGAGTCGGCGTTGAGCACCAGCACCGTCGAGGCCATGTCGGCCAGCGTGTCGAAATCCGCCAGGAGCTGGCTGACCAGGATCAGCTCCAGACCCCACTTGCGGCCCTCGCGCGCGTCCGACTTCACCTGCTTGGCGATTGTCTCGACGCCGCCGGTCAGGTGGTACTCGTCCATGCACAGGCGCTTGGGCGTCTCCGCCACCGCGTGGTAGCGCACCTCCCAGTACCGGACGTACTCCGCGCGGAGATCCGGGTCAGTCGGGAAGTCCATCTTCGGGATCTCGTCGCTGAAACCGGAGATCTTCGACAGGTAGACGTGCCGGGCGATCATGAACATCAGCGCGTTGTTGCGCTCGGCCTCCGGCGACTTGTGGCGCAGGGCCACGTCCTGGAGATCGATCGACACCACCCGCGCCTCGCCGAGGTCGAGCCGGGTCGGGCGGGCGAAGATCGGGAACTTCTCGATCGCCGCTTCGAGCGAGCGCTGGACCTGGCGCACCAGCTCGGGCGTGAAGTCCTGCGCCATAATCGGCTCGCCGAGCACCCGGGCGAGATCCTCCAGCACCGGCATCGCGTGGCGCTGTGCCCGCTGCGCGGCGGTGTAGAGCCGGCGCTCGACCAGCGCGTCGACGATGCGCCACCAGCGCGTCCGGCCGCCCACCTCGATCCGGTGATGCTCGATGATGCGGTCCAGCTCCGGATCGACGTTCGGCTGGTACACCGACGGCGAGGACGAGAATTCGAGGTCGCTCTTGAGCTGGTAGAGCCGCGAGATCAGGCGCGGGATCAGCAGCGCCACTTCCGGGCTCGCCACGTTGAGCAGCGTCGTCAGGAAGTTCTCGATGAAGGTCCTCTCACGATCGAGCGGCATGCGCCGGCCGAGGCCGAGGTCGAACGGGTTGACGGCATGGTCGGCGGTGTTGAGCAGGCGCACGTAGTAGGCCTCGTGCCGCCGCTCGGCCGGCAGCGCGTTCCTCACCAGCTCGATGAAGCCCGACGAACTGACACCGACGTCGATCACCGCCAGGAACGGCAGCGCGGCGCCGGCGCTGAAGGCTGTGAACTCGACGTTGAGCCGGTTCATCAGCACGCTCTTGCCCGAGCCGGGCGTGGCGTAGATCAGGGTCAGCCAGAAGAGCTGCTCGGGCGAGAGCGCCTCGTAGGGCACGGGCTTGCCGTCGGGCGTCAGCAGCAGGCTCTGGCCCTGCTTGAACACCCCCGCGGTGCGGTGGAACGGCAGCAAGGCGGCGAGATCGCCGAGCGGCGCGATCGAGCCCGGGGGCACCTCCGCCTGGACCGTCATCCCGGCCACGGTCTCGCACAGCGCGCGCAGCGGGTTGTGGGGCGCGTCGGTCATCACCGCCTCGCCCCAGGTCATCATCCCGCTCATCAGGTAGGAGCGGCGCCGTTCCAGCAGCCCCGGATCCTCGCCGGGCTCGGTCCAGGTCGTGGCGATCACGCGGCCCTTGACGATCGCCTCGCCGTCCTTGTCGACCACGTCCTCCAGCGCGCGCAGCGCCCGGAACAGGTTCCGGTTGGTCGGGCTCGCGAAGGCGAGCAGGCCCGCCAGCACCTTGCGCAATCGGAAGCCGATGTCGGCGTCGCGCAGCGCCTCGATGTGGAAGCACACCCGGAACGGCATGTCGGCCGTCCTCGACGCGCTCTCCAGCAGCGTCTCCAGCAGCCGGTTGAACGGCAGGATGGTCGCGGGGAACATCCGCATCACGGCCAGCGCGTGGCGGCGCCCGCCCATGTCGAGGGCGCGCATGTTGCCGACGGCCGTGGCGTTGCCGGTCATGATCTGGCGGGCGAGGTTGGGGGTGAAGAACTCGCTGACGTCGTCGTCGTGGCGCTCCTTGGCGCCCGGGTAGCGCCGCGTGCCCGGCCCGTAGGGCGTCCAGCCGTCCGGGGTCTCGTGGTAGAGCACCGCCGCCCGGATCTGCTCCAGGTCGCGCCGCCGCCCCTGGTCGTCCGGACCCAGGATCCGGCCCTGCAGGCGGGCCTCGCCGAGCGCCTCCACGATCCGGCGCACGAAGGCGCCGTGCGGCCCAGCGAGGGAGCCGAGGTGCAGGTACGGGTTCTGGGCGTCCCGGGCCGGGGGCAGCGCCTGCCAGGCCCTCCGGTTCTCGCGTCGCTCGCGGCGCACCTCGTCGGGCGTCCCCGCCGTCGGCCGGGTCCAGGCGGCGAGCAGGATCGTCTCGGCCCGCGCCCGGCCCTCCAGCACGGCGCGGCCCTCCTCGATCAGCGCCTCGACCGAGAGGCCCTTCTGGCGGGCGCGCCGGCCCTGCTGCGCCACGAAGGGGTCGAGGATCCGGGCGGTGTTGAGCGAGGACTCGTAGGAGATCGTGATCTGGTGGCCGGGCCGCTTCAGGATCTGCGCGATCCCGCCGGCGAAGCGCTCGACCACGTTGTGCAGGTAGTCCTCGGTCGAGACGATCGAGCGGGTGCCGTCGATCTCGATCAGGGTGAGCTGCGAGCCGTCATGGGCGTAGACGACGGCCCCCTCGCGCTCGGGATCGTAGCCCGCGAGGTCGCAGAACTTGTCGGCCGTCCTCATCGTCCGAGCACCTATTCGGCGAAGTAGAAGGAGAGCTGGGCGATCACGATCGTGACGCAGGTCATCGCGCTGCCGATGATCGCGGCGATCACCCAGCTCCCGGCCGTGCCGTCGCCCGCCGCGTTGGCCTGGTAGACCCGGGTCAGGGCGTAGCCGGTCAGGAAGATCCCCATCACCGCCGCCAGGACGACGATCAGCCACGCGAAGGCCGGCGCGTCGGCGATCAGCCCGCGCAGGACGTCGGCGATCCCTTTCGAGCCGGTCATGGCCGCCTCGCGTCGCTGACCGGCAGAGCCTCGGTCCGAGAGCCGGGAGCCTGGGCCAGAGAGCACAGGACGCGGGCGATCCTCTTAGGGCCACCCATCACGGCCGCCTCGCGTAGGAGACCGGCAGGGTCTCTGGCCGGTAGCCCGCGCTGTAGGCCGGGTCGGACCCGAACCCGGTGCCGGCGTCGGCCGCGGCCCGGGCCGCGTCGAGCGGCACCACGACCGGCTGCAGGAAGACGATGCCGATCGGGAAGTTCACCGGCGAGGACAGCGTCGCGGGCCGGCCGAACGAGCGCGCGGCCGCCGACGTCATCGCCTGTCCCACCGGCAGGGCCGCGCCCATGCCGGCGGTCAGCCAGTCGATCTTGCGGCCCGACTGGACCGCGTAGCCGTCGGCGAAGGTGGTGGCGGTGTTGAGCTGCGTGAGCTGCTGGCCGATCTGGCCGACGCCCTGGAGCAGGCCGGCGACGACGAGGCCGCCGTAGCGCTCCAGCACGTGGTTGTCGACGTCCTCGGCCACGCCGGTGCGGGCCTGGTCGACGGTGATCGCGATCGCCTGCATCGGCCCCTGGCGGCCGTCCTGCAGGATCATCGTGGTGAACCGGATCGAGGCCTGCGTCTGCGAGTAGACGATCTGGCCCATCAGCCGGATGCCGTTGAGCGGCCCGGGCTGCTGACGCTCGTCGAGGTCGACGATGGTCGCGAAGATCGGCGCGGCCGGATCGTCGCTGTTGAAGCCCCGGTCGAGCACCGCGTAGGCCACGTCGCCGGCGCGCGCCACGGTGGCGTGCCGGACCCCCGGCCCGAACGGCCCGGTCATGGCCGGCGCAGCAGCGGCCCGCGGCTCGGGGGGCTTGGGCCGCTCGCCCTTGGCGAAGCTCCGCACCAGGAAGCCGCCCGGGCTCGGCTTGAGCAGCGCCTGGATCTGCTCGTTGATCGCCGCGACCTGCTCAGGCGAGGCCGTCGGCTGGACCGGCGCGTCCCTGTAGACCGTGTGGACCACGTCGCGGTCGCGGTAGACGATCTGGGGTGGGGGAGCCGGGGGCGGCTCGGTCGGCTTCGGCTCGGCCGGCTTCGCCTCCCCGGTGGACTCGGGCAACTCGCCCTGTTGCGGGCCGCGGCTCTCGCCGATCACGGTCGGGGCGACGTAAGGCTTGCCGGCGCCGGCCTTCTCGTCGGCCGCCTGCCGGTTCACCCCGGCGCGCCGGTCGGCCTCGGCTCGGCCCACCGGCTTCATCATGTCGTTGCCCGGATTGGGCGTGTTGCCCCGGATCTCGGAGGTGCCGCCCGCCCCCCGGTCGATCCCCGGCGCGTCGGAGAGGATGAACGCGGCCGAGCCGAGCGCCGCCACCAGGACGACGCCGCCGAGCGCGGCCGACGTTTTCATGTCGAGCATGGCCGTCCTCCTCAGAACGCGACGGTGATGGCGGTCTCGGCGCCATCGCCCTGCTCGGCGACGAGGCGCGAGACGGGGCGCAGGAACTCGTAGACCCGGTAGCCGGAGCCGGCCTCGGCCGAGGCGACCGGCTGCGGGCTGACGAGGTTGCCCTGGACCCGCACGTACATCCGGTCGCGGTAGAGCCAGGCCTGCGCCCCGTTCGCCGCGAGCATCTGCGCCCCGGCCGGGGGCGTCCCGGCGCCGAACAGGTGCAGCAGCGCCGTCGTGTCGGGCGCACCGGGGGGCGGTCCCGCGGGCCGGCCCCCGCCCTTGCGGGCCGGTGCGGGGCCGGCCGAGGCCACCTTGACCGGGGTCAGCGGCGAGGTGCCGGCGACCCGCACGGTGACCGGGATGTCCACCGTCTCGCTCGATCCGGACAGGATCATCAGCGGGATCGGGTAGGCGACGGCCTCCAGCCGGATCAGGATGTTGCCCCAGGTGTCGTAGCGGCAGGGCATCAGGTTGATCGAGCTCGGCCGGTCCGCCCCCGCCGCGGCCGCGACCTGGGTCGCGCCCATCCCGGTGTCCTGGCCGCACCCGGTCCCGTCCTGCGCGAACAGGCGCGGATCGTAGGCGACCGAGGCGATCGGCCAGGGGTTCCCCTTGCCGTCGACGAAGGTGATCGGCGAGACGACGCCGTAGGCGAGGTGCAGCGTCTCGGGCGCCGCCCGGCTGATCTCCTGCGTCACGTTCAGCAGCCGGGGCTCGGGCCGCGGCATGCGCCCGTCGCGGCCGGGGAAGGTCCCGGCGCCCTGCGCGTCCTGCACCGAGCGGCGGATGTCTGAGATCTCGCCGGGCTTGAGCATCACGCCCTTCGTGCCGCCGAGCATGCGCTGGCGCAGCTCCTCCAGCTCGGCCGGCGTCAGCGGACGGGGCGTGGGGGACGGCGCGGTCGTCGAGGCCGGCGCGCCCACCGGCGAAGCGCCGGTCGGAGGCACGCCGGCTGGACGGCGCACCGACGCCCCGCCGGCCGGCTCGCTCCCCGGAGTGGCGTCCTGCGCGAGCGCGGCCGGCGACGCCCACATGGCCGCCGCGAGCAGGCAGCCCGAGGCCCACACGCGCACCGTGGTGCTCCCAGCCGTCATGGATGCACCGGGTTGGTCAATTGCTGCGTCGAGATCACCGAGTCGATCGCGATGCCGTTCGGGTTGATCGGCGAGGGGTCGATCCGGACGATCGTCATCTCGAGCACGCGCCGCTCGACCTTGGTCTCGACGTTGGTGCGGTAGAAGATCTGTAAGGGCACCTCGACCCGCCAGTAGTACCGGCCGTTGGCCTTGCCCTCCTCGGAGATATTGGCCGGGTCCGTGGTGACGGCCGAGACGGTCTGGTAGCCGAGGACGACCTTCTGGATGATGCCGCTCTCCTGCAGGGCCGCGCGGTAACGGTCGCGCCCTTTCGAGGTGAACGACTGCGACAGCGCGTTGTTGATGAGCGCGCGCCAGTTGGCATAGTCGTAGCTGTTCAGCTCGATGGCCGACGAGACCGCGAATTCCTTCAGCCGGGCCTGGGAGATGTTGGGCTCGGAGAGCGGGATCGCTTCGCAGACCGCCTGCGCGTCCGACGTCCAGATGAACTGCTTGACCGGAAACCGGTAGAACGCGTTGTAGAACAGCAGGAGGTTGACGACGAGCGACAGGCACAGGAACACAGCAAGCAGCAGGATCCAGTACCACTGGTTCCGCAGCATCATCTGCCCGGCATCGACCTCGCGGGATATGCGCTCGGCCGACTTCATGGCTCGGCCCTTCCAAGTCGCTCCAAAGGCAGGGGCCGTGGAGCGGCCACGGTCTGCACCTGGCAGCCGAACACGCCGCCGTCGGCGACGTAGGGGATCACCTCGGCCCGCTTGAGACACAGGTACGTCAGCCACATCATCGCCAAGAGCGAGGCGAACACGGCGCCGGCCAGGAAGGCGGCGGTCCGCGCGTGGCCGGTGAGCCGGTCGGCCAGCGCCGAGGGCGACAGGCAGCCTCGGGCAGACGGCAGGCTGAACGCCCCGATCGCGGAGCGGTAACCCAACAAGGCCCCGATCGCGGAGCGGCGGCCGAACAGGGCCCCGAGCAGGCCCCCGGTCGATGCGAGCCGTACCATCTCAGCTTCCGGTCAGGACGGCGCGCAGCTTCGCGTCGTCGCCCGGCTCGTAGCCGACCATGATCGCCAGCCGCCCGTCCGGGCGCGGCACGAACATGGTCGGCACCCCGGGCCGGAGCTGGGGCGCCGCCGCGAAGATCGAGGCGAACGCCGCCCGGTTCTCGGCGAGCTTGGCCGCGAGCTCCGGGCTCACCGGGGCGGTGGGCGTGAGCTTCGCGGCGAAGGCGCTCTCGAGGGCGGCCACGCGGTCCGGGGCGGAGAGGATCGCCGCCGCCATGCGGCTGCCGGCCTCCGGCTCGCCCAGCACCACGACCGGCACCCACCGCGCCGCGACCCGCCCGTGCAGGGCGGTGAAGGCGGCATGGCAGTACGGGCAGCGCGGATCGAAGAAGATCGTCGCGACCCGGCCCTCCGGCGTCCCGGCCGGGACGTCCGCGACGGCGTCGAGCTTGCCCAGCGTCTCCATCACCTGGCGGGCGACCCGCGCGTCCTCGATCGTCGCGTAGGCCTGGTTTGCGGCGGGCGGCGTCGTAGCGGGTTGCGGCTTGGCATTTTGCGCTGCAGGAAGTTGTGCAACCTGTGGTGTGGCGTGGGCAGTCGCAGTCGCGTCGGCGGCTTCCGCAGATGGCGCGGGCGCAAGTGCCGGCACGGGCTGATGAGGCGCGCTCGCAAGGATCTGCACCGAGAGCGGAACCCAATTGTGCGTCGTGGCAAGATACACACATGCAACCAGTGATCCGGCCCAGACTAGGTGCTTAACTGCGTTCTCCATCCTGTCGCGCCCCAATGAAGCCGCTCAAACCCGGCATCAAGTCCTTATTGCGAACGTCGATCCGACATGTCAATGAACAGGCGGGCGTGCATCGACCTGTTGCGAAGATTTTATGGAGTCATTATGGTGACAATGGCACACAAACGTGCGTTGTATATTTTGAGCGTATTTGGAAATTACGACGGTATCATTCGGTTGATTCAATCTATTGGATGAAGCGAGTGTCAGTAAGCTCTATGCAGCGCGGTCGGCGGCGCCAGCAGTGGAATGTAGAAGCGGGCCCACGCCCAGCGATTAATCTTATGTTAAGAATTGCAACCTGCGTGATCTTACTTGAGGTTAGTGCTCTCGCTGCATCGCAGCACGCCGTCGCCAGTCCGGCGGCAACGGAACAACAGAAAAGGGGCCGATCGAGCTTTGAGTATAACGATGGAAGTCCGGAGGAAAAACGATCCTATAGACATCCGGATCTCGATGTAGACCCGACAAATCTGAAGCTGGAAGAGTTGAGGGGGCGCATCAACGGGCTGGAGGAGCGCCTGGAGCGCCTGGAACACCAGTCAAATGTTTCTTCTAACGGTTCTAGCAAGGTGCGGTAATGGCTATTCCGGATCTCAGCGGAGTGCTAGTCTCGTTGAGCGAGGTGTTTCCCCTCGCCGTCAACCTGATTTTTCTGTCGATCGCCCTGCTCGGCATCTGGTGCGGCACATCCGGGCTCTACGCACTCTACAACGTGGCCGCTGGAGAATATAAGTTTTCCAACCGGCCGGTCACCGTCGATGCGGCGGTGGGCAAGCTCGCGCTGGCGAGCGCCATGGTCGTCGCGCCGGTCCTGCTGTGGAAATTCGCCAACAGCTTCGTGCTCGGCGGCGACATCACCTACAGCATGTTCAACTACGGCGCCTCGTCGCGCGGTTCGACCTGCGACCAGATCCGGCTCGCCGTCACTTACTTCTTCATGTGCCTCGGCGCGCTCGCGTGGCTTGTCGCCGGCATCAAGCTCTACCACGCCACGACCGGTCAGCACGGCGGCTCGGGCTCGGCGTTCCTGTACCTCGTCGGCGGCACGCTTGCGTTCTTCATCAACGACGTGGCGCAACTCGTCAGCACCACGATCAAGATGGACGTATCGCTCGCGAACGTCTGTTCGATGATGGGGAGCTGACGATGCGCGTGCTCCCCGCCCCGCTAGCGGCCGCGCCGAAACAGGCCGTCGACCTCCGCGGCCAGGAAGGCGCCGAGCGGCGCCCGCGCCTCGAACGTCCGGCCGTGCTCGAGCTGCCACGCGCGGTAGCGCGACACCATCGCGGTGGCGCAGATTATGAGGCACAGGAGCAGCGCCCCCACGAGCGTGAGCCAGGAACGCGCGTAGACCGCCCAGGCGGCAGCGAGCACGCCGATGATCTCGGCCGCCACGAACAGCGTGACGGCCTGCCGCCGCTCGTGCACCGCCAGTTCCCGCACGTCGGCGCCTTCGAGGGCGAAGGTGCGGCCGAGTTCGGCCAGCGCGTACTCCGCTCCGCACTTCGGATCGTCGCACCTGCGCCGGTCGAGCGCGTCGGGCACGGCGACGAGCTGCCCGCGCCGGCAATTCGGGCAAGGCGCGTGCGTGCCGCCGAGCACCGTGCCGGTCAGACCCACGAAGCTGCGATGCTCGGGCCCGACCCGGCGCGAAAGGCGCGCGCTCACAAGCGACATGATCCCCATGGGTCCCATCCGATAAAGACGTGCCTGCGTTACGGCTTGTGTAACGACACGAGTAATGGTCGCAAGAAAAATATAGATAAAATCTTACGGGGCATCGATATGGATCGCGGCCGCATCAAGATCTTCGTTCGATTGGCGATCGCGCTTCTCGGCATGTCCGTTCTGCTTCCGGCCTGCGTCAGCACCGGTGGCAGCACCTCGGTACACGTCGATGCCAAGCTGCGCGAGCACGGGATCTAGAGCCATGCGCCTGACGGGATGGATCCTCTCCGCGGCGCTCGGCACCACTGCGCTCTGCGGCGTCGGCGCGCCGGCCAAGGCCCAGGTCGCCAATGTCTTCTGCGCCCAGAACCCGGCGGCGTGCGCCCCCGTCGCGCCCGCCTATGGCGCCGGGTACGGCGGGGCCTACGGCGCTGCCCCGACCGCCTACGCGCCGGCCTACGGCGGCTACGGGGCCAGCTACCCCGCTCCCGGCTATGGCGGTTACGGGGGCTATGGGGGCTACGGTGCGCCCGGCTACGGGGGCTATCCGCCGCCGGGCTACTACGGCCCCGGCGGCGTCGCCCAGGCCAACGCGCTCAATCAGATCGCCAATGGCCCACGCACCCTGCCCGGGGGAGACAGCCAGCCCTTCCCGGCGAATGTCGGAGACAACCAGCCGCCGCCGGCTCTCCCGCACCCGGCCAACGCCGACTTCTCGCGCTACTCGGCCGGCGTGTTCGGCGACGCCAACCGCCCGACCAAAGTCGTGCAGCGCACCGCCCGCACCGCCGGCATCCAGGACGGCTACCGCGAGGAGTCGAGGCGGATCGCCGCCTACCTCGACACGCCCGAGATCTCCGCCCGCCTCGACGCCCGCTACCCGTTTCCGGCGGTGATGGTCGGGCCGGACATCGTCGCGCCGGTGGTGTCGGAGCTGCGCGGGGTGCGCCAGACCCCGAACCGCACCCTCCTCGTCACCACGCTCGGCTCGTTCGAGATCCTGCGCGACGCCCGCGTCACCGTGCAGCCGCCCAACTGGCGCGACTATCTCACCGTCACCCCAACCCCGGAGGCGAAGACCACGTGGACCCCGCCCAAGGGGGACGTGGAGCAGGCCAACTGGGACGCAGGCTACAAGGGCGGCCTGGACGTCGGCGTGGAGCAGGCCCGCGCCGCCTTCGACGACGCCCTGGCGCGGCTCGACCGGGACTTCGCCGGCATGCGCCGCTACCAGGATCTCGCTGCCCAGGGCGCGGTCAGCCTGCCGATCGTCAAGGTCCGCGCCACCGCCCTCAAGCTCGGCTGGGACGGCCGCTCGGCCGCGGTCGACCAGCGCCTCCTCAAGATCGTCGTCGCCCCGAAATTCCAGCGCACCGCCACCGCCGCGGCGGCCCTGGCCACGGAGTGAGCCATGCTCTGGACCGGCGCCACCCGCTACCCCGAGGACGACATCGTCGTGCACGGCCGCGACGAGGTCTCCCGCCTCCTCGTCCACGCCGTCGCGATCGAAGCCTCGGACGTGATCTTCCAGTCCGGTCGGCCGGTGCTGGCCTCCGTCCACGGCCACCTCTGCGCGCTGACCCGGGTCTGGCTCCAGCCTTCGACGCTGGCGCGCATCGCCACCGAGCTGACGGCGACCGACTCGATCATGTCGAAGCTCTACTCGGGCCAGGATTTCGACCGCGCCATCACGATCGAGGACCGGGCCGGCGCTGGGCACCACGGCGAGCCGATCCGGCACCGGTTCCGCATCAACGTGACGGCGGGCTACCACGAGGGCGATGTCGGCGTGCAGATCGTCTGCCGCCACATCCCGGCCGACCCGCCCTCCGTGGCCACCCTCGGGGTCGAGGACGACGTCGTCGCCGAGTCGACGCCGGCCCAGGGCGCCGTGGTGATCGCCGGCGAGACCGGCTCGGGCAAGACCACGACGCTCGCCGCCCTGATGCGGCGCATCCTCGAGGAGCCGACGCCGATCCACGGCAACGTCCTCAGCTACGAGGCGCCGATCGAGTTCGTGTTCGAGGCCGTGCCGTCGGCGAGCTGCACCGTCATGCAGCACGAGATCGGCCTGCACCTGCCCTCGTTCGCGGCCGGCGTGCGCAACAGCCTGCGGCGCAAGCCCGCCCTCATCATGGTCGGCGAATTGCGCGACATGGACACGATCCTGGCCAGCGTCGAGGCGGCCCAGACCGGCCACCCGATCTACACCACCACCCACGCCAACGACGTGGCGCACATCCTGCGGCGCCTCACGCTGAAATTCCCGGCCGACCTGCAGGTGCAGGCCTTCCACGACGTGCTGGCGAGTACCCACCTCCTCGTCTCGCAGCTTCTGGTGCCGCGGGTTGGCGGCGGCCGGGTCTGCCTGCGCGAGTGGCAGGTCCTCACCGACCGCGTCCGCCGCGAGGTGGCGCGCGCCGGCATGGCCGAGGCCGTCGACTCGCTGCGGGCGATCATCGCGCGTGGCGAGGACGGCCGCTCGATGCGGGCTACCGTTACGGCGGCGCTGGAGCAGGGCCAGATCGACGTGAAGACCGCCCGCCGCGTCCTCGACCGCTACGGATACCGCGATGCCCGTCTCGCGGCGTAGCCTCCTCACCGGCCTCGCGGCACTCGCCGCCCTGCCCGCCTGCGGGCTCGACCGGGCCTACGCCGCGGCGCTCGCTGCTGCTGCTGCCGCGCTCCCGCCGCCCGTGCGGCTGTGGCTACGGCGCGAGGGCACCGGCGAGGAGGTGAGCGCGATCGTCCGGACTCCGGACGGCTACAACGCACGCGACCTCCTCATGCTGTCCTGGCTGCTGCGCGACGTCCGCGACGCCAGCGCGGCGGTGTGGATCGACCCGCGCCTGTTCGAGCTGCTCGCCTCGGTCCAGGTCGCGATGAGCGCCGTCCACGGCGCCGTCGTGCCGCTGATCGTCACCTCCGGCTATCGCACGCCCGGGCACAACGCCGGGATCGAGGGCGCCGCCCGGGGCTCGCTGCATCTCGCCGGCCGGGCCGTCGACCTGAAGGCCGTCGGCTACGCCCCGGACGCGGTCGCGGTCGCCGGCGCGCTGTGCGGCCGCGGCGGGGTCGGGATCTACCCGTCGTTCTGCCACCTCGACATCGGGCAGGCCCGCGTCTGGGCGGGCGGACGGAAGGCGCGGCCGGCCGGGCAGCCGGTGCCCGGCACGCCAATCACCAAGCCCGGGGAGCCCGCATGAGCGACGGTCACCTGCCCTGGCGGTGGTCCGCCGTGCCGCTGCGCTTCTTCGGCCTGCACGGCAGCATCGCGGCGTTCTTCCCGCTGCTGATCGCCACGGGACTGAGCCGATACACGTTCATCGCCCTGGCTCTGTACGCGGCGTTCCTAGCCTACTGCAATCATTGCAAGATGGGTCCGATGCGGTTCCTCAAATACCTTCGGGCAAAATTCATCGAGGGTGGCAAATGGCCCGCATTCTAGCGTCGATGCCGTTCCGGATGCGGACCGCGCTGCGCATCGCCGCCCTCGCCGGCGGCCTCGCGCTCGCCGGCGCCGCCCCGGCCGAGGCCCAGTCGAGAGGGAACAACTGCCTGGTGCGTCAGGCGGCCGACGCCGCCGTGCAGCGCCAGATCGCGCTGATCGATGCGGCGAAGGTGAACCCGAGCGCATTCTTCAACGGCCCGAACTCCTGCATCGCCGGGGATCTCCTGAAGCGCTTCGACCTCTCGAACCTGATCCCGGACCTGTCGGGGTTCCTCACCTCGGCGGCGACCAACCTCATCTCGTCGGTGATCGACGCGGCCAAGCGACAGGTTTGCCAGATCCTCGACGATCAGCTTCGCGACACGATCCGGAGCATCAATCAGCAGATGGGGAGCTTCCAGAGCTCGATCACCGGTGACCTGTTCCGGCAGCTCAATGGTTCGATCTCGCCGATCACCATCCCGAACATCAACGGCATCGGCTCGTACAACCTCATCCAGAACAGCGCGTTCGGCTCGGCGCTCAACCTGGGTCAGTCTACGCAGAGCGCGTCCCCCGTGGTGGTGCAACAGAGCGCTCCGGTACCGGCTGCTGCTCCGGCGGTCTCCGCCCCGGCGACGTCGGGCGGCAACTTCGGAGGCATGTTCCAATGATCCGCGCGGCCCTCCTCTCTGGAACCCTGGTCCTGGCGGCCTTTGGCTCTGCGCAGGCTCAGAGGCTGACCCTGCCGGTCGGCGAATGGGGGCTCCAGGGGGCGAAGGGTCCCGACTGCAACCCTGCCTTCCTCAAGATCGAGAAGGGCCAGGTTATCAAACGGCTCGGCGGTGGGGAAGGTCGTTGCCCGATCAAGAAGATTAAGAAAGAGGGCAAATACCTCATGGTCGAAGTGAAATGCGTGTACGACAAGTCGATCCCAGCAGAGCATCTGATCGAGGGGGATGACGATGACGACTCCTTCTCGCTGATCGTCAAGAGCCCGACTCTCATCCTGTTCAACAACACGCCCCATGGGCTTTGCCGTTCTGCGGCGGAGATGGGCAGATGATCCGCTCGATCCCCCATGCTCTGACGTGGATTGCTGTTGCTCTCTCCTCCGGGCCAGCCACGGCGGGGACGTGCCTCACCGCCGACATCATGAACCCGGCCGGCCAGCGGGTCTCGTCCCACTACGGTGTCAACAGAACCGGCAGGCCGGGTGCCTCGGCTGGCTATCACCAGGGCATGGATATCGTGAACAGCCAGGGTGCTGGCACGAAGATATTCTCCGGATCTTCCGGCAGTGTGTCCTATCATGGCTTTCGCGGGGGTGGCGTCATCGCTGACGTCACGTCCGGAGATACACGGTTCCTGTATCTCCACATGAACACGACCACGCTTAAGGACGGACAGTCCGGCCAGGTGGCGGCCGGCGATCAGGTCGGCACGATGGGCTGCATGGGAATGAAGCAGTGCGCCCCCCATCTCCATCTCGGCACGCTCCTCAAGGGCAGCGTCATCTCGACCACCGGCACCAACGGTCGTGTCTGGCGGATGGGGTCCGGTAAGGGCGCCAGCCCGATGACCGCCGACGCGATCAAGTCGGCCCTCCCGCAGGCCTGGTACTACGTCAACCCCGAGCCGTTCCTGCCGCGCCAGATCCCGATCTCGAACCCGTACCCGGACATGGCCGGCGGGCCACGGAGCACGACCCTGCCTCGGACCTGCGCGCCCGGCGCGAACGAAGGGGCGGCCAGCGAGACGGTGTCGCAATCGGACAGCCAGTCCCGCCAGAACGCCATCGCCAGCGCGGCCGAGAAGGCCACCGGGTCCGAGGACCACGCGGTCAAGGTCGCTAACCAGCCCAACCGCAGCCTCTACATCGAACTCGCCCGCATCAACGCCACGGAGCTGACCGCCAACACCTTCGACTACGACGCGCAGATGGATGCCGCGCTCGCCCAGCTCGTCGCCCTCTACGCCCTCGACGCCCGTCCCCCGGAGGGCAAGCCGTGAGGCGGTCCGTCCCCCTCCTCACGGCGAGCGCCGCCCTGGCCGTCGCCCTGTCGCCCCCGGCCCGGGCGCAGGGGCTGTTCCCGCAATGGGAGATCTCCCTGCAGCGCCTCCTGTCGGGCATGAAGGTGTCCGGGGCGCAGTCGAGCGCCACCGCGCTCCAGACCACCAACGGCCACAAGGCGGCGGCCGAGGCCGCAGCCTCGACCCTGGTCAGCCAGGACAACGCCCTGCGCCTCGCCCGGGCCCAACATCAGTACGGCTACGACACCGGCACGGGCTACGCCGCCTGCACGATCACCCTCGGGATCTCGCAGGAGCGCGACAGCTACGCCTCGGCCGACAAGGCCCGGCAGGCCTTCCGCGCGGCCGACGCGCGCTGGCTCACCGGCGGGGGCGACGCCGCCGCGCGCATGGGTGCCAGCCTCGATCAGCGCCGGACCTTCTACTGCTCGCCCTCCGAGCAGGAGACCGGCTGGTGCACCGGCGCCAAGCCCGGCGGCTACGGCGCCGGCGACTCCGACGCCGCGCCCTGGCTCCTCAACCGGGACTACGGCGCCGAGGAGGTGATGACGGCCGCCGACTACCTCGACGTCGTCGCTCCCCTGCCCACGGTCAAGCCCGACCCCACCACGGCGGAGCAGGACGCCGACCTCGTCCAGGCCCGGCGCCTGGGTGCGATCCTGAGCGGCGCCCGCGCCGGCCTCGTCGGCGTGATCGTCGGCGGCATGGGCGGCGACATCCGCCAGGGAGGCACGCCATGAGAACGCTTCGCCTGCCCGCGATCGGGAGCTTGAGCGCCGTCGTCGTGGCGACCGGCGCCGTCGCCCCGGCGCAAGGCCAGACCTGCTTCGGGGTCGAGGCGCGCGTCAACGTCGCGACCTCGGCCCTGACCACGGCGATCACCGGCGCGATCACCACCACCGAGGCCGCCCTGGTGGCGCAGGAGATCGCCGAGCGGGCACGCCTTCTGTCCGCGGTGAAGGTGCTCACCGCCCAGTCCGCCGCCGGCTCCGACCAGGTCTCGAACGGCTTCCGGGCGTCGAGCGAGGCGCTGGCCACCACCGTCGTCACCCAGGATCAACGCCAGGCCGTGGCGCTGGCCGCCCACCGCTACGGATCGATTGGCTACGACCCGTGCGGGTCGAACACCAAGGCGCAAGACCTCTACACGGCCCTGGCCGGGACCACCGCCGTGCGCCAGCAGATCGTCGCACCGGTCCGCGCCCAGCCCGGCCGCTACGCCGATCCGAAGGATTGGGTCGCCGATGTGAAGGCCGGCGACGCTCCCGACGGCGCCGCGCTGTACAGCGGCGACGCCGCGGCCGCCTCCAAGTTCATCAACGCGATCGTCGGCCCACCCGACCCGCAGCCGCGGATCACCACCACGACCGCCACCACCGATCTCGCCAAGCTGGAGAAGACCGGCCGGGACACGTACCGCTCGATGACCGCGGTGGTCCTCGCCGACATCGCCTCCGACTACCGGGCCGACGGCCCGGTCACGAAGGCCCGGGCGCTGTCGACGCACTGGCAGGGCAACGACGGCGGCGCGGCGTGGGCCGCCGGCGTCGCCGGCCAGCACGACCGCGGCATCATCCAGGACGCGGTGCGGATGGAGGCGGCCAACCTCGCCCTGCTCGCCCACCAGATCAGGCGCGGCATGCGCACCGAGGCCACGGCCGCGGCGCTGCTGCTCGCCATGGTCAACGCGCGCATCTCGAACACCGTGCCCGCGCCAGGCCGCGCCACCACCCCCGCGAGCTTCCAGACGCCATGATGAAGCCGGTCCTTCTCGCCGCGGCGCTGGCCGCTCTCACCCCGCCCGCAGCGGCGCAGAGCTGCTTCGTGGCCGATCCGCTCTGGATCGCGGGCCATACCAGCGCCACCACCGCCCTGAACGGCCGGGTGGCGACCATGGGCACGAACCTCGCCACCCAGCGCAGCCTCACCCTCGAGATGCTGCTCTCAGCGATGAAGGTGCAGACCGCGCAAACCGCGACCAACGGCGAGCGCGAGGTGAACCTCACCAGCAACACCCAACAGGCCGTGGCCGCCGCCCTGTCCCAGGTCGGCCAACGCCGGGCCCTGGTCGACGCCCGCGAGCAGTATTCCATCGACACCGGCCAGGGCGTGAACGCCTGCGGCTCGATCGACCTGATGAACGCGACCAACCGCGCCATGGGCAACGTCATCATGACCGGCCGGGAGACCTACCGCGGCCTCGACGTGGCGCCGGGCAAGAGCGTTCCCGTCCAACAGGCGGCGCGCGACCGGCTGCAGGATGCGACCAAGACCGACGCGGCGGTGTTCTTCGATCCGGCCGCCAGCGACGACGACCGCAAGACCGTCATCCAGGCGATGGCCGGCTTGCCGATGCCGAAGCCCACCGCCGCGATCCCGGGCGGCGAGGCCGACCTGATGATGCTGCGCGCGCGTCGGGTCGAGGCCCTGCGCTCGCCCGCCCTGGTCTCGCTCAGCGCGGTCCGGGCAATGTCGATCGCCGAGGGCCACGAGGTCGGCAGCTCTGCCCCTTCCCCGCTCGCCCAGCTCGACGCGCTGGTCGGCCAGTACGGCGGCGGGCCTCAGTACGAGGCGTGGTCGGCCGGCCTCGCCGGCCAGTCCGAGCATGGGCTTCTGATCGAGCTTACCCGCATGCGCTCGATGGCCTTGGCGCTGCGCCAGCAGCTCGTCGAGCAGCAGGCCCGCACCTCGGCCGTGCTCGGCACCATCCTGGCCGTGCAGGCCGGCGGCGACCTGTAGAGGCGCCCATGCTCCGCAGGATCACGGCCGCCGTCGGCAGCTTCACCCTTCTCGCCGCCGCGACGGCCGCCCAGGCCCAGACCACGGCGAAGGAGATGTTCACGCCGGTCCAGAACGACCTGGCGCTGGTGAACCTGCGCAAGCTGCTCGGCTGCGTGGTCGATGGCGTCTGGACCGCCGCCACCTGCAACGACGACCGGCCCCTGACCGTCGCGCTCGGATACTTCAACGTCGGCACCCTGATCGTCGCTACGATCCTCGGCTGCTACCTGCTCTACTCGCTGGTCGCCGACACGGCCAACGACGGTGAGGCGTTCGGGCGCGGGTCGAGCGCCAGGTACACCCTGCTGCGCGTGATCACCGGCGCGATCCTCAGCCTGCCGATCAAGAGCGGCCTGTCGCTCGTACAGATCCTCGTGGTGCAACTCGCCGTCTGGGGTTCGGGCTTCGGCGACACGCTCTGGGCGCGCGTCGCCGGCACCCAGCTCACCGGCATGTACGGCACCCTCGCCCAGCCGACCCACCAGAGCGGCGACTTCGTGCTGCGCGGCAAGCTCGCCGAAATCCTCATGGGGCGGCTCTACGGCTACGTCTGCGCCCAGGCGTTGCAGAAATACGCAGGCAACGTCTCCGGCCGCGACGGTGCCGCCTCGATCATCTCGCAGAAGACCGACAACATCGGATTACTTGGGTTGTCGTCGTCGAAATCGACGAGCTACCATTTCGCCGATACCAACGGATATTATCGCAAATCTGACAACTTCTGCGGTTCAGTCGTCTACGAGTACGCCAAGCTCGACCCAAAACTGCCCGACACGAAGGACGCCAACACCACCAAGGTCCTTCTCGACTGGGCTGAACAGCAGAGCCAGCGCTCCTTCCTGGCGGCTATCGACAGCCTCGACGGCGCGGCGAGCGGCATCGCCAGCACTATCACCTCCGGCACCCGCGACGATGCCGCGATCAAGACTCGCATCAAGCAGGCGATCGACGCGGCCTACAACATGGCCAACCAGAGCCTGACCCAGAGCAACAAAGCCCAGCTCGACGCAGCGTTGAAGGCCTATCTCGACAACGCGACCGGCAACGGCTGGCTCTCGGCCGCGCTCTGGCAGCGCTCGATGAGCCTCGTCCAGGTCAAGCTCCTCGCCACGTCGGCGGCCGCGACCGGCTCGATCAAGGTGGTCCCCCCAGCTAACATCACCGCCTACATCCCGTATCTCGCGCGCAGCGCCTACGCGCCGCTCGTCGAGGAGGCGCAGCGCAACCTCACCTACGTGACCTCCTTCGGCGGCTACATCGCCGCTCAAGGGTCGGGCAGCGTCGCCAGCGTCGCCAGCGACAGCCCGGCCGCGCAGGCGGACCCGTCCGACCGTTTCGCCAAGGCGCTTTCGGCGATCTACTCGGGCATCCTCTCGATCATCAGCACGTCCGATAGCCCGACATGGAAAGATCCGGTCCTCGACGTGCAGCAGATCGGGCAGATCATCGCGTATTTCGGGATCGGAGCGACGACCGCAGGGGTCGGGGCCGATTTCGCCGACTGGGCGCTGGGTTTGGTCAAATTCGACAAGGATGGTGGGCTCAGACAGGCGGCACAAGGCGCCGCCGGGTTCTTCTATTTTCTGGCTCTCATTCTCTTCGTGGCCGCCTTCATGCTGATCGGCCTCGTGCCGTTCGTCGTGATCGTCCACTTCCTGATGGCGACGTTCAACTGGTTCCTCGTCGTCGCCGAGGCGATGATCGCCGTGCCGATCTGGCTGCTGACCAAGTTCATGCCCGCCCGCTCCGACAGCTTCGTCGGCAACAGCGGCCAGGGCTACATGTTCTTCCTCGGCATCCTGCTCCGGCCGCCCCTGATCGTGATCGGCCTGCTCGTCTCGCTCCTGCTGATGCGGGTCGGCCTCGACATCACCAACGTCTTCTTCCGCGGCGCGCTGGCGATGATCGCGCCCGACGGCACCATCGCCTACGCCATGGTCGGCACCGCCGGGCTGTTCGTCTACGCCGTCGTCCTGTTCTCGATCGTCACGTTGGCCGCCGGTCAGATCAGCCTCCTGCCCGAGACCGTGCTCTCGTGGATCGGTGGGCAGATCGAGCGCCGCACCGGCAACACCGCGGCCGTCGGTGCGGCCGGCATCGTCATGCCGCACGCGCCCACGCAGATCCCAGCCCGGAATATCGGCAGGATGGTCAAGGATAGCCGCCAGGGGGACCGAACCGTGCTGGAGAAGATGCGGGTCGGCGAAGGCCGCAAAGATCCCGGAAAGGGGAAGTGATCGGTGAACGACGCCACGCCCAACGAAGTCGCCACACAGTTCGGGATCGCGGCCGCCCTCTCCTTCTCGGCGATCGCAGCCCCGTTCGTCCCCGAGGCAATCCTGGCCTACGCGGGATACCGCTACCTGCGCCACTTCACCTACGGATGGCGGACCTGGCGCGCGCCCGCGCGCGTCCCGCTCCATCTCGGCCGGCGCGGCTACCGCGATGCGACCACGCGCCGCCGCGGCGACGCCTCTTGGCCGATCGGGCTTGCTGCCACCGGTCAAGTCTGGCTCCGGCGCGAGGACCTGGTCCAGGGACTGAGCCTCCACGGCGACGATCCGGAGTGGCAGGCCCAGGCGATCGGCGCCCTCGTCTTCGGCGCCTGCCTCAACCGCATGGGCGCCATCGTCGTCCAGGGTGCTGCCAACGAGCTGCTGACCGATCAGATCGCCGAGGTGGCCAAGCCCTTCGGCCGGGACAACCAGATCGACACCCTCAACCTGGAGGGAACACCCAAGCCGCCGCTGCGGATCGCCACCTCGACCCTGGCCGCCGCCATCGCAGACCTTCGGCTCGGGCCCGAGGCCATCGCCCTGAACCAGGCGCTGATGCCGGTCCTTGAGATGCTCGCCACCCGCTACAAGCAGACCCCGCTCGCCCTCTATGGGGCCTTCATCGACAAGGATGCACTCGCCCGCCTCGTCAAAGGGGAATACGAGATCGACCAAAGCACCGTCAGCGTCGGAGACGACGCCTCGGTCGATGCTGCGGCCCTCGGAGAGGTGCTGAAGCCGCTCTCGAAGATCTCGGACGAGGACCGCGAGATTGGTCGCAAGGCTCTCGAGGTGCACGCGCCTGAGCTGGCCGGCTTGGTCTGCGTCTCGCTCACCGAGGGCTTCGAACTGCGAGATGCCATCGCGGCGGGTGGCTTGGTATGTATCAGGCCGTCCACGCCCCTGATCGCCGCCCTGGTTATCGCGCGGTGTGTCGAGACCCTGGCGACCACGGACCCGGCCCACGCCAGCCGCGCGCTCGTTCACATCGCCTACCCGGACGAACTTTCCGGCGCCTCCGCGAAGCGGTTCCGCGCCGCGGCTACGAAAGCTGGTGCCATTGGGACCCTTTCCCTCCCGGCCCGGCCGACAAATCACATCTACAAGGCCACCCGAAAGATCTGCGCGTTGCGCATCGGCAGCCATACCGGAGGCCGCGGAGGCGGCGCTGTCGCGGGCACGATTTCTTCCACGATCAAGGAGTGCTCGTTCACCCTCGACATCCAGCTACCTGAAGCGCCGGAGCCGACATCGGCGAGCGATTTGACAAATAGAGGTCTACGTTGAGAAATTAGCTCAGCTTACATGCAGGCCGCCATTTGGGTTGACAGTTTCTAGCGTGGCAGCGGAGATGCCTTTTCGCCGGCTTCCACCATCCTCGAACGGTACGAGCGCATCAACGGCGCGGGCGACTGGAGAGGCTTCCGAGCAGGTTGCGACGCGGCTGCGTTTGCGGCGTTGACGTGTGAAGGAGCCGCTGATGCCTTCAGCGTTGTTCCTGGACCTGCGCGAGCGCGTCGCGGCGGCCTTGGCCAAGGGAGCGTCCTGCCTTCAGGGTGCCGCGCGCTTCAAGTTCAGCGTATCGAGCGCCTGCCGCTGGTCGGAGCGCTTCCGCTAGGACGGCCACGTCGCCCTCTAGTACCGCCTCGCCGTCGCGGAGCTGCGGATCCCGCGCTTGCGGGAACGGTGGGAGGATATCCCGCTGCTGTTCGAAGTTATCGCGTCTCAGGCCACCGAGGCGCACGGCCGGACGATGTGTCCCCTCAGCGCCCGGCTCATGCAGGACCTCGTGGCACGTCCCTGGCCCGGCAACGTCCGCGAATTGTGCAACGCCGCGGAGCGCTACGCCGTACCCATCCGCCGGAGGCCGCCTTGTGTGAGGTCGGGGCGGGGCTGAAGTCCTAGGGGTATCCCTAGGAGTAGTCCTATGCTGTCGCGGGTTGAGGTGATCACGTCGGTGGAGCGTCGGCGGCGCTGGTCGCGGGCCGAGAAGGAGCGCTTGGTCGCCGCGTCGTTCGAGCCGGGCGTGTCCGTGTCCGAGGTGGCGCGTATCGCGGGCCTGCATGTCTCGCAGCTGTTCCGCTGGCGGAAGATGCTGTGCGCGGGTTCGGCGTCGGGCTTCCTGCCGGTGACGGTCGCGCCGACGCCTGATCCCCAGCCTGAGGCGACGTCCGAGTTGCCCTCCGAGACGCCCACGCGGCGGTCGCGGATACGCAGCCCACATCGTGCCGGGGCGATCGAGATCACCCTGCCGGGCGGCGAGCGCGTGCGAGCCGAGGGGTCGGTCGACCCCGACCTGCTGGACCGGGTGCTGGCGGCGCTGAGGGCGCGATGATCCCCGTCCCCACCGGCGTGCGGGTCTGGCTGGCGACCGGCCACACCGACATGAGGAAGGGCTTCCCCAGCTTGGCGCTGCAGGTGCAGGAGGTGCTGCGCCGCGATCCCTTGGGCGGACACCTGTTCTGCTTCCGCGGTCGCCGCGGCGACCTGCTGAAGGTGATCTGGCACGACGGCCAGGGCGCGTGCCTGTTCACGAAGCGGCTGGAACGGGGCCGCTTCCTGTGGCCGAGCCCGGCTGACGGCGCGGTGACGATCTCGGCGGCTCAGCTCGGCTACCTGCTCTCGGGCATCGACTGGCGCCATCCCCAGGAGACGTGGCGGCCCAGCTCGGTCGGATGACGCTCGGCCTTTGCAGCGGCGGACGGGCGTGATTCCCTCAGCCCGTGACCCACGCCCCTGAGTCGCTGCCCGCCGACCTCGCCGCCGCGCACGCCATGATCCTGGCCGAGCGTGCCGCGCGCTTGGCCGCGGAGGCGGAGCGATCGAGTGGCGCAGCGCTGATCGCGCATCTGAAGCTGCAGATCGAGAAGCTGCGGCGCGAGCTCTACGGCACCCGCTCGGAGCGCACCGCGCGGCTGCTCGATCAGATGGAGCTCGAACTCGAAGAGTTGGAGGCGGCCGCCACCGAAAACGCACTCGCCGCCGAGGCGGCGCTGGCAGGAACGCCGGGCGCCGCGCGTCCGCGCCGAGCACTATCGCGCGAGCCGTTCCCCGCCCATCTGCCACGCGAGCGGGTCGTCATCCCCGCGCCGAGCGCGTGCCCGTGCTGCGGCTCGGCCAAGCTGTCGAGGCTCGGTGAGGACGTGACCGAGACGCTGGAGGTGGTCCCGCGCTCGTGGAAGGTGATCCAGACGGTGCGCGAGCGCTTCTCGTGCCGGGCGTGCGAGACGATCACGCAGCCGCCCGCGCCCTTCCACGTCACGCCGCGCGGCTTTGCCGGGCCGAACCTCCTGGCGATGATCCTGTTCGAGAAGTTCGGCCAGCATCAGCCGCTGAACCGCCAGAGCGAGCGCTTCGCCCGGGAGGGGATCGCGCTGTCCGTCTCGACGCTGGCCGACCAGGTCGGCGCCTGCACGGCGGCGCTCGCGCCCCTGCACGGGCTGATCGCGGCGCATGTCCTGGCGGGCGAGCGCTTGCACGGCGACGACACCACGGTGCCGATCCTGGCCAAGGGGCGCACGACCACCGGCCGGATCTGGACCTACGTGCGCGACGACCGCCCGTTCGGCGGACCGGACCCGCCGGCGGCGCTGTTCTACGCCTCGCGCGACCGGGCCGGCGCGCATCCCGAGGCTCACCTGAGCAGGTTCGCCGGCATCCTGCAGGCGGACGCCTACGGCGGCTACAACCGCCTCTACGATCCTGCGCGTCCGCGAGGGGCGATCACCTCGGCGCTCTGCTGGGCGCATGCCCGGCGCGGGTTCTTCGCGCTGGCCGACGTCGCGGCGAACGCGCGGCGGGGCAGGACGGCGACGGTGATCTCGCCGATCGCGCTGGAGGCGGTGCGGCGCATCGACGTGTTGTTCGCGATCGAGCGCGGGATCAACGGTCGCCCGGCCGGCGAGCGCCTGCGCGTGCGCCGTTCCGAGAGCGCGCCGCTCGTGGCCGAGTTCGAGGCGTGGTTGCGCGACCACCGCTCCCGGCTATCGCGCTCCTCCACTGTCGCCGAGCCGATCGACTACCTGCTGCGGCGCTGGCCGGCCTTCACCCGCTTCCTCGACGACGGGCGGATCTGCCTGACCAACAACGCCGCCGAGCGCGCGCTGAGGGGTTTTGCCCTCGGACGGAAGGCGTGGTTGTTTGCCGGTTCGGAGCGAGGCGCCGAGCGGGCGGCGGCGATGGCGACGCTGATCGTGACGGCCAAGCTCAACGCGATCGATCCGCAGGCTTGGCTCGCCGACGTTCTCACCCGTATCGCCGATTACCCCGCCCCTCGACTGCACGAACTTCTGCCGTGGCATTGGCGGTCAGCGACCGCTCCGCTTGCCGAGGCTGCCTGAGCATTCTCGCCAGCCACCCTCGACCCTGACGAGACGATCGGGCCGCGACGGAAGGGAGCCGATGCAGCGCAATAAGGTGAGCACCGTGTTCACGCTGGCCAGGGTCGCCGCCGACCTCGGACAGGATGAAGACGCCCTGTTCGACATCATCGTCGACATGGAACCCGAGGACGGCCTGATCTGGGTCCACGGCTCCGGCGACGAGGCGTACCCAGCGTTTACCAACGATGGGATCGACGAACTGAAAGAGCGGATCGCCGCCCATACGGCGGAAAGTGATCTGCTCCCGCCGAAACCGTAGCTCCCGCGTCCTTCACCGGATGGATACG
>NZ_JAUYZI010000043.1 GCF_030700245.1 Methylobacterium amylolyticum
ATGGGGTCCGGGCGCGGCTCATTTGGTGCCGCGCCGGGCGCGTACGCCCCTGCCTCCATGCCCACAACCCGAGCCGTCCCGCACCGGACGCGCCGCCCGGGTGGCCGGCCGACTGAAGCCTGACCCCGCGGGCACCGCCCCGCCGCCCAAACCCGCGCTCAGTCCAGCGCGGATCCCTGCTGGACGCCCCTGGGATCGCTCCCTCGGCGCCGGGCGGCAGGCGACTGACTATGAGCATGGAAAAGGAAAAAAGTCAAGAAGATTCGTCGCGGAGGCCGCGGTTCGGCGCGCGCTCGGGGCGCGGCTTCCCAGCCGGACGCGCCCGTGCCACATCCTGGGGCCGCCACGCCGAGGATCCCGAGACGCATGAACGCAACCCTCGACCTTCTGAGGACCCGCCGCTCGGTGCCGCCGCCGCTCCTCGACGAGCCGGGGCCGTCCGCCGCGGAGCTGGAGACGATCCTCGCCGCAGCCTCCCGGGTGCCCGACCACGGCAAGCTCGCCCCCTGGCGCTTCCTCGTCATCGCCGGCGACGCGCGGGCCCGGATCGGGGAGATCCTCGCGGCGACCTGGGCCGCCGACAACCCGGAGGCCGGCCCCGAGCGCCTGGAGCAGGAGCGGCGCCGGCTGAGCCACGCGCCGGTCGCGGTGGCGGTCGTCTCCCGCGCCGGGCCGCACGCGAAGATCCCCGAATGGGAGCAGGTGCTGTCGGCGGGCGCGGCGACCATGAACCTCGTGGTCGCGGCGAACGCCCTGGGATTCTCGACCGCGTGGCTGACCGAGTGGTACACCTACGACCGCCGGGTGCTCGACGCCCTCGGCCTCGCGCCGGAGGAGCGGATGGCGGGCTTCGTCCATATCGGCCGGGCCCGGGAGATCCCCTCCGACCGGCCGCGGCCGGCGCTGTCCGACATCGTCACCTATCTCTGAGGCTCCGCTCCCGCGGCGGACCGTTTGCGTGGTCCGGAACGACGGGCCGACAAACCGCGTCGGACCGTGTTGGCCCTTGAAGACAACACGCCGTCCCGTATCATGGTGCGGTGGCAGCGGTCCTGGTCATCCGCCGCCGGGTGGTCTTCGGGGACCGGGATTTCGCCGAACTGGTCGTCTGGCGCGTACCGAAACCGGTTCCACCCGCGAAGCACGGCTTCAAGTACCGCCTCGTCTACATCGTGGACGGGGAGCGGGTGATCGGCTTCGACAACGAGCGGGGCAAGGGTGATCATCGGCACGAGCGCGGCGGCGAAGCCCCGTACCGCTTCGCCGGCATCGACCGCCTGCTCGATGATTTCGTGGCGGCCGTCGCCGCCTGGAGAAGGGACCATGGCCGAGACCCGAGCGACGACTGAGATCGAGGTCGGCCGGGGCCTGCGCGCCGCGGCGGCGGACGTGGCGGACGCCTGGAAGGCCGCCGAGGCCGGTCGATCCGTCGGGGGCGGGGACCGGATCCTGTTCCGGGACTGGGCCGCCCTGTGCGCCGTGCTGTCCCCGAAGCGGTACGACCTCCTGCGCCACCTCCGCCGCTCGCCCGAGGACGGCGTCCGGGCCCTGGCGCGGGCGCTGAAGCGCGATGTGCGCCGCGTCCACGCGGACGTGGTGGCGCTGGCCGACCTCGGGCTGGTGACGCGCGGGGCGGACGGACGGTTGTCGAGCGAGGTGGACGAGATCGCCTCGACGATCCGCGTCGCGGCGTGAGCGGCCTGGAGCGCTCTCCGCCGGGGTGGACACCGGCCCGGCGCGAGAGAGCGCGTCAAAACAGAGGCTGAGAGCCGTGCACGATGGCAACGCGGACGGTACACGACGGTTCGGAGTTCGCATCGGCCGATCCCAGCACCCCCCCTCATCCTGAGGCGGCGTCGCGCAGCGGCGCCCTCGAAGGAGCCCTCCAGCCGGCCGCGCGATCCCTGGAGCCCTCCTTCGAGGCCCGCTCTCGCGGGCACCTCAGGATGAGGTAGAGGGTCGGAAACGCCCCCCGGCTCGCCGCGTCGTGTATCGTGGGCAACGCGATCGGGACCGGCTCCAGCCCCCATCCCGATTCCAGCACCGCGCGCCGCCGCGCCGGACCGAAGCGCCCGCATCTCGCGAGGGACATGAGCCGTGCACTACGATTTCGACGTCCCCCGCGAGGCGCGCAGCCTGCCGCACAACCCGCTCAAGGCGATCGTCGCGCCGCGGCCGATCGGCTGGATCAGCGCGATGGACGGGCAGGGGCGGCTCAACCTCGCGCCCTACTCGTTCTTCAACGCGGTGGCCGACAACATGGTCGCCTTCTCCTCGTCGGGCCGCAAGGACGCGATGACCTTCGCGGAGGAGGGGCGCGAATTCGTGTGCAGCCTCGCCACCTGGGACCTGCGCGACGGCATGAACGATTCCTCCGCGCCGCTGCCGCGCGGCGAGAACGAGTTCGCCTTCGCCGGCCTGGAGACCGCGCCGTCCCGCAAGGTGCGCCCGCCCCGGGTGGCGGCCTCGCCCGCGGCGCTGGAATGCCGCTGGCTCCAGACCGTGCCGCTGGTGCCGCTCGACGGGGGCGAGCCGGACAATTTTCTGGTGATCGGGCAGGTGGTGTCGATCTACGTCGACGCGCGCTTCGTCGCGGACGGGATGGTCGACACCGCGGCGATGCACCCGATCATGCGCGGGGGCTACTTCGACTACTTCCACGCCACCGCCGACACGCGCTTCCGGATGCGCCGGCCGAAGGGCGCGGGCGAGTTCACCGGGTCCTGAATCGGGCCGGCCCGACGGCGGCCGGATTGAGAGGTTGTTTACCATAAGCGACGCAGGCTCGGAGGGTCCTCAGACCCCGTGCCCGCCCGGATGTTCCTGTTCACCACGCCGTCGAGCCCCTCCGAGAACCCGGCCGCCGCGGCGCGTCCGGTCCCGGGCCCGGCCGCCGGCCCGGGAGCGGGTCAGGCCGCGGGCCCGGTGGTGCAGGCGATCCGCGACGGGGCGAGCGCCAGCGGCGTCGGCTTCGACTACCTGCTCGCCACAGCCCGGCGGGAATCGGCCCTCGACCCGGCGGCCAAGGCCGGGACCTCGACGGCCACCGGCCTGTTCCAATTCATCGAGCAGACCTGGCTCGGGGTGATGAAGAGCGCCGGGCCGCGGCTCGGCCTCGCGGAGCAGGCGGAGGCGATCACCCGGCAGGCCGACGGCACCTACACGGTGCCCGACGCCGACCGGCGGCAGGCGATCCTCGACCTGCGCCGCGACCCGCGCATCTCGGCGACGCTCGCCGGCGCGCTCACCCAGAAGAACGCCGAGGCGCTGACCGGCGCGCTCGGCCGCGAGCCGACGGCGGGCGACCTCTACGCCGCGCACGTGCTGGGGGCGAAGGGCGCCGCCGCCCTGATCGGCACGGCGCGGACCTTCCCCGAGCGGGCCGCCGCCCTCGACCTGCCGGAGGCGGCCGCCGCCAACAGGGGCCTGTTCTACGACCGCACCGGGCGCCCGCGCACCGCCGCCGAACTCTACGCCAACCTCTCGGCGGCGGCCCAGGGCGTCTCCGCCACCGACCTGACCGGCCTGCGCCAGGAGGCCCCGTCGCCGCCGCGGGCCGCCACCGCCTACGCCGCCGCGGCGACGGCAACCGCGGCCGCGAACGGGGCCGGGACCGCGACTGGGACCGCGACCGCGACCGGGTTCGGCGGCAGCGCCGACCTGCGCAGCCTGTTCCAGACCGAGAGCCGGGGCGCGGTCTCGGACGCGGCCGCGCGGCTCTGGCAGGGCCGGTCGACGCCGCCCGCGCCCGAGCGGCCGGCACCGACGTGGTTCCCGCGCTCCGGGGCCGCGGCCGCCGAGGACGGGCCGGCCAACACGGGCGCGCTGCCCGCCGCGGCGCCGCCGCCCGCGGCCCCGGCCGCGATCCCGCCGGGCACCGCCCTGGCGAACCCGCCGCTGCCCCCGCGCCGCCCGGCGGACCTCGCGACCGCGCCCGATGCCGGCGCGCCCAAGACGATACCCCACAAGACCAGCCTGTTCGCCCCCCGGAGCGGCCCATGATCCTGCGTCAGTTCCTGGCCCTGACCCAGAACGCCCCGGCCGCGCGCCGGGCGGAGGCCGCCGCGGCGCTGGCGGAGATCTACCTCTACGGCGACCTCGCCGCGGACGCGGCCTGGGAGGCCAAGACCGCCCTGCTCGCGCTCCTCGATGACCCGGCGCCGGTGGTGCGCCGGGCCCTGGCCGAGGCCTGCGCAGCCTCCGCCCGGGCGCCGCGCCCGCTCGTCGTCGCCCTGTCCACCGACGTGCCGGAGGTCGCCGGGCCGGTGCTCGCCCGCTCGCCGGTGCTGACCGACGCCGACCTCGTGGACGCGGCCGCGCTCGGCGACGCGGGGGTGCGGGCGGTGATCGCCCGGCGCCACCACCTCGCCCCCGCGGTCTCGGGGGCGCTCGCCGAGATCGGCGAGGCGGAGACGCTGGTGGCGCTCGCCGCCAACCCCACGGCGCGGATCACCGCCGGGCGCCTGCTGCGCATGGTCGAGCGGCACGGCGCGAGCCCGGCCCTGCGCGAGGCGCTGCTCGTCCGGCCCGACCTGCCGCCGGAGGTCCGCCACGCGGTGGTCCTCGCCGTGGCGCGGAGCCTGTCCGCCTTCGTGACCGCGTGCGGCTGGCTCGGCGCGGCCCGGTGCGAGCGGATGGAGGGCGAGGCGACGGAGCGCGCGGCCCTCGACGTGTGCGACGGCGCGGGCGCGGCCGCGGTCGGCCGCCTCGTGCGCCACCTGCGCGCCGCCCGGCAGCTCACCGCCGGCCTGATCCTGCGGGCGGTGCTCTCGGGGCGGTCCGACTTCGTGGCGGCGGCCCTGGCCGACCTCACCGGGCTCGATCACGCCGCGGTCGCCCGCGGCCTGCGCGACGGCCGCGGCGTCGCCGACCTCCACCGCCGCGCCGGCCTGCCCGAACCGCTGCTGCCGGCGATGCAGGCGGCGCTGGCCGCCGCGCGGGGGAGCGCGGACGCCCCGCGCGGGGCGGGCCTGTCGCGGCGGATGATCGCGCAGGCGCTCGCCGCCTGCGAGGCGGAGGCGGGCCCGGAGACCCGCGCGGTCGGCGCGCTGCTGACCCGCTACGAATCCGAGGCCGCCCGCGACGCGGCCCGCGAGGCCGCCCGCGCGGTCGCCGAGGCGGCGGCCAGCCGCGAGGCCCTGCGCCGGGAGACGCTGGCCGCCGACGCCGCGTGGCGCGCCGCCCTGGCCGCCCAGCGGCCCGAGCCCGAGGCCGCGAGGCCGGAGATCGACGCGGCGGAGCCGGTCGCGGTCGCGGCCGTCCCGGAGCCGGCGCTCGCCGCGGCGGACGCGCCGTTCAACCCCGTCGGCGCCATCCTCGACGCGCTGCCGGGCCAGATCCTGGAGCATTTCCGCGCCGAGCGGGACGGCGTCGCCGAGCCGATCCACCCGCAGGTCGAGGCGGCGGCGGCGGTTCTCGACGGGCTCGACGCGGACCTGCTGGCTGCGTTCCGGTCCGGGCGCGGGGCGTCCGAGGATCTGGCGATCGCGGCCTGAGGCGGCCTTTCTTTGCTTTTTGTCCGAACCGCTCGCTCGTCGGCGCCGGCGTCGCGCGAGCGCGGTGACCCGACCCAGGGCTGCGCCACGGTCCACGACAGTTCGGCGTTTGCGTCGGCCGATCCCACCAACTCCCCTCATCCTGAGGTGCCGGAGCGAAGCGGAGGCCTCGAAGGAGCCCTCCAGCCAGCCGCGCGATCCCTGGAGGCCTCCTTCGAGGCCCGCTGATGCGGGCACCTCAGGATGAGGTGGAGGGTCGAAAACGCCCCTCGGCTCGCCGCGTCGTGGACCGTGGGGCTGCGCGCGGCGGGCGGATGCGGCGCGCCCGCGCGGCCTCGCCGCGCTCGCCGGAGACGGGCGGCGGATCCGTCGATCGCGCCGTTGACCCGATCGCGCCGTCAACCGTTCGCTAACCCTGTTCCCACCCCGGCCCGTGAATCCCGCCTGTCCCCGCTTCCCTTACGGAACAAAACAAGAACATATGGGCTGACGCACAGGGGAGACGCGGCGATGCTGAAGCGGGTGATCCTGACCGGGATGGTCGAGCTCATGGCGTTCGGGGTGCTGTTCGGGGCGGTGGGCGCGTGGGCGATAGCGTTGACGCCGGTTCGTTGACGCCCGCTTGCGCGTTCGCGATCGGTTCCCGGTCCGGACCGGCTGTGCACAGGAAACCGGAAGTTGCGGCGCGTTTGCGCCCCGGAACCGGCGGATCGGCCGTCGCGACCGGGAGGGCGGTGGATATCCGGGTGCTGATGCGGCCGGGTCATCGACAGGAGCCGGCGGGGGCGGAATCCTGTGCGGCCCCGAACAAGGCCCGCGATGTCACGCCAGCTCCGGGAGGTCGGCTTCGTCCACCTCCACGTCCACTCGTCCTACTCGCTGCTCGAAGGCGCCCTGAAGGTCGGCGACCTCGTGAAGGCGGCGCTCGCCGACCGCCAGCCGGCGCTGGCGCTCACCGACACCAACAACCTGTTCGGCGCGCTGGAATTCTCGGAGAAGGCGGCCAAGGAGGGCGTGCAGCCGATCGCCGGCGTGCAGCTCAGCCTCGCCTTCGAGGCGGCGGACCCGCACGGGCGCCATCAAGCGACCTACCACCCGGTGGTGCTGCTCGCCCAGGACGAGGCCGGCTACGCCAACCTGCTGCGGCTGGCGAGCCGGGCCTATTTCGACGCGCCGCTCGGCGAGGCGCCGCGGGTGGCCGCCGCCGCGCTGCGGGGGGCGTCCGACGGGCTGATCGCGCTCACCGGCGGCGCCTCCGGGCCCCTCGACGCGGCCCTGCGCGCCGGCCGGCCCGAGATCGCCGCCGCACGGATGGAGGCGCTGAAGGCGGCCTTCGGCGAGGACCGGCTCTACGTCGAGGTCCAGCGCCACGGCCTGCCCGACGAGCGCCGCGTCGAGGCCGCGCTGATCGACCTCGCCAACCGCCACGGCCTGTCGCTGGCGGCGACCAACGAGCCGTTCTTCGCGCGTCCCGGCGATTACGACGCCCACGACGCGCTGCTCGCCATCGCGGAAGGCCGCCTCGTCTCGGACGAGCGCCGCCGCCGGCTGACCCCGCGCCACGGCCTCAAGACCCGGGCCGAGATGGCCGAGATTTTTTCCGACCTGCCCGACGCGCTGACGGCGACCGTCGAGATCGCCATGCGCTGCGCCGTGCGGGCGCGGACCCGCAAGCCGATCCTGCCGAATTTCGGCTCGGTGGCCGGCGGCGAGAAAGCGCCGATGGCCGAGGCCCTGGCCGAGGCGTCCGAGGGCGTCGCCCAGACCATCGTCGCCGACGAGCCGACCGAATTGCGCCGGCAGGCGGAGGCCGGGCTGGAACTGCGGCTGAAGCAGCACGGCACCGCGCCGGGCTTCACCGAGGACGATTACCGGGCGCGGCTCGCCTTCGAGCTCGACGTCATCGTGACGATGAAGTTCCCGGGCTACTTCCTGATCGTCTCCGACTTCATCAAGTGGGCCAAGGACCACGACATCCCCGTCGGCCCGGGCCGCGGCTCGGGCGCGGGCTCGCTGGTGGCGTGGTCGCTGCTGATCACCGACCTCGATCCGCTGCGCTTCGCCCTGCTGTTCGAGCGCTTCCTCAACCCCGAGCGCGTCTCGATGCCGGATTTCGACATCGACTTCTGCGTCGAGGGCCGCGAGCGGGTGATCCGCTACGTGCAGGAGCGCTACGGCGAGCGGCAGGTCGGGCAGATCATCACCTTCGGCACCCTGCTCGCCCGCGGCGTGCTGCGCGACGTCGGCCGCGTCCTGGAGATGCCCTACGGGCAGGTCGACAAGCTGACGAAGCTCGTGCCGCAGAACCCGGCCAACCCCGTGACGCTCGCCCAGGCGATCGAGGGCGAGCCGAAGCTCCAGCAGGCGATCGAGGAGGAGCCGATCGTCGCCCGGCTGATCGACATCGCCAAGAAGCTGGAGGGGCTGCACCGCCACGCCTCGACCCACGCCGCGGGCGTGGTGATCGGCGACCGGCCGCTGGAGGAGCTGGTCCCGCTCTACCGCGACCCGAAGACGGGCATGCGGGTGACCCAGTTCAACATGAAGTGGGTCGAGCAGGCGGGGCTCGTGAAGTTCGATTTCTTGGGACTTAAAACCCTGACGATGCTGCGGTGCTGCACCGACCTTCTGAAGCAGCGCGACATCCACATCGACCTCGCCGCGCTGCCGCTCGACGACCCCAGGACCTACGAGCCGATGGGCCGGGGCGAGACGGTCGGCGTGTTCCAGGTGGAATCGGCGGGCATGCGCAAGGCGCTCTGCGAGATGCAGGCCGACCGGTTCGAGGACATCATCGCGCTCGTGGCCCTCTACCGGCCGGGCCCGATGGCCAACATCCCGGTCTACTGCGAGCGCAAGCTCGGCCGCGACGCCGGCAATGAGACGTCGTGGTATCCCCACGAGACGCTGGAGCCCATTCTAAAAGAGACCTTCGGGATCATCGTCTACCAGGAACAGGTGATGGAGATCGCGAAGGTCTTGGCCGGCTACTCGCTCGGCGAGGCCGACATGCTCCGGCGCGCGATGGGCAAGAAGATCCGCGCCGAGATGGACGCGCAGCGCGAGCGCTTCCTGAAGGGTTCGGTCGAGCGCGGCCTGACCAAGGCCAAGGCCGACGAGATCTTCGACCTCCTCGCCAAGTTCGCCGATTACGGCTTCAACAAGAGCCACGCGGCGGCCTACGCGCTGCTGACCTACCAGACCGCCTACCTCAAAGCGAACTTTCCCGTCGAGTTCCTGGCGGCCGCCATGACGCTCGACATCGACAACACCGACAAGCTCGCCGAATTCCGCCAGGACGCGCAAAGGTTGAAGATCACCGTCGAGCCGCCCTCGATCAACGCCTCGGGCGAGGTGTTCGAGGTGCGGGGCGGAAAGATCTATTACGCGCTGGCCGCCATCAAGGGCGTGGGGCGGGAGGCGGTGCGGGCGCTGGTCGAGGCGCGGGGCGACCGCCCGTTCGCGGACC
Organism: Methylobacterium amylolyticum; assembly: GCF_030700245.1. GTDB lineage: Bacteria > Pseudomonadota > Alphaproteobacteria > Rhizobiales > Beijerinckiaceae > Methylobacterium. Next base: position 8,965 of record NZ_JAUYZI010000043.1, read on the forward strand.
TCGCCGACCTCGCCCGCCGCCTCAACCCGCGGCACGTCAACAAGCGCACCCTGGAGAACCTCGTCCAGGGCGGCGCCCTCGACTGCATCGAGCCGGACCGGGCGCGGGCCTTCGCGGCGGTCGGACCGATGATGACGATGGCGCAGGAGGGCGCATCGGTCATCAAGGAGGACATGAACGATATGTTCGGCGGTGTCGCCGCCGTCAGCGTGGGCCTCAAGGTCCCCCCGCACGAGCTGTGGCCGGTGGCCGACACGCTCAAGCGCGAGTACGCGGCGATCGGGTTCTTCATCTCCGGCCACCCCCTCGACGAGTACGGCGACCTGCTCGACAAGCTGCGCGTCCAGAGCTGGGCCGAGTTCTGCCGCGCCGTGCGCTCGGGGACCACCAGCGTCGGCCGCGTGGCGGCCTCCGTCCTCGACCGGGCGGAGCGGCGCACGAAGACCGGCAACAAGATGGGCATCGTCACCCTGTCCGACCGGACCGGGCATTTCGAGGCGATCATCTTCTCGGAAGGGCTCGGCCACTACCGCGACATCCTGGAACCCGGCCGGCCGCTGGTGCTCCAGCTCCAGGCGAACCTGGAGGGCGAGGACGTGCGCGCCCGGATCCAGACCGCCGAGCCGCTCGATCAGGCGGTGGCCCGCCACCAGAAGGGCATGCGCATCCACCTCGACGACGCCCGCGGCATCCAGGCGGTGCACAGCCGCCTGACCATGCGCGGCGAGAGCGAGATCTCGCTGATCCTGCGGCTGGAGGGCCGCGAGGTCGAGGTGCGGCTGCGCGACCGCTACCAGGCGACGCCGCAGATCGCCGGCCTGCTGCGCACGCTGCCGGGCGTCGCCCGGGTCGAGGTGAGCTGAGACGGCCGGGGCGGGCTCCTGGAGGCGGTCCCGATCGCGTTGCGCACGGTCCGCGACGCGGCGCGCCGAGGGGCGTTTCCGACCCTCCCCCTCATCCTGAGGTGCCCGCGCCAGCGGGCCTCGAAGGAGGGCTCCAGGGATCGCGCGCCCGGCTGGAGGGCTCCTTCGAGGCCTCCGCTGCGCTCCGGCGCCTCAGGATGAGGGGGGCTGATACCGTTTCCGGGTGAACCGTTCGGTGATCCGGCCCCGCACCGTCATCGCGAGCCGTAGGCGAAGCGACCCAGGGCAGCGCGCGGCTTGAGACGGTGGCGCCCCTGGATTGCTTCGCTCCGCTCGCAAAGACGGAGAGCGTCGATCCCGAACCCTTAAGCCGGACGTCGTATGATTAGGATCGGCCGACGCAGACGCCGAACTGTCGTGCACCGCACGCGTCGCCATCGTGCACGGCTCCAAGTCCTCGTCCGGCCTCCGCCTCGGCGGCGAGCGCCTAGCCGGACCGGAGCGAGCGCCGGCCCCCGAGGCGCTGGTGCCGCTCCACCATCCGCTGGCGGTGGCTCCGGATCTCCGGCCCGGCCACCGGATCGAGCGGCGCCGGCACCGCGGGCATGACCTGAACCTGCCGCGCGGCGATCGGCGGCCGGCGCCGCGGCGGCGGCCGTCCCGTCGCCCGGGCCGCGACCGTGAGGGCGGCCCAGCCGGCCGCGCACGAGATCCCGACGAGGACGCCCTCCCAGGACGGCGCCGGCCGGGTCATCAGCACGGCGGCACCGGCGAGCGCCGTGCCGGTCGCGAGCAGCCTGAGCGTTGGGTCTTCCGAGGCCATGCCGCAGTCTCGCCGGTCGGCCTTGCCGCGCGGTGAAGGCGTTCGCTCGATTCCGCCCGATCCACCGCCGTCGCGTCGGCACCCGGCGCCGCCCGCTACCGGGGCAGGCAGGGCGCCAGGGCGGAGCGCAGGGCGGCCGGGTCCGTCACCGGGAACGCGGCCGCGAGGGTCGCGTCCGACCTGCGCGGGCTCGACTGCGTCCAGGTGATCCGCGCACCCGCCTCGGTCAGGCCGGGGCCGAGCCCGCGCAGGGGGTCCTCGCCGCGCCGGGCGCCCGACACGGTGAGCGTGAAGCTGGTGGCCGGATCGACCGCCACCGCGCCGCTCGCCGCCGCCGTCACGCCCCGCACGCCGCCCGCGCCCGAGACCCGGATCGCGGCGAGGGGCTTGGTGCTGCCGGTCGGCCCCTCCAGGGCGTCGAAGTCGAAGGCCGGCGACAGCTCCGCGAAGCGCGGCACGGTGAGCGTCGCGGACAGGCCGTAGCCCTCCGGGTCGCAGGCGAGCCGCAGGGTGACCGGCCGCTCGTCCGCGCCGAGCGTCGCGCGGCCCGCCAGTTCCGCCGCGCCGCCCGCGGCCCGCGCCGGCGCGACGAGCGCCAGAAATCCCAGTACCGCAGCGCCGATCCGCATCCGTCCCTCCCCGCCAGGCCGGCGGGGCATAGCCGATCGCGCGTGCGGCGCAAGCAACCTTTCGTTCACCGCGTTCCGGGGAAAACCCGGGTTCCCGGCCCGGTCTTGTGCGCCGCAGCAACCCGTTAAAAAGCGATCGATCCTAGACACCCGCGCTTAGGCAGCAGGCTTGAGCAGCCCCGGCGATGCGCGCGAAGATCACCCTCGGCCTCGTTCTCGTGGTCTACCTGACCACCGGGCGCGCCCCCGGATTCCGCGAGTTGCGCAACCCGGACGCGGAGCATGCCGGGGCGCGGGTGGCGCTGGTCCAGAAGCGGGCGTGGCTGTGACCGGTCAGGCGGCCGGCGCTGCGGCTCAGGGCTTGTTGCCCAGGCTCTCCAGCTCCGGGAACGGCCGGCTGCGGTGGCCGGTGCAGACCTCGTCGTCGTCGATGGCGCTGAGCCGGTCGCCCTCGTAGCGCAGCACCGCTTTCGGCCGCTCCGGCTTGCCGAAGCTGCGGCCCTTCATCTGCGCCGACACGCAGTAGAGCGTCCGCCCCCCGTCCTCGATCGGCCCGGCGAGCCGGGCGTGCTCGAATCGCACCGGCAGCAGCGACACCGAGCCGAAGGCGACCTGCCGGAGGGCGAGGGCGGCGATGCGTTCCTTGAGGGCCGGGGAGGGGGCGTCGTCGGCCTTGCCCTTCGGCGCGGCGTGGGCGGCCGTGGCGAGGGCGACGAGCGGGAGGGCGATGAGGAGAGGGCGCGTCGGCATGGAATTTTTTCGAGCGATACGCAATTCGGGCCAAGACTATTTCGACGGCAAGCGATTTTTTGAGCGAAGCGATAATACAACTCAGCAGACATAAACTGAACAAGACACGTGCATCTCCCTCCCCCCTCTGCGGGGGAGGGTGGCCCGCGAAGCGGGTCGGGAGAGGGGAGCGACGGTGCCGGATTCGGCGCCCGGCATGAGCTGCGGAGACCTCGCCTGACACCGAGCTCCCCTCTCCCGACCCTCGCTGACGCCGAGGGTGCCCATTGGCCTACCCTCCCCCGCAGAGAGGGGAGGGATGCCGCGCGGGTGGAAGATCCCACGGTGCGATCCCGGCCGCGGGGCACACCGGATTTCCGCCCGTCCAGCCCCTATATCTCCCCCATGCAATGGACCGACGACGCCCTGGTGCTGGGCCTGCGCCGGCACGGGGAGACCGGCGTCATCCTCGAAGCGCTGACCGCGGAGCACGGGCGCCATCTCGGCCTCGTGCACGGCGGGCGCTCGCGCCGGCTGCAGCCCGTGCTCCAGCCCGGCAACCGGGTGCGGGTGGCGTGGCGCGCCCGGCTCGACGAGGGGCTGGGCGCCTTCCGCGTCGAGCCGCTGGCGAGCGCGGTGTCGCGGCTGATCGGCTCCAGCCTCGCGCTCTACGGGCTCGCGCACATGACCGCGCTGCTGCGCCTCCTGCCCGAGCGCGATCCCCACCCGGCGCTCTACGCGGCGGCCGGCATCCTGATCGACCACCTCGACGACGGGGCGGTGGCGCCGCCGCTGATGGTGCGCTTCGAGCTGGCGATCCTGGCCGAGCTCGGCTTCGGCCTCGACCTCACGGCCTGCGCCGCCACGGGGGCCAACGACGCCCTGGCCTACGTCTCGCCCAAGACCGGCCGCGCGGTCAGCGCCTCGGCGGGCGAGCCCTACCGCGACCGCCTGCTGCCGCTGCCGGGCTTCCTCCACCGCGGCGGACCGCCGGGGCCGGACGGCGTTGCCCAAGGGTTTACCTTGACGGGCTACTTCCTCGACCGGCACGTCTGGGGTCCCCGCGGCCTCGGCGTGCCGGAAGAGCGGGCGCGCTTCGTTGCGCTCGGGCGCGAAGCGGCTTAAATCTGTTCGCGTTACGTTCTAATTTCGGGTGATCGCGGAGCCGTCATGGGCCAGCCCTTCGAGCCGCCGTCCGGCGACGGCATCGAGAGCGTCGAGCTGAAATCCGCGCTGGAGGAGCGCTACCTCGCCTACGCGCTCTCCACGATCATGCACCGGGCGCTGCCCGACGCCCGCGACGGCCTGAAGCCGGTGCACCGGCGCATCCTGTACGGGATGCGGCTGCTGCGGCTCGACCCGAACACCGCCCACAAGAAGTGCGCCAAGATCGTCGGCGACGTGATGGGCGACTTCCACCCCCACGGCGACCAGGCGATCTACGACGCGCTGGTGCGGCTCTCCCAGGACTTCGCCCAGCGCTACCCGCTGGTCGACGGGCAGGGCAATTTCGGCAACATCGACGGCGACGGCCCGGCCGCCTATCGCTACACCGAGGCGCGCCTGACCGAGGTCGCCCGCCTGCTGCTCGACGGGATCGACGAGGACACGGTCGATTTCCGGCCCTCCTACAACGGCGAGAAGGAGGAGCCGGTGGTGCTGCCGGCGGCCTTCCCGAACCTCCTGGCCAACGGCAGCCAGGGCATCGCGGTCGGCATGGCGACCTCGATCCCGCCGCACAACGCGGCCGAGTTGTGCGACGCGGCGCTGTACCTGATCAACAACCCGCAGGCGACCTCGGCCCAGCTCGTGAAGTTCGTGGCCGGGCCCGACTTCCCCACCGGCGGCATCCTCGTCGACTCGGCCGCGTCGATCGCCGAAGCCTACCGCACCGGCCGCGGCGCCTTCCGGGTCCGCGCCCGCTGGCACAAGGAGGATCTCGGCCGCGGCACCTGGAACATCGTCGTCACCGAGATCCCCTACGGCATCCCGAAGGGCCGGCTGATCGAGAAGATGGCCGAGCTTCTCCAGGAGAAGAAGCTGCCGCTGCTCGCCGACGTGCGCGACGAGTCGGCCGAGGACGTGCGGGTCGTGCTGGAGCCGCGCGCGCGCAGCGTCGACCCGGTGATCCTGATGGAGTCGCTGTTCCGGCTGACGGAACTCGAAGCCCGCGTACCCCTGAACCTCAACGTGCTGGTCGGCGGCCTCGTGCCGCGGGTGATCGGGCTGGCCGAGTGCCTGCGCGAGTGGGTCGATCACCGGCGCGTCGTGCTCCAGCGCCGCTCGCGCCACCGCCTCGCGCAGATCGACCGCCGCCTGGAGATTCTCGGCGGCCTCCTGATCGTCTACCTCGACCTCGACGCGGTGATCCGCATCATCCGCGAGGAGGACGAGCCGAAGGCCGCGCTGATGGCCCGGTTCGCGCTGACCGAGGTCCAGGCCAACGCCATCCTCGACACCCGCCTGCGGTCCTTGCGCAAGCTGGAGGAGATGGAGCTGAAGCGCGAGTTCGACGCGCTGACCGCGGAGAAGGCGGATCTCGACGCGCTGCTCGCCTCCGAGCCCGCGCAGTGGAAGACGATCCAGAGCCAGATCCGGGCGGTCCGGAAGACCTTCGGGCCAGAGACCAAGCTGGGGAAGCGTCGCACCACCCTCCAGAACCCGCCGGATGTCGGCGGCATCGACCTGACCGCGGCGCTGGTCGAGCGCGAGCCGATCACCGTGATCGTCTCGGAGAAGGGCTGGATCCGGGCGCTGAAGGGCCACGTCGCCGACCTCTCCGGCGTCGCCTTCAAGGGCGACGACCGGCTGAAGATCAGCTTCCTCAGCGAGACCACCCAGAAGATCCTCCTGCTCGCCTCGAACGGCAAGGTGTTCACCATCGAGGCGTCGAAGCTCCCGGGCGGGCGCGGCTTCGGCGATCCGGTGCGGCTGATGGTCGATCTCGACGACGGCACCGAGGTGGTGGCCGCGCTCCCCTACCGGCCGGAGACCAAGCTGCTGGTCGCCGGCTCGGACGGGCGCGGCTTCGTGGCGCCGGCCGACGCGCTGGTGGCCAACACCCGCAAGGGCAAGGGCGTGCTCGGCCTCGACGGCGACGCGGTCGCCACCGTGCTGGTCCCGGCCGAGGGCGACCACGTCGCGGCGGTCAATTCGGAGAAGCTGCTGCTGGTCTTCCCCCTCTCCGAGGTGGCGGAATTGTCCCGCGGCAAGGGCGTGCGGCTCCAGCGCTGCCGCAGCGGGCGGCTCACCCACGCGCACGTCTTCTCCCTCGCCGACGGCCTGCCCTGGCAGGACGGCTCGGCGGAAGGACGGCTCGCCAACGCGGGCGTGCTGGAGAAGTGGCTCGGCCACCGCGCCGAGGTCGGCCTGATGATGGCGCGCAGCTTCCCGAAATTCGAGCGGTTCGGGCGGTGAGGCGGAGGCACCCACCGCTCCCACCCTCGACCACATCCTGAGGTGCCGGAGCGTAGCGGAGGCCTCGAAGGAGCCCTCCAGCCGGCCGCGCGATCCCTGGAGCCCTCCTTCGAGGCCCGCTGGCGCAGGCACCTCAGGATGAGGTCAAGATATCGGACAGACGGGGTCAATGATCGCCGCGCAGGAGGTTCAATGACCAAGCTGACGGATCTGCACGCCGGATGGATGAAGGACGCGGCGTATCGCAGGGAATACGAGGCCCTCGAAGAGGAATTCTCCCTGGCACACGCGATGATCGCGGCCCGGTCTCGGGCCGGTCTCACGCAGGAGGAGCTGGCGGCACGGATGGAGACCTCGCAGAGCGCCATCGCCCGTCTGGAAGCCGGACGCTCGAAACCCTCGGCGCGGACGCTGGAGCGCTTCGCCAGGGCGACCGGCACGAGCCTGCGCATCAGCTTCCTGCCCGTCGCCTCGGACGCGTCCTCGCTCCGCTGACGGGGGCGGCCGCCCGGACCGTCTCAAATCCGATTTGCCGTCAACCCGGAATTTTCGTGCAGGCGCCCCCGGATGACGGGCCCGCCCGCCTCCGCTAGGGTGCGGGCCAAGGCCACGCCGCGTGCGGGGCGATAGGTCTGCACACGGGAGAGGGCGGGGATGGGCGCGAACGGCGTCACGGCGGAGGCCAAGCGCGACAAGCCGTGGATCATCCGCACCTACGCGGGCCACTCCACGGCGGCGGAGTCGAACAAGCTCTACCGCGGCAACCTCGCCAAGGGCCAGACCGGCCTGTCGGTGGCCTTCGATCTGCCGACCCAGACCGGCTACGACCCGGACCACGAGTTGTCCCGCGGCGAGGTCGGCAAGGTCGGCGTCTCGATCGCGCATCTCGGCGACATGCGGACCCTCTTCGAGGACATCCCGCTCGCCCAGATGAACACCTCGATGACGATCAACGCCACGGCGCCGTGGCTGCTCGCGCTCTACCTCGCGGTCGCCGAGGAGCAGGGCGCGCCGATCAGCGCGCTCCAGGGCACCACCCAGAACGACATCATCAAGGAGTACCTGTCGCGCGGGACCTACGTATTCCCGCCCGCGCCGTCGCTCAGGCTCACCAAGGACGTGATCCTGTTCACGACGCAGGCGGTTCCGAAGTGGAACCCGATGAACGTCTGCTCCTACCACCTGCAGGAGGCCGGGGCGACGCCGGTGCAGGAGCTGTCCTACGCGCTCGCCATCGCCATCGCCGTGCTCGACACGGTGCGCGAGGATCCGGAATTCGACGCGGCGAGCTTCCCCGAAGTGTTCGGGCGGATCTCGTTCTTCGTCAACGCCGGCCTGCGCTTCGTCACCGAGATCTGCAAGATGCGGGCGTTCTCGGAGCTGTGGGACGAGATCGCCCGGGAGCGCTACGGGATCGACGACCCGAAGAAGCGCATTTTTCGCTATGGGGTTCAAGTAAATAGTCTCGGACTTACTGAACAGCAGCCTGAAAATAATGTCCACCGCATCCTGATCGAGATGCTGGCGGTGACCCTGTCGAAGCGCGCCCGCGCCCGGGCGGTCCAGCTCCCGGCCTGGAACGAGGCGCTGGGCCTGCCCCGCCCCTGGGACCAGCAATGGTCGATGCGCATGCAGCAGATCCTCGCCTTCGAGACGGATCTCTTGGAATACGACGACATCTTCGACGGCAGCCGGGTGATCGAGGCCAAGGTCGAGGCGCTCAAGGCCGAGACGCGCGCGGAACTCGAGCGCATCGGCGGCATCGGCGGCGCGGTGGCCGCCGTCGAGACCGGGGCGCTCAAGCGGGCGCTCGTCGAGTCGAACGCCAAGCGCATCTCGGCGATCGAGGCGGGCGAGCAGATCGTCGTCGGCGTCAACAAGTGGCAGCAGGGCGAGCCCTCGCCGCTCACCGCCGGGGAGGGGGCGATCTTCTCCGTCTCCGAGACGGTGGAGATGGAGGCGGCCAACCGGATCCGGGCGTGGCGCGCGGAGCGCGACGACCGGGCGGCCGGCGCCGCCCTCGACGCGCTGGAGCAGGCCGCGCGCTCGGGCGCCAACATCATGCCGCCCTCGATCGAGGCGGCGAAGGCCGGCGTCACCACCGGCGAGTGGGGCAGCCGGCTGCGCGCCGTGTTCGGCGAGTACCGCGCGCCCACCGGCGTGACCGTCGAGACGGTCTCCTCCGGCGCGGCGGAGGAGGCGCGGCTGCTGATCGCCGATCTCGGCGAGCGGCTGGGCGAGACCCCGAAGCTCGTGGTCGGCAAGCCCGGCCTCGACGGCCACTCGAACGGCGCCGAGCAGATCGCGCTCCGAGCCCGCGACGTCGGCTTCGACGTGACCTACGACGGCATCCGCCAGACCCCGGCCGAGATCGTCGCCAAGGCGCGCGAGACCGGCGCCCACGTGGTCGGCCTGTCGATCCTGTCCGGCAGCCACGTGCCGCTGGTGCGCGAGGTGCGCGCGCAGATGCGCGAGGCCGGGCTCGACCACATCCCGGTGGTGGTCGGCGGCATCATCTCGCCGGAGGACGAGCTGGTCCTGAAGAACATGGGCGTGCGCGCGGTCTACACACCCAAGGACTACGCCATCGACGCGATCATGGTCGGCCTCGCCAAGGTGGTGGAGAAGGGCCTCGACCGCGGCGGGCCGCAGCCGGCCCGCGCGGAGGCGGCGCAGGTCTACTGAGTGTCGACCCACACGGCCGAGATCCGCTGGCGGCTGGCGGAGGGCGAGGACTTCCCCGCCGGCCGCTACGCCCGCGGCCACGCGATCACCTTCGACGGCGGGGTCCGCGTCCCGGCCTCCGCCTGGAGCTGCGGACGATCGCAACGCGCACGGTATACGGCACGGCGCGCCGAGGGGCGTTTCCGACCCTCCCCCTCATCCTGAGGTGCCCGCGTCAGCGGGCCTCGAAGGAGGGCTCCAGGGATCGCGCGGCTGGCTGGAGGGCTCCTTCGAGGGCGCCGCTGCGCGACGCCGCCTCAGGATGAGGGGGGTTGGTAGGAACGGCCGACGCAGACGCCGAACTGTCGTGTCCTGCGCGCAACGCGGTCGGAAACAGCCCTCGAATTCGGCGCGCCGAAGCGAAGCGCGCCGGACGGGCCCCATCGGCACAAGCGTGTAATCTTCCGATAAGCACCGCTGGGAATTGTATTAACCGCTCTGTGTCACGCCTCACCGGCCCGCGCGCTGCGGGCGTGGGAGGAACAGGGCGTGCGCAACGGGATGTCGATCGCGGCCAAGCTCGGCCTGTGCCTCGCGATGATGGTGGTCCTGATCGCGGCTTTGGGCGGCCTGTCGCTCGCGGGCCTGCGCGAGGTCAACACCACCGCCGCCTCGCTGCGCGACGCGCGCGTGCCGGCGACCGATTCGCTCGGGCGGATCGGCGTGCTCGTGATGCGCCTGCGCACCAACGGCATCCGCCTGATCACCGCCGCCGATCCCGCCCTGAAGGCCGAGGTCGTGGCGACGCTCGCCAAGCGCAGGACCCAGCTCGCCGAGCAGTTCGCCCGCTACGAGGCGCTGCCGCTGTCCCCGGCGGAACGCGAGACCTACGGCGCGCTCCGCCGCCACCTCGCCGCCTACGAGGAGTTGCAGACGCAGGCGGCGGCGCGGGCGGCCGCGGGCGACGCGGCCGGCGCGCAGCAGATGTACAACACCGTGATGTCGACCGGCATCAACGCCGTCACCGCCGAGTGGGACCGGCTGATCGACATGAACGCGGCCGCCACCGCCGCGAGCGGGGCCGAGATCGCGGCGGTCTACGACGCCGCCAACGGGCGCACGCTGGCCCTCGGCGGCCTCGCGCTGCTGATCGCGCTGGGCGCCGCCCTCTACATGCAGCGCGGCGTCGGGCGGCCGCTGCGGGCTATGACCGCGGCGATGCAGCGCCTCGCCGCCGGCGACACCGCCGCCGCGATCCCCGGCACCGACCGGAGCGACGAGATCGGCGCCATGGCCGCCAGCGTCGCGGTGTTCCGCGAGGGCCTGACCCGCGCCCGCGGCCTGGAGGAGGAGGCCGCGCTGGCCCGCGCCGGCGCCGAGGCCCAGCGCCGGGCGGCGATGCGCGACATGGCGGGCGCCTTCGAGAGCGCGGTCGGCGGGATCGTCGGCGGGGTGTCCTCGGCGGCCACCGAGCTGGAGGCCACGGCCCGCGGCCTGTCCGGCAGCGCCGCCGACGCCGCCGGGCGCACCGGCGCCGTCTCGGTCGCGGTCGAGGAGGCGGCGACCAATGTCGGCACGGTGGCGGCGGCGGCCGAGCAACTCGGCGCCTCGGTCCAGGAGATCGGCCGGCAGGTCGACGCCTCGGCGGGCCTCGCGCGGGAGGCGGTGGCCCAGGCCGGCGAGACCGCGACCCTGGTGGGGGATCTCAGCGCCGCGGCGGCCCGGGTTGGCGACGTCGTGGCGCTGATCTCCGGCATCGCCGCGCAGACCAACCTGCTCGCGCTCAACGCCACGATCGAGGCGGCCCGGGCCGGCGAGGCGGGCCGCGGCTTCGCGGTGGTCGCCGCCGAGGTCAAGGCGCTCGCCGGCCAGACCGCCCGGGCGACCGAGGAGATCTCGGGGCAGATCGCCCGGATCCAGTCGGCGACCGGGCAGGCGGTCGGCGCCATCGACGGGATCGGCGGGCGCATCCGCGAGATCAGCGCGGTCGCGACCTCGATCGCCGCGGCGGTGGAGCAGCAGGGCGCGGCGACCCAGGAGATCGTGCGCAACGTCGCCGAGGCGGCGGCCGGCACCGGCGCGGTCACCGGCAGCATCGGCGCGCTGGCCGGGGCGGCCGAGGAGACCGGCGCGGCGGCGAGCCAGGTGCTGGCGGCGGCCTCCGAGATGGCGCGCCAGTCCGAGCACCTCACCGCGGAGGTCGGCCGGTTCCTCGACACCGTGCGGGCGGCCTGAGACGGCTCGCCCCGGCGCCGGAATCGGTTAAGCTCCGCCCTCGCCGCGAATCGCCCCGCCTCCGCGGGGCTCCGGGAGGGCAGGGCCGATGCGCTGGTTCGGGACGGTCGCGGGCGGCCTCGCCGCCCTGAGCCTGACGCTCGCCGGGGCCGCGGCGCAGACGCCCGCGGCCCAGACACCGACGATCCAGACACCGACAGCCCAGACACCGGCGAGCCAGACGCCCGCGTCCCGCGCCCCGGCGCGGCCCGCCGCCGCTGCCCCGGTCCAGAAGACCTTCCTGCGGCCGGCGCTGGCGAGCGACGCGGTGCGGCTCGAAGCCGCCCTCAAGGGCGAGGCCGGGGGCCCGCTGAAGCCCGCGGCGCAGTCCCGCCGCGACGGCGAGGCGCTGCTCGCGGCCGACAAGCCGGCCGAGGCGCTGACGCCGCTCACGGCCGCGGTCGCCGCCGACCCCGCCGATCCCCGCAACTGGCAGGCCTACGCCCGGGCGGCCCAGGCCGCCGCGGGGGAGACGGAGGAGCGGGACTACCAGGGCCGCGCCCGCCTGCGCGGCCGGGCGCTGGCGGCGGCCTACCGCGCCTACGAGCGGTCCCGCTCCGCCGCCGACGCCGCGGCCTCGCTGGCGCTGCTCGGCGAGACCCAGGCCGAGCAGGAAGAGTGGCGGCCGGCGCTCGACGCCTACGCGGCGAGCCTCGCGCTCGCCGACGCGGGCGCCGTGCGCGAGGCCTACGAGACCCTGCGCGCCGAGCACGGCTTCCGCATCCTCGACTACAAGGTCGATTCCGACGCGGCCGCCCCGCGCCTGTGCTTCACCTTCTCGGAGGCGGTGGCGCCGAAGGCCGACTTCGCGCCCTACCTCGCGGTCGCCGGCAGCGCCGGGGCGGCGGTGACGGGGGAGGGCAATCAGGTCTGCGTCGACGGGCTCAAGCACGGCAGCCGCTACGCGGTGGTGGTGCGCCCGGGCCTGCCCTCGGCCGTGGGCGAGAGCCTGCTCAAGGCCGCCGACTACGAGGTCTACGTGCGCGACCGCGCCCCGCAGGTGCGGTTCACCGGCCGCAACTACGTCCTGCCCCGCACCGGACAGGCCGGCGTGCCCCTGGTCTCGGTGAACGCGCCCAAGCTCGACGTCGAGGTGCTGCGCATCGGCGACCGCGGCCTGCTGCCGACGCTGCGCTCGGAGGACTTCCTCAGCCAGCTCAGCGGGTCCACGGCCCGCTCGCTCGCCGCCGAGAAGGGCGTGCGCGTCTGGAAGGGCACGCTCGACACCGCCAAGGCCGAGCTGAACCAGGAGGCGGTGACCGCCTTTCCCGTCCTCCAGGCGGTCGGCCGGCTGGAGCCCGGCATCTACGTGATGCTGGCGCAGGCCTCCGGCACGGCACCCGCCTCCGACGAGGACGGCGGCTACGAGCAGCAGGCGACCCAGTGGTTCGTGGTCTCCGACCTCGGGCTGACCGCCACCAAGGGCCGGGACGGGGTGCACGTGTTCCTGCGCTCGCTCAGCTCTGCGGCGGTCACGCCCGGCGCCGAGATCCGCCTGATCGCCCGCAACAACGAGGTGCTGGCGGCGAAGAAGACCGACGCGCAGGGCCACGCGGCCTTCGATCCGGGGCTTGCCCGGGGGGAGGGCGGGGCGGCCCCGAGCCTCGTCGTGGCGCAGTCGGGCGACGATTACGGCTTCCTCGACCTCGCGCTCGGCGCCTTCGACCTGACCGACCGCGGCGTGAAGGGCCGCCCCGAGACCGGCGGCCTCGACGCCTACGTGTTCACCGAGCGCGGAGTCTACCGCTCCGGCGAGACGGTCCAGATCACCGCCCTGCTGCGCGATCCCCGCGGCACCGCGGTGCCGGGGTTGCCGCTGACCCTCGTGGTCAAGCGCCCGGACGGGGTCGAGTACCGCCGCGTCTCGGTGCCGGACGGCGGCCTCGGCGGGCGGGCGCTGCCGCTCGCGCTCCTGTCGGGGGCGATGCACGGCACGTGGCGGATCGCCGCCTACACCGATCCGAAGGCGCCCGCGGTCGGCGAGACCAGCTTCCTCCTGGAAGACTACGTCCCCGAGCGGCTGGAGGTGACCCTCAAGCCCGCGCAGGCGGCCCTGCGTAAGGGCGAGCCGGCGGGCGTCGCGGTCGCTGCGCGCTACCTCTACGGCGCGCCGGGCGCCGGGCTCGACGTGTCGGGCAGCGTCACGGTCGCGCCGGCCAAGGCCAGCGGCGTGCCGGGCCTGGAGGGCTTCTCGGTCGGCCTCGACGACGAGCAGATCGAGCCGACCACCCAGGAACTCGCCTCGCACGCCACCACCGACGCGCAGGGCGCGGCGACCGTGTCCGTTCCGATCCCCGAGGTCGCGGCCCCGCGGCCGATGGAGGCGAAGATCACCCTCGCGGTCGGCGAGCCCGGCGGGCGGGCGCTGTCGCGCAGCCTCACCCTGCCGATCCTGCCCGCCGCGCCGGTGCTGGCGGTGCGCAAGACCTTCGGCGAGCTGAAGGAGGGCGGCATCGCCGGGTTCGAGCTGGTGCTCGCCGCCCCCGACGGGCGGCGGCTGGCGAAGCCCGGCGTCACCTGGAGCCTGTCGCGGGTCGAGCGCAGCTACCAGTGGTATCGGGCCGACGGGCGCTGGTCGTTCGAGCCGGTGAAGACCGCCCGGCGCGTGGCGGGCGGGACGGTCGACCTCGCGGCCGAGGCACCCAGGAAGATCGAGGCGCCGGTCGGGCTCGGGCATTACCGGCTCGACGTGTCGGCGCCCGGCGCGCCGGAGGCCGCCGCGAGCCTCGGCTTCGACGTGGGCTGGGGCGGCTCGGAGACGGCGCAGGCGCCCGACCTCCTCGACCTCACCCTCGACAAGGCGGCCTACGCGGCCGGCGACACGCTGCGGGCCCAGATCAACCCGGGCTTCAAGGGGCAGGCGAGCGTGCTGGTGGTCGGCGACCGGGTGCACGAGACCGTGGAGGTCGCTGTGCCCGAGGGCGGCACCACGGTGAGCCTGCCGGTCAAGGCCGAGTGGGGCACGGGGGCCTACCTCGTGGCCACCGCCTACCGCCCCCTCGATCAGGCGGCCAAGCGCCTGCCGGGCCGGGCGCTGGGGCTCGCGTGGTTCTCGGTCGACCGCCCGGCCCGCAGCCTCTCCGTCACGGTCGACGCGCCGGAGAAGACCCGTCCGCGCCAGGACCTGACCCTGCCGGTGCGGGTGGCCGGGCTGAAGCCCGGCGAGGAGGCGCGGATCGTGGTCGCGCTGGTCGATGTCGGCATCCTCAACCTCACCCGCTACGAGGCGCCGGACCCGACCCGGTACTTCCTCGGCCAGAAGGCGCTCGGGCCGGAGCTGCGCGACCTCTACGGCTACCTGATCGACGGCATGCAGGGCACGGTCGGCGCCATCCGCTCCGGCGGCGACGCGGGCAGCGGGGAACTCGCCGACGCGCCGCCGACCCAGGCGCCGCTGGCGCTCTACTCCGGTATCGTCGCGGTGGCGGCGGACGGGACCGCGCGGGTCACGTTCCCGCTCCCGGCCTTCAACGGCACCGGCCGGGTGATGGTCACCGCCTGGACCGGCGGGCGGGTGGGGCAGGCGCAGGCCGACGTGATCATCCGCGACCCCGTGGTGCTCACCGCCACGACGCCCCGCTTCCTCGATATCGGCGACCGCTCGCGGCTGTTCGTGGCGCTCGACAACGTCGAGGGCCCGGCGGGCGACTACGCCCTCGACCTCGACCCCGCCGGCCCGGTCGTGGTCGGCGCCGACGCCCTGCACCGGAGCGTCCGGCTGGAGGCCGGGGACAGGGCGCAGGTCGCGATCCCGCTGACCGCCGCGGGACCGGGCACCGCCCGGCTCGACCTCGCGCTCACCGGCCCCGGCCTGACCGGCAGCCTCGGCCAGAGCTTCTCCCTCGGCATCGCGCCGGGCACGGGGGCGCTGCTGCGCCGCTCGGTCCGCACGCTGGCGCCGGGCGAGAGCCTTCAGATCGGCGCCGACCTCCTCGCCGACGTGATCCCGGGGACCGGCAGCGTCTCGGTCTCGGCCTCGGCGCTGCCCGGGCTCGACGTGCCGGCGCTGCTGCGGGCGCTCGACCGCTACCCCTACGGCTGCTCCGAGCAGATCGTCAGCCGGGCGATGCCGCTCCTCTACGTCAACCGGCTGGCGGCGCTGGACCGGCTCGCCCTCGACGCCGACGCGGACGGGCGGGTGCGCGAGGCGATCGAGCGGCTGCTCGGGCGCCAGGATTCGAGCGGCGATTTCGGCCTGTGGTCGGCGCAGGGGGCGAACGACCTGTGGCTCTCGGCCTACGTCACCGACTTCCTGACCCGCGCCCGCGAGCGCGGCTTCGCGGTGCCCCAGACCGCCTTCGCGCAGGCGCTGGACCGGATGCGCAACGCGGTCGCCAACACCACGGAGGTGCGCGACGGCGGCGCCGACCTCGCCTACGCGGCCTACGTGCTCGCCCGCAACGGCCGCCCGGTGATGGGCGACCTGCGCTACCTCGCCGACACCAAGCTCGCCGAGTTCCGCACGGCGCTCGGCCGGGCGCAGATCGCCGCCGCCCTGGCGCTGCTCGGCGACCGGGGGCGGGCGGCCCGCACCATGGACTCCGCGGTGTCGGCCCTGCGCACCGAGCGGGACGGCGGCGGCTACCGGGCCGATTACGGCTCGCGCCTGCGCGACGGCGCCGGGCTGATCACGCTGGCCGCCGAGACCGGGCTGGCGCAGGGGGCGCTCGCCCCCTCCGCCGCGGTGATCGGCGAGGAGCGCGGCGACACCCGCCCGACCAGCACCCAGGAGAACGCGTGGCTGGTGCTCGCCGCGCAATCCCTGTCGAAGGAGGCGGCGGGCCTGTCGTTCAGCCTCGACGGGGCCACCCAGGCCGGGCCGCTCGCCCGGGTCTACCGCGCGGCCGACCTCGCGGGGGGCGCGCGCAGCCTCGTCAACACCGGCCGCGAGCCGGTGCAGGTGGCGCTCGGCATCGACGGCAACCCGCTGACGCCCGAGCCCGCCGAGTCCCGGGGCTACACGGTGGCGCGCAGCCTTCACCGGCTCGACGGCAGCGCGGTCGATCCGCGGGCGATCCGCCAGAACGACCGCCTCGTGGTGGTGCTGAAGGTGACCGAGGCCAAGGCCGCGGCCGCGCGCCTGCTCCTCGTCGACCGCCTGCCCGCCGGGCTGGAGATCGACAACCCGCGGCTGCTCGACGCCGACGCGCTCCAGGGCCTCAGCTTCGCCAAGTCGGACGTGCAGCCGGTCCACACCGAGTTCCGCGACGACCGGTTCGTGGCGGCCTACGAGCGCACCCCCGACCAGCCGGCCTTCCTCACCGTCGCCTACGTGGTGCGGGCGGTCTCGCCGGGGACCTACGTGCACCCCGCCGCCAGCGTCGAGGACATGTACCGGCCGGCCCGCTTCGGGCGGACGGGCTTCGGCACGGTGGAGATCGGGGCGGCCCGGTGACCGCGCGGGCATGAGGATGGCGGCCGCGCACGGGGCGCCGGGGATGCGCGCGGCGGCGGCGGCCGTGTGGGCGCTCGCCGCGACGGCGGCGGCGGCGCAAGGAAGCCGGCCGGTCTACGAGGGCGCGGGCAACGATCCCCGCGTCTCGGTCGCGCAGCCGGAATCGACCAGCCAGTCGTCGGGCGGCTACATGCGCTCGATCGCGCCCGCGCTCGGACCGATCGGCGACCCGCTCGGGCTGCGGCCCACGCTGAAGGCGCGCGGGATCGAGTACGGCCTCTCCTATTTCCTCGACATCCTCGGCAACCCGCGCGGGGGCGTGCGCCGCGGCGCGATCGTCGAGGACCGGCTGAACCTGCGGCTCAACCTCGACCTGGAGCGGCTGGCGGGCTGGGAGGGCGCCACCGCCCACGCCAACGCCTACTTCATCCACGGCACCGGCCTGTCGCGCTACTACGTCGGCAACCTGCTCACCACCAGCGTGATCGAGGCGCTCCCGTCCTCGCGCCTCTACGTGCTGTGGCTCGACCAGCAACTGTTCGACAACACGCTCGGCGTGCGGATCGGCCAGCAGGGGGCCGACACCGAGTTCTTCGTCAGCCAGACCGCCACCCTGTTCGTGAACTCGACCTTCGGCTGGCCCGCCATCACCGGGCTCGACCTGCCGAGCGGCGGCCCGGCCTACCCGCTGGCGACGCCGGCGATCCGGGCCAAGTACGTGCCGGGCAACGGCTTCTCGCTCCAGGTCGGGCTCTACGACGGCGATCCCGCCGGCGCCAACCGGCCCGGCAACACCGTCGACCCGCAGCGGCTCGATCCGGCGGGCACCGCCTTCCGGCTGCGCGATCCGGCCCTGCTGATCGCCGAGGCGACCTACGCCTACAACACCCGACCCGGATCGGCGGGGCTGCCGGGCGACATCACCATCGGCGGCTGGCGGCATGCCGGCCGGTTCGCGAGCCTGCGCACCGACATCACCGGCCTGCCGCTCGCCGACCCGAACGCGGCGGGCTTCGGCCGGCGCCTGCGCGGCAATGCCGGGATCTACGCGATCTACGACCAGACCCTCTACCAGGAGCCCGGCAAGGACGACGAGGGGCTCGGCTTCTTCGTGCGCGCCGCCTACTCGCCGAGCCGCTCCAGCCTGATCGACGCCTACCTGGACGCGGGCCTCGCCTACCGGGGCCTGATCCCCGGCCGCGACGCCGACACGGTGGGGGTGAGCGTCGCCTACGCCCGGATCGGCGGCGACGCCCGCGGCGCCGACGACGACACGATCCGGTTCACCGGGCGGCCGATGCCGCGGCGGCGGGCGGAGAGCGTGATCGAGGTCACCTATCAGGCGGTCGTGGCGCCGGGCTTCACGGTCCAGCCCGACGTGCAGCTCGTCCTGCATCCCGGCGGCGGCATCGCCGATCCGCGCGACCCGAATGCCGGGCGCGTCAAGAACGCGCTCGTCCTCGGGATCCGCGCGGCGGTGCATTACTGAGCCCCGGCCAACAGGCCCCGACGTCGGCACCGCAGTCGACACCGCATTGCAGCACGAACATGGTGCATTGCGGAACCCGCGCCGACGCCATGGCTTCTCCCAGGTCGCACCGACGCGCCTCACCGCGCCTCAACGCCCTGGAGACGGAGCCCGATGTCGAACATCGACGCCCTCGCCCGCGCCGCGGCCGCCTGGCTCGCGTGGCTGCCGTGGTGGGTCGAGAGCCTGCTGCTGGTCGGCGGCTGCTGCGCCGTGATCTGGCCCGTGCACGGGATCGCCTTCCGCACCCTGAAGCGGGCAGTGGCGGACCGCAGCCTGTTCTGGCGCTCGCTGGTGGCGCGGACCCGCGGGCCGAGCCGGCTGGCGCTGCTGATCGTGGCGATCAGCGCCGCCTCGGCCACCGCGCCCCTGACCTGGGAGGTGCGGATCGTCCTCAACCAGATCCTGCTCGTCGCCTTCGTCACCCTGGTCGGCTGGTGCTGCGCCACGGCGCTGCACATCGCCACGGTGATCTACCTGCGCCGGTTCAAGCTCGACGCGGAGGACAACCTGCTGGCGCGCAAGCACTTCACGCAGGTGCGCATCCTGGAGCGCGCCGCGGTGACGCTGGTGGCGCTGCTGACGGTCTCGGTCGCGCTGATGACCTTCGAGCCGGTGCGCCAGTACGGCGTCAGCCTGCTCGCCTCGGCGGGCGCCGCCGGGCTGATCCTCGGCCTCGCAATGCAGCCGGTCCTGTCGAACCTCGTGGCCGGCATCCAGATCGCCATCACCCAGCCGATCCGGATCGAGGACGCGATCATCGTCGAGAACGAGTGGGGCTGGGTGGAGGAGATCACCGCCACCTACGTGGTGGTGCGCCTCTGGGACTGGCGCCGCCTCGTGCTGCCGCTGACCTACTTCATCCAGAAGCCGTTCCAGAACTGGACCCGGGACGGCGCCTCGCTGATCGGCAGCGTATTCCTCTACCTCGACCACCGCGCGCCGGTGGCGCGGATGCGGGAGCGGCTCGCCGAGATCGCCGCCGCCCAGCCCCTGTGGGACGGCAACGTCGTCAACCTCCAGGTCTCGGACGCGAAGGAGACGGTCATCGAGGTGCGGATGCTGGTCAGCGCCCGCAACGCCCCCCAGGCCTGGGACCTGCGCTGCGCGGTGCGCGAGGCGATGATCGCGTGGCTCCAGGCGGAGCACCCGGAGGCGCTGCCGCGCCAGCGCGCCGAGTGGAGCGAGGCCGTGCCGCGCCGGGACGCGCTGCGGGGGGAGCGGATCGCCGCGTGAGTCCGGCTTCTGCGCCGTCTCGCGCATTGCCAGCGCCCGCACCACCGCTCAGAATGGCGTGACGATGCCCAAAAGCCGGACGGATACGATCGTTCTGCGAGAACTCGACGCCCGGGTGGCGGATCGGCTGCGCACGCGTGCCGCCAGCAATCGCCGATCGGTCGAAGCCGAGGCCAGCGCGATCCTGACGGACGCGCTCGCGCCCTCCGCGGCGGCGCCGCAGAACCTCGCCGATGCGATCCGCCGACGTTTCGCTCCCTTGGGCGGGGTCGATCTCGAACCGCATCCGCCGGTGACAGTCAGCCCGGCTCCCCGGTTCGGCGGGTGATCGTTCTGGACACCAATGTCGTGTCGGAACTGATGCGGCCTGACCCGGATGCGGGCGTCGTCGCCTGGATCGCAGCTCAGCCACGAGACTCGCTCTACACCACGAGCGTCACGCGGGCGGAGATCCTCTACGGGATCGCCGTGCTGCCGGCTGGCCGCCGACGCGACAGGTTGGCCGCCCTCGTCGATGCGATGTTCGCCGAGGATTTCGCGGGTCGGGTCCTCCCGTTCGACGCCGCCGCGGCGCCCCACTACGCGCGGATCGTCAGCGGGCGGCGCAGCGCCGGCGCCCCGATCGACGGCTTCGACGCGTTGATCGCGGCGATCACGCGCATGGCGGGGGCCGACATCGCCACACGCGATGCCGGAGGCTTTGCCGATTGCGGGCTGACGATCATCGATCCATGGCAGGCCTGACGGAAGACACTAAGCCTGACAGGAGATCTTCGGGTGCCCGCGTGCCTCGCGTCGTTCGGACCCGATCGATGCCGCGGTCACCCGGCTCCTACCGGGCCGCCCCCGCCTGGATCGGCTCGACGAGGTCGCCCTCGCGCACGAACGGGCCGGCGCGGACCACCACGAGGTCGGCCTCGGACAGGCCGGACAGGATCTCGGCGTCGGTGCCGTCGAGCAGGCCGACCGAGACCTGCCGGGTCTCGATCCGGTCGCCGGCGACCACCTGCACGATCGTCCCGTCCGGCTCGTACTGCACGGCGGAGTAGGAGACGCCGACGCCGCAGCGCCGCCCGACGGTGACGACCCCGCGCGCGAACGTGCCGGTCCGCAGGTCCGGGTTGGCGCCGAGCCCGATCCGCAGCCGCCCGACCTGCGCGGCCGGCTCCGCGGCGGGGTCGATCCGGCGCACCCGGCCCTGGATCTCGGCGCCGCCGAGCGCGCGCACGGTCACCGGCTGGTCGAGACGGATCCGGCCGAGATCGGCGAGCGGCGCCTCCGCGACGAGGTCGAGCTCTCCGCCCGCGATGAGCTGGAACATCGGCCCCTGCCGCGGCGAGACCGGCTGGCCGACCGTGCCCTGGCTGCGGAGCACGACGCCGGCCACCGGCGCGCGCACGGTCACCGCGGCCGACTCGGGCCCGTCCGCCGGCACCAGCCGGGCGAGCGCCTGCCCGGCCGTGACGATGTCGAGGGGCCGGGCCAGGATCTGCGCCGCCTTCAGCCCCTCCCGCTCGGCCCCGACATCGACCTGCTGGTGCGGCGCCAGGGTGCCGGTCACCTCCACCCGGTCGGTGAAGCACTGCGCCCGGGCCGGGCTGACGCTGACCGACAGCGCGGCGCGCCGCGGCGCGTCCGCCGCGGCCGACCGCGGTGCGGCCCCGATCGCGGGCACGGCCGCGACCCAGGCGGCGGCCAGGAGCGCCGCCCCCCGGCCGCGCGCGCGCCCGCGCGCCGGGCGGAGCGGGCCGGGGATCCGGGAGCGTCGGAGGGGCATCGTCGCGCTAAGCCTCGTCGGGAATGGGGGTCACGGCCGGCGCCGGGCGGGGGGCCGGTCCTGACGGGGGATCAGCGCGTCGAGGAAGCCGCCCAGGCCCTCGCCGGGATCGCCGCCCGGGGTGCCGCGCATCAGGGTCTCGCCGAGATTGCGCAACCCCTCCAGCGCGCCCATCGGATCCTCGGCGAGCCCCGCGACGTCGGCGGTGACGGACGGCCCGTCCCAGGGGCCGGAGACCTGGATCGGCACGTTGAGGCGCCCGCCCGCCGTCACCCGGATCGGCTTGAACCGGAGATCGAGGGTGCGGGCGACGAGGTCGAGGGTGCCGGCGCCCTCGGCCTCGATCAGCCCGGTCTTGAGGGTCAGGTCCCGCGTGGTCGCCCGGCCCTCGCCGAGGGTGAAGCGGCCCCCGAGCCGGTCGAGGCGGGTGGCGAGGCTGCCGCCGACGCCGGTGAGCCCCGCCGCCCGGGCGAGGTCGAGCCCGTCGATCCGCCCGTCGACCGCGGCGATCTCGGCCTGCCCGGCCGCGCTGCGCACCAGATCGCGCGGGGTGAGGCCGCGCGCCTGCACGTCGAGGCGGGCCGTGCCGGTCCCGTCGAGGCCCGACACGCCGGCCACGTCCCGCAGCAGCGGCAGCACGCGCACCCCCGACAGCGACAGGCCGATCTGGTGGCGCCCGGTCCGCCCCTCCGGCTCCAGCACGTAGCGGCCCCGGGCGGACCCGCCGTAGAGCGCGGCCGTGTCGAGGGCGGCGTCCAGCCGGCCGTCCCGCACCCGGGCCGTGAGCGCGACCGCCGTGGCCTGGACCGGCCCGAGCGCGAGGCGCTGGACCGCGACGCGGGCCTGACCGTCGAAGCCGGCGAGCCACGCGGGATCCGGCACGAGGTCGGTCCGGACCGGCACGGTGAGCCCGGCGCCCGGGTCGGCGGGGGCCTCGGCGCCCGCCTCGGTCAGCGCCAGCGCGTCGAGGCGCAGGTCCAGGGCGAGGCTCGGCCGCCCGCCCGCGGCCGCCGCGGCGAGGGTGCCCGAGAACGGGGCCCGGTCGATCGTCCCGGCGATCCGGTCGAGCCGCAGGTCGGCGCCGTCGCGCCGGACGGTCGCGGTGGCGGCGATCCGCGGGCCGCCGGCCGGCGCCAGGGTCAGGGCGAGTGGCCGCGCCGCGCCGCCGGGGGCGGCTTCGAGGTCGAGGACGGCGCCGCGCTCGGGCAGCGCGACGCGGATCGACGGCTCGCCGCCGGAAGGGCCGGGGGCGATGTCGAGGTCGAACTCGGCCTCGGCGGCCGCGAGCGCCAGCGTCCGGCCGTCGCCGGTCGGGGCGGCGTCGGCGCCGCGCACGATGGCCCGCAGGGCCGTGAGGGCGGGTCCGCCCGATCCCGCGGGTGCGGCTTCCCCCGGGCGGGCCGCCGGCAGGGTCATCGGCACCGTGAGGCTCGCGGCCTCGACCCGCACCTGCACCGTCCCCGCGCCGCCGAGCAGCAGGCCCGCGGATCCGGTCGCCCGGGCGCGCGCGAGGCGGCCGGACAGGCCGTCGCCCATCACCGTCACGTCGGCCAGGACGAGGCCGGGGCTCGCGTCGAGTTCGAGGCGGCCGATGCGCCAGCGCAGGCCGGTCTCCCGCGCGAGCCGCGCCTCGATCCGGTCGCGGGCGTGCCCGGCGAGCAGCGGCCACGCGAGGGCGACGCCGACGGCCGCCAGGGCGAGGAGTCCGACGAGGCCGATCAGGAGGGCGCGGAGGCGCATCGG
Organism: Methylobacterium amylolyticum; assembly: GCF_030700245.1. Classification (GTDB taxonomy): domain Bacteria; phylum Pseudomonadota; class Alphaproteobacteria; order Rhizobiales; family Beijerinckiaceae; genus Methylobacterium. The sequence continues at coordinate 32,043 of NZ_JAUYZI010000043.1, forward strand.
GTGGCGATCATCAGTCCTGAAGCCGGGGCCGCGGCGCGAATGCGGTGTTCCCGCACCGATGCAGGCCGTTAGACGCTGGCTGTGCTTGGCCGTCAAGCGGAGGGCGGGCCCGCATTGACCCGCACGGCGCGGGCCGCCAACAGGGGCCGATGCGCACCCTGCTCCGCCTCGCGGTCTGGACCCTCCTCGCGGCCCTGATGTTCGTCACGCTGGCGCCGATCGGCCTGCGGCCGGAGGTCGGGCCGGCGAACCTGGAGCGGGTGCTGGCCTATGGCGGGTTCGGGCTGCTCGCCACCCTGGCCTACCCGCGCCAGCGCCTGGCCGTGCTCCTGGCCGTGGTGGCGGCCGCCGCGCTGCTGGAATACGGCCAGGTGCTCACCGCGACCCGGCACGGCCGGCCGACCGATTTCCTCGTGAAGGCCGGCGGCGGCGCCGCCGGCTGGCTCGCGGCCCAGGCCGTGCTGCTCGTGACCGAGCGGGGCGCGTCCGGCGACCGCCGCTGACCGCGTATCCCCGCCCGCTCAGTCGTTCTGCTCGCGGGTCACCAGGGTGCGGTCGGGGGCCACGTCGGCCTTGTCCTGGAAGATCGGCACGATCGCCCGCAGCCAGCCGCGGGTCTCGGTGCCGCCGTAGTTGCGCTGGATCACGTCGCGGGTGACGTAGGCCTGGAGGTTCACCGGGCCGAAATTGTAGCCGACGAGGCCGCCGACCGCGAACTGGCCCTGCCGCCGGTAGCCCGCGACGTTGGTCGGCAGATCGGTCGAGCCGAAGGCGACGGGGCCGACCTCGAACTTGCCGAACTTGCGCGTCGCGGTCAGGTCGAGGTTCAGGTAGTCGGGGTAGAGCACGCCGTCGGGCGAGCGCGCGTTGACGAAGGTGCCGTAGAGCAGGTTGGCGGTGAGGTTGAAGCCGTGGCCGGTGTAGCTCGCGGCGAAGCGGTGGGTGAACGAGGCCTCCTGCGTCAGGAAGCGGGTGTCGATCGGCAGGTAGCCGCCGAACAGGTAGCTGACGCCGACATCGCCGCCGAGGTCCCAGGCGAGCTGGCCGGCCAGGAGCTGCTGGCCGATCCCGCTCTGGTAGGGGGCGCCGCGGCTGCTCGCGGCGACCACGGGCTGCGTGAAGAAGAGTTGCAGGCGCGCGCCGAGCACGGGCCAGGGGGTCGCCCAGGCCAGGGTCGGCAGGTTGGGGTTCGAGGTCGAGGCGCGCGGGTCGGTCCCGCGCACGCCGAAGCTCGACAGGTTGACGAAGTACAGGCCGACGGGGAGCTGCGCGCCGACCGGCAGACCGATGGTCTGGCCGGGCTGGGCGGCCGAGCCGGCCAGGGCGGAGGTGGCGCCCGCCACCCCGAAGCAGGCCGTGGCGATGAGGGTCGTCGCGCGTCGTGCCGCGAGTCTTCGCATCCGTCCGGTTCCTCCCGCGGTCGCCGCAGCCGCACCGCGCGGCGGGCCGACCTTGATAAGAGGAGACGGATCGAAGCTTGGCCTTAATCCGGTCCAGACGAGGACTGTATCGGACGTGTGATCGCGCGCTTCACGACTGAATGACACCGCCGACCGACGATACGATGACGCAGATTATAGAGAGAAGAGAACCGCAGATCTCATTCCGACAAGCAAGTCGAGTGCGGGGCTGCCCGCGCCCCGGCGCGATGCCCGGCGCCGCATGTGTGCCGTCGCACAGCCCTCGCGGCGGACCGGCCGGCCTGGACGCACCCTCGGATCAAAACCTGATCCGCTCGACCCTGTGAACGGCCGCAGGGGGTGGGATGCGGACGTTGAGCGCCACTCCATCGGCGGGTTATGCGAACGCATGGCCGACCTCCTCACCCTTCCCACCGCCTCGGTACAGCCTGGCGTCGATCCCTCGCCTGCGGCACGGAAAGCTCACCCGAAGGTCCGGCGCGTGGTCCACCCCCTCGTGTTCCTCTGCGCGTTGACCACAACGTGGAGTGTGGAAGCCCAGACGGTGACGAGGCAGATCGGGCGTTACACCGTCACCGAGCGTCCGGTCGGCCCTTGGCTCCTCAAGGCGTCGGCGGGGCCGCTGGGACCCTACTGCACGATCGAACTCCGCCGCGACGGGCAGATGATCGCCTACCAGCGGACGACCGCCGGGCAGGGCTTCTTGGCGATCGAGAGCGCGAGGTGGCAGCGCCCGCCCGGCTCGATCGTCGACGTCACCATTACGACAGGCGCCACCCGTTGGTCGGGCCGGGCGGGCGCGCCCGTACCCGAGGGCTTGCTTCTGCCGATCGAGCTGGGTCGCGGTGCCGACCCGGCTCGTGTCCTCCCGCGCTTCGGCAGTCTCACGGCGCAAGTCGGCGGCGAGACGTTGCGTTTCGACCTCGCGGGCGTGAGTGAGGCGGTACGAGCGCAGCGCGCGTGTCTCGCTGCGTCTCCCTCCCCCCGTCGCGTTGATCCAAGGTGAGTAGGGTATGATCGCGCGGCTGATCGCGGGCGTCGTGATCGCCACGGCGATGGGCGGACCGGCTCGAAGCGCTCCATCGCCGACCGGAGCGAAGCTAGGTTTCGCCCTCGTCCGGGACAGCTACCATGGGGAGGAGCGATAGATCATCATGGAACGCCCGCTCCCGACTCACTCGTAGGACTGCTTGGGATCGCAAGCAGCCCCTCGCACGGCCAAGCTGATGAGGTTTTGACCCTAATCCTCGGCGCCGGCGTAGAACCCCTCGGCCCCGAGCCCCTCTTCGAGCATCATCCGAGCGCGGGCGCGCAGCTTCTCGGTCTCGCTCTTGAGCTGGCCGCAGGCGGCGAGGATGTCGCGGCCGCGCGGGGTGCGCACCGGCGAGGCGTAGCCGGCGTTGAACACGATCTCGGAGAAGCGCTCGATCCGGTCCCAGTCCGAGCACGCGTAGGCACTGCCGGGCCAGGGGTTGAACGGGATCAGGTTGATCTTGGCCGGGATGCCCTTGAGGAGGCGGACCAGCTCGCGGGCGTCGCCGTCCGAGTCGTTGACGCCCTTCAGCATCACGTATTCGAAGGTGATGCGCCGGGCGTTGCTGAGGCCGGGATAGCGCCGGCAGGCGTCGAGCAGCGCGGCGATCGGGTACTTGCGGTTGAGCGGCACCAGCTCGTCGCGCAGGTCGTCGCGCACCGCGTGCAGCGAGATCGCCAGCATGGCGTTCGCCTCCTCGCCCAGGCGCGGGATCTGCGGCACCACGCCGGAGGTCGAGACGGTGATGCGCCGCCGCGACAGGCCGAGCCCCTCCGGGTCCGACATCACCCCCACCGCGTCGACCACGGCGTCGAGGTTGTAGAGCGGCTCGCCCATGCCCATGAACACGATGTTGGTCACGAGCCGGCCCGCCTCGCCGGCGCCGGAGGCGTCGCGGCTCGGCATCTGGCCGGGCCAGTCGCCGAGCTCGTCGCGGGCCGTGACGAGCTGCTGCACGATCTCGGCCGCCGAGAGGTTGCGCACGAGGCGCTGGGTGCCGGTGTGGCAGAACGAGCAGGTGAGGGTGCAGCCGACCTGCGAGGACACGCAGAGCGTGCCGCGGTCCGGCCCCGGGATGTAGACGCACTCGATCTCGGCGCCGCGGTTGTGCTCGTGGGCGTTGGTCGGCGCCATGCGCAGCAGCCACTTGCGGGTGCCGTCGCGGGAGACCTGGCGGTTGGCCACCTCGGGCCGGTCGAGGGTGAAGTGCTGCGCCAGCTCGGCCTTCAGGCCCTTGCCGACGTTGGTCATCGCGTCGAAGGCGGTCGCCCCGCGGAAGTTGACCCAGTGCCAGATCTGGCCGGCGCGCATCCGGCTCTCGCGCTCGGCCACGCCCATCTCGACGAGCCGCGCCTTCAGCTCGGCCCGGGTCAGGCCGACGAGGGAGGGGCGCTGCCCGGGGATCGCCTCGGGGCGGAAATCGGGCGCCTTCTCGATCGCGGGTGCGGCCGCGCGGGCGCTGTCGAGCGACGCCGTCGCCATTTCGAGCGGAACCTCTTCGTCTGGAAGGGTTCCGATATAGGGTATCGCCCCGCGAAACGCGAATGCGCGCGCCTCATGCCGGGGCCGCGGCACGAAAAAGGGCGCCCGGAGGCGCCCTCATCAGCGCGACGCCGAATCCGAAAACATCAGGCGGCGCTCTTCACCGGCACGCCCTTCTCGGCGAGGAAGGTCTGCAACTCGCCCGACTGGAACATCTCGCGGGTGATGTCGCAGCCGCCGACGAACTCGCCCTTCACATAGATCTGCGGGATGGTCGGCCAGTTCGAGAACGCCTTGATGCCCTCGCGGATTTCCTGATCGGCCAGCACGTTCACGCCCTTGAACGGCACGCCGAGGTAGTTGAGGATCTGCACCACCTGCCCCGAGAAGCCGCATTGCGGCATCTGCGGCGTGCCCTTCATGAACACCACCACATCCTGGGAGGCGATCTCGTTCTGGATGGTCGTGTTTGCGTCGGTCATGTCAGGCTTCCTGCTCTTTGCCGTTCTCGTATGTGCGCTGTCGATCAGCGCCTTGCAACCGAACTCGCGAGCGTGCGGAGAGCGCGATCAATGTCGAAGCGCTCTGCGAGAAGGTCGGGCGGATCGATCGGGCAAGCCTTTGGCAAGCCTGGAAGAAGCTCGTTCCCGTAAGCGCCGAGACCCGCTTCCGCCGCCGTCAGTGAAACCTTCCAGATCCTGTCCCAGTTGAGCCTCTGCCGCATCGACGCCTCGTACGCGTTCCATGCTGTGGCCTGAAACGTCGCGATCTCTTCCCGCCAGTGCAGGCTCGCAGGTGCGAGCGGCGCGGAGACACGCTTCAGCAGGTGCGCGAGCGTCTGGATCAGCAGGCCCTCGACAGCCCGGATGTGAGAACGCCCCACGCTCTCGATCTCCTCGGCGATGTTCTCCCAATCGACGGCATTCGACAGATCACCGCGCGTGCCGAGCGCGCGCAGAGCCGCAGCCTGCTCCTCGGCCCAGGTCACGATATCGTCGTCGTAGAGGCTCGGCCGGTCGTCCATCGGGCTCGATCCTTCGAGGCCCCTCAATCCTGCGGGACGCCCGTGGTCAGCGCAAGGGCGTGGAGCACGCCGCCCATCCGGCCCTGGAGCGCGCCGTAGACCATCTGGTGCTGGGCCACCCGGGTCTTGCCCTTGAAGGCGTGGCTCAGCACGGTGGCGGCGTAGTGGTCGCCGTCGCCGGCCAGGTCGCGGATCTCGACCCGCGCGTCGGGCAGGGCCTCGACGATCATCCGCTCGATCTCGCGGGCGTCCATCGGCATCGGTGCAACTCCGTCAGGGCTCAGGCGGCGGGGGCGGCGGGCTGGCTCGCCATGTAGGCGGGCAGCCAGCCCTCGTGCGCCGCGGCCAAGTCGGCCACGGGTATGGTCTCGCCGCCCGGCAGGGTCAAACGGTCGGAGCCGACGACGCCGACCACGGCCGCGTCGATCCCCTGCGCCGAGGCGCTGTAGAGGAGGTCGGAGGCCGCGTCCGGCTCGACGGCGAGCAGGTAGCGGGCCTGATCCTCGCCGAACAGGTAGGCGTGGGCGGGCAGGTCCACCGGCACCTCGGGGAGCGCCGCGCCGAGGCCTCCGGCCATCGCCATCTCGGCGAGCGCCACGGCCAGCCCGCCGTCGGAGAGGTCGTGGACGGTGTCGACGGCGCCCGAGGCGATCAGGCCGCGCACGAAGTCGCCGTTGCGGCGCTCCAGCCCGAGATCGACCGGGGGCGGGGCGCCGTCCTCGCGGCCCTCGATCACCGCCAGATAGGCCGACTGGCCGAGCCAGCCCTCGCCGGCGCCGACCAGCACCAGCACGTCGCCCTCGCGCTTGAGGGCGATCGTGGCGTGGCGCGCGACGTCGTCGAGGACGCCGACGCCGCCGATGGTCGGGGTCGGCAGGATGCCCACCCCGTTGGTCTCGTTGTAGAGAGAGACGTTGCCGGACACGACGGGGAAGTCCAGCGCCCGGCAGGCCTCGCCGATGCCCTGGAGGCAGCCGACGAGCTGGCCCATCACCTCGGGCTTCTCCGGATTGCCGAAGTTGAGGTTGTCGGTGATGGCGAGCGGGCGGGCCCCGACCGCGGAGATGTTGCGCCACGCCTCGGCCACCGCCTGCCGGCCGCCCTCGACCGGGTCGGCCTCGCAGTAGCGCGGGGTCACGTCGCAGGTCAGTGCCAAGCCCTTCGGCCCGTCCTCGACCCGCACGATCGCCGCGTCGCCGCCGGGCTTCTGCACGGTGTTGCCGAGGATGAAGTGGTCGTACTGCTCGAACACCCAGCGCTTCGAGGCGAGGTCGCAGGAGCCGACGAGCCGCGTCAGGGCGTCGGCGAGCGAGGCGGGGGCGGCCACGTCGGCGGGCGCGACCACCGGATGGTGGGTGTTGGCGATGTGCGGCCGGTCGTAGAGCGGCGCCTCGTCGCCGAGTTCCTTGATCGGCAGGTCGGCGACCGTCTCGCCGTGCCACTTGATGACGAAGCGCAGCGTGTCGGTGGTGCGCCCGATCACCGCGAAGTCGAGGCCCCACTTCACGAAGATCGCCTCGGCCTGCGCCTCCATGCCGGGCTTGAGCACCATCAGCATGCGCTCCTGGCTCTCGGAGAGCATCATCTCGTAGGGCGTCATGCCGGTCTCGCGGGCCGGGACCTTGTCGATGTCGAGCTCCACGCCGAGGTCGCCCTTGGCGCCCATCTCGACGGCCGAGCAGGTCAGCCCCGCCGCGCCCATGTCCTGGATGGCGATGACGGCGCCGGACGCCATCAGCTCCAGGCAGGCCTCCAGCAGCAGCTTCTCCGCGAAGGGGTCGCCGACCTGCACGGTCGGGCGCTTCGACTCGCTCTCCGCGTCGAACTCGGCCGAGGCCATGGTGGCGCCGTGGATGCCGTCGCGGCCGGTCTTCGAGCCGAGGTAGACGATCGGGTTCCCGACGCCGGCCGCGGCCGCGTAGAAGATCGAATCGGCCCGGGCCAGACCCACCGCCATCGCGTTGACGAGGATGTTGCCGTCGTAGCGCTTATGGAAGCCGACCTGCCCGCCGACGGTCGGCACGCCGAACGAGTTGCCGTAGCCGCCGATGCCGGCGACCACGCCCGAGACGAGGGAGCGGGTGCGGGGGTGCTCCGGGTCGCCGAAGCGCAGGGCGTTGAGCGCCGCGATCGGCCGGGCGCCCATCGTGAACACGTCGCGGAGGATGCCGCCGACGCCGGTCGCCGCGCCCTGGTAGGGCTCGATGAAGCTCGGGTGGTTGTGGCTCTCCATCTTGAACACGCAGGCCAGCCCGTCGCCGATGTCGATGACGCCCGCGTTCTCGCCCGGCCCCTGGATCACCCACGGCGCCGAGGTCGGCAGGCCGCGCAGGTGCTTGCGCGAGGACTTGTACGAGCAGTGCTCGTTCCACATCGCCGAGACGATGCCGAGCTCGGTCAGCGTCGGGTCGCGGCCGATCAGCCCGCGGAAGCGGTCGTACTCGTCCGGTTTCAGGCCGTGCTGGGCCACGAGTTCGGGCGTGATCGGGACGTCGTTGCGGAACATGGTCAGCCTCGGCGTGGTCGGTCCCGGAACCGGGACCGGACGGCCCGGACCGGGCGGCGTCACGGCAGCGACGGATTAGTGCGTTCCGCGCCCGCGTTGCAACATCATCCCGCACCGTAGCGCGAACGGAGGCGGCCTCACGCCGCCGAGGGATGGGCCAGGAACTCGGCGATGGCCGCCGCGAAGCGCTCGCCGTAGGCCTCGCGCTTGCGCTCGCCGACCCCGTGCACGCTGCGCATCGCCCACAGGTCCACCGGCTTCTGCCGGGCCATCTCGATCAGCGTCCGATCGGGGAAGACCATGAAGGCGGCGATGCCCTCGCCCCGGGCGATCGTGGCGCGCAGGCCGCGCAGGTGCTGGAACAGGGCCTCGTCGGCCTCCGACAGGCCCATCTCGTCGGCCGCCCGCGGCGCGCCGCGGCGGCGGTCCCGGGCCTCCGCCTTCGGCTCCGGGTCGGGGCGGACCTGGACCGTCTCGCGGCCGTACAGGATCTCCGTGCCCTTGTCGGTCAGCGACAGGCCGCCGTAGCCGTCGCCGTTCTCGGCCACCGCCCCGGCGGCGAAGAGCTGGCGCAGGATCGCCCGCCACGCCGCCACCGGCTTGTCGGCGCCGACGCCGAAGGTCTTGAGGCTGCCGTGGCCGTTGCGGCGGATCTGGTCGGATTCCTTGCCGTGGACCACGTCGCAGACATAGGCCGCGCCGAAGCGGCTCCCGGTGCGCACGATCGCCGACAGGACCTTCTGCGCCGCCACCGTCCCGTCGATCAGCTCGACGCCGCCGCGGCAGAGGTCGCAGCGCCCGCAAGCCCCGCTCGTCTCGCCGAAATAGCCGAGCAGGGACTGGCGGCGGCAGGTGGCGCCCTCGCACAGCGCGATCATCGCCTCCAGCTTGCGCCGCTCCACCCGGCGGCGCTCCTCGGAGATCTCCTTCTCGTCGATCTGGCGGCGGCGCAGCGCCATGTCGTCGAGGCCGTAGAGGGTGAGCGTGTCGGCGGGCAGCCCGTCGCGGCCGGCGCGGCCGATCTCCTGATAGTAGCCCTCGACGTTGTTCGGCATGTCGGCGTGGCAGACGAAGCGCACGTCCGGCTTGTTGATGCCCATGCCGAAGGCGATCGTGGCGGTCATCACCACCCCGTCCTCCTGGAGGAAGCGGTCCTGGTTCTTCATCCGCGTGCCCTGGTCGAGGCCGGCATGGTAGGGCAGGGCGTCGAACCCGTCCTTGCTCAGCGTCTCGGCGAGCTGCTCGGTGCGCTTGCGGGACGAGCAGTAGATGATGCCGCTCTCGGAGCGGCGGTGCTTCAGGAAGCGCTCGATCTGCCGGGCCGGGCTGTCCTTCGGCGCGAAGGTCAGGCGGATGTTCGGCCGGTCGAAGGAGTGGACGAAGGTCCTCGGCGGCCGCCCCTCCGGAAACAGCCGCTCGGCGATCTCGGCGCGCGTCGCGGCGTCGGCGGTGGCGGTGAGCGCGAGCGTCTGCACGTCGCCGAGCGCCTGCCGGGCGCGGGCGATCTCCCGGTACTCGGGGCGGAAGTCGTGGCCCCATTGCGAGACGCAGTGCGCCTCGTCGACCGCGAGCCGCCGTACCCCGGCCCCGCGCAGGGCGTCCATGCAGCCGTCCATCAGCAGCCGCTCGGGGGAGACGAACAGGAGCCGCAGGTCGCCCGAGCGGATGCCGCGCCACGTCTCGCGCGATTCCGCCTCCGGCACGCTCGAATTCAGGGTCGCGGCGGCGATGCCGAAGCCGCGCATCTGCTGCACCTGGTCGTGCATCAGGGCGATGAGGGGTGAGACCACCACCGTCAGGCCGGCATCCACCAGCGCCGGGAGCTGGTAGGTCATCGATTTGCCCGAGCCCGTGGGCATCACCGCGAACACGTCGGCGCCGTCGAGCACCGCGCCGATCACCTCGTCCTGCCCGGGCCGGAAATCCGCGTAGCCGAAGGTGGTCTGCAGGGCTGCGCGGGCCTCGTCGAGGCGGGTCATCCGGGCTCTCTTGCGTGTGTGGGGCGCTTGCGGCGGGGGTGTGTAGACACTACGCTCGTCGTGTCTACACGGAGGCGGACATGCCGCTCAACATCCGCAGCGAGGCGGTCAACGAACTCGCGGGCAGGCTGGCATCGCAGTTGGGCGTGAGCAAGACCGAGGCGGTGCGGATCGCGCTCGTGCAGGAGATCGACCGGCGCGACAAGGCCGTGCCGCTGGTGGAGCGCCTGAAGCCGCTCCTGGACGAGATCGATGCGGTGCCACGGACGGGGCTCGCGGCGGACAAGGCGTTCTACGACAGCCTGAACGACGAGTGATGTTCGTCGACGCCTCGGCGATGGTCGCGATCCTGACGGCGGAACCGGCCGCCGGGGCGTTGATGCGATGCCTGGACGCGGCGCACGCGCCGATCACCTCGGCGCTCGCGCTCTTCGAGACGGCGACCGCCCTGTCACGCAAGCTGGATCAGGACATCACGGTCTCGGAAGCGCAGCTCGCGCGCTTCCTGGATACGGCCGGCATCCGGGTGATTCCCGTCACGGATGCGGAGGGGGCCGCGGCCCTCGCGGCCCACGCCCGCTACGGCAAGGGCCGCCACCCGGCCCGGCTGAACCTCGGCGACTGCTTCGCCTACGCCTGCGCGCGGACGCACGGCGTGCCGCTGCTGTTCGTGGGCGACGACTTCCCGCAGACCGACATCGCGCCCGCGCTGAGCTGACGCCGCACACGGTTTCCGGCCGAATCGTTCGATTCTCCGAGCCCGCGCCGTCATCGCGAGCGACAGCGAAGCGACCCAGGGCTGCGCGACGCCCGTCGATGTGGCGCCGCCGGGTCGCTTCGCTGCGCTCGCAAAGACGGAGGCGGTGATCGCGAGCCCTTCGACCGGAACCGCTCAGCCCCCGTGGAACTCCGCCACGTGCCGCGCGACGATCGCGTCGAACGAATCGTCGGCGCGGAAGCCCAGCTCGGTCGCGGCGGCCGGGTCGAACGCCTCCGGCCACGTCTCGACGATGCGCAGGATCCGCTCGTCCGGCTCGCACCGGATCAGGGCGACCGCCGCGTCGCCCGCGGCGCGGCGCAGGGCCTCAATCTCCTCGGCGACGGTGGCCGAGACGCCGGGCATGGTCAGGTTGCGCCGCAGCCCGAGGCGGGCGAGGTCGAGGCCGGCGGCGTGGGTGAGGAAGCCCACCGCGGCGGCCGGGCTCGCGAACCAGTGGCGGACGGTGTCCGGCACCGGCAGCACCGCCGGCTGCCCGGCCAGCGGCTCGCGGATGATGCCGGAGAAGAAGCCCGAGGCCGCCTTGTTCGGCTTGCCCGGCCGCACGCAGATGGTCGGCAGCCGGATGCCGATCCCGTCGAGGAAGCCGCGGCGGGCATAGTCGGCGAGCAGCAACTCGCCCATCGCCTTCTGCGTGCCGTAGCAGGTCGCCGGGCGTAAGGAGAAATCGTCCGGGATGATCCCGGGGAAGGGCGGCCCGAACACGGCGAGCGAGGAGGTGAACACCACCCGCGGCCGGTAGCCCTCGGCCGCGTGGGCGGCGCGGATCGCCTCGAACAGCGCCCGGGTGGCGTCGAGGTTGACCCGGTAGCCGAGGTCGAAATCGGCCTCGGCCTCCCCGGAGACCACCGCCGCGAGGTGGAAGATCACCTCCGGGCGCGCGCGGATCGCCGCCTCGGCGATGCCGGGGGCGGACAGGTCCGCGGCCTCGGCCCGCACCGGGCCGGTGAAGCCTTCGGGCGCGGCGGGGGCGACCACGTCGAGGAGCGTCAGGGCGGTGAGCGGCTGCCCGCCGACGCGGCCCTCGGCGACGAGAGCGTCGACGAGGCGCCGGCCGATCATGCCGGCGGCGCCGAGGATCAGGGCGTGCATGGAAGCCTCCTTGCGAAATCCGACGCATCGCTGCGCGAGGCGGATTTCGCCTCCGCCCGAGCGCCGCACGGGGACACGTTCACTGCATCAGGTCGAGGGCGCGGGCGAAGAAGTCGGGCCCGCCGAAATTGCCGGATTTGAGGGCGAGCAGCATCGGCTCGGAGCGCCCGACGGTGCGCAGCACCGGCACGCCGGCCGCGATCTCCGGCCCGAGCAGGAAGGCGCGCAGGCCGAGCCGATCGACCGCCGCCCCCGAGGTCTCGCCGCCCGCCACCACGAGGCGGCGCACGCCGCGCGCCACCAGCTCCTCGGCGATCCGCGACAGGGCGTCCTCGATCGCGCGGCCGGCCGCCTCCGCGCCGTGCTCGGCCTGGAGGGCGCGCACCGCCTCGGGATCCGCCGAGGAGGCGATCAGCACCGGGCCGGCGGCGAGGCGGTCGCCGGCGAAGGCCAGCGCCTCGGCGACCGCGTCGGCACCGGCGAGCAGGTGCCGCGCGTCGAGGCGCAGCACCGGCATGTGCGCCTCGGCCGCCGCGACCTGCGCCAGCGTCGCCTGCGAGCAGCTTCCCGCGAGGCAGGCGGCGTGCCCGCCCACCGGCTCGCCCACCGCCGCCCCGGCGGCGTCCCGGGTGCCGCGCCCGTCCGCGGCGAGCGCCCGCGCGAGCCCGAGCCCGAGCCCCGAGGCGCCGACCGAGAACTTCTTCGCCACGATCGCGCGCCCGAGAACCTCCAGGTCGTCGTCGAAGATCGCGTCGGCGATGGCCGCCCCGTGCCCCGCTGCGGCGAGGTCGTCGAGGCGCGCGGCCACCGCCTCCGCCCCCCGCGCCACCGTCGCGACGTCGACGAGCCCGACCGACCCGGCGCTCTGGCGCGCCAGCACCCGCACGAGGTTGGCGTCGCGCATCGGGTTGAGCGGGTGGTCCTTCAGCGGGCTCTCGTTCAGCGGCACCGCGCCCACGAACAGGTTGCCCTGGTAGACGCTGCGCCCGGTCTCCGGGAAGGCGGGGGTGACCAGCGCGATCGGCTCGCCGGCCTCCGTCCGGAGGGCGTCCATGACGGGGCCGATGTTGCCGGCGTCGGTGGAGTCGAAGGTCGAGCAGACCTTGAACATCACGTGGCCCGCGCCCCGCGCCCGCAGCCAGCCCTCCGCCTCGCGCGAGCGCGCCACCGCCTCCGGCGCGGGGATCGACCGGCTCTTGAGCGCCACCACCACGGCGTCGGCCGCGGGCAGGGGCAGGTCGTCGGCCGGCACGCCGATGGTCTGGACCGTGCGCAGGCCGGCCTTGGTCAGCGTGTTGGCGAGGTCCGAGGCGCCGGTATAGTCGTCGGCGACGCAGCCGAGGGCGATGCGGTGAGAGGCGAGGGCCATCGCGTCAGGCTCCCTTGCGGTAGGGGGCGAACCAGCCGAGGCCCGCCTCGGTGCCCGCCGCCGGGATGTACTCGCAGCCGACGAAGCCGGCATAGCCGAGCCGGTCGAGTTCCGCGAACAGGAAGGCGTCGCCCATCTCGCCCGTGCCGGGTTCGTGGCGCTCGGGCACGCTCGCGGTCTGGACGTGGCCGACGATCGGCATCAGGTCGCGCAGCCGCATCGTCACGTCGCCGTGGATGATCTGGCAGTGGTAGAGGTCGAACTGGAGCTTGACGTTGGGCAGGCCCAGCTCCCGGATGAGCTGCGCCACCCGCCCGAAATCGTTCAGGAAGTAGCCCGGCATGTTGCGGCCGTTGATCGGCTCCAGCAGCAGGTCGATGCCGGCACCCGCGACCGTCTCGGCCGCGTAGGTCACGGACCGGCGGTAGCTCTCGGCGGCGCGCGGGTCGTCGGGGGAGGCGAGCCCCGCCATCATGTGCAGGCGGCGCACCCCCGTCGCCTCGGCGTAGCGGAGCGCCGTGTCGACCCCGGCCCGGAATTCGTCCGCCCGCTCCGGGAAGGCCGCCAGCCCGCGCTCGCCCTTGGCGAAGTCGCCGGGGGGCATGTTGAACAGCGCCTGGGTGAGGCCGTTCGCCTCGAGGCGCTCGGCGATGGCCTCGGGCGGGTGCTCGTAGGGGAACAGGAACTCGACCGCCTCGAAGCCCGCCCGCGCGGCGGCCTCGAAGCGGTCGAGGAACGGCACCTCGTTGAACATCAGGCTGAGGTTGGCGGCAAACCGCGGCATTGTCTTCGGACTCCCTGCGCCTTGTCCTGTCAGATCACCTCATCCTGAGGTGCCGGAGCGTAGCGGAGGCCTCGAAGGAGGGCTCCAGAACCCGCGCGAACCCTGGAAGCCTCCTTCGAGGCCCGCTGACGCGGGCACCTCAGGATGAGGCGGCGGGTGGGAGCGGCAAGGTCGCTCCAGAAACCTGCGCGTAGACGCGCGCCACCGAGGCGTCGTCGTCCCGGCCCATGCCGGCGCCCGAGGCCATCAGGAACATCTGGAGGGCGGCCGCCGCCACCGGCACCGGGTATCTCTCCGCCCGCGCCATGTCCTGCACGATGCCGAGATCCTTCACGAAGATGTCGACCGCGCTGCGGGCCTCGTAGTCCGCGTCGAGGATGTGCGGCACCCGGTTCTCGAACATCCACGAGTTGCCCGCCGATTTCGTGATCACCTCGTAGACCCGGGCGAGGTCGAGCCCCTGCTTGGCGGCGAAGCTCATCGCCTCGCAGGCGGCGGCGATGTGCACGCCCGCGAGCAACTGGTTGATCATCTTGAAGGCCGCGCCCTGGCCCGGCGCGTCGCCGAGCTCGTAGACGGTGCCGGCCATGGCATCGAGCGCCGGCCGCGCCCGGGCGAAGGCCGCGGCCGAGCCGGAGGCGAGGAAGGTCAGCCCGCCCTCGGCGGCCCGGGCCGCCCCGCCGCTCATCGGCGCGTCGAGATAGTGGCGGCCGGTGGCCTCCAACCGCGCCGCGAGGCCGCGGGCCAGTGCCGGGTCCATCGTGGCGGAGGAGACGAATACCGCGCCCTCCGGCATCGCCGCAGCCGCTCCACCCTCGCCGAACAGCACCGCCTCGGTCTGCGCGGCGTTGACGACGACGGAGATCACCACGTCGGCGCCCGAAGCCGCCTCGGCGGGGCTCCCGGCGCCGGTCCCGCCCGCCGCGCGGAAGCGGGCGACCGCCTCCGGGTTCACGTCGCAGGCCGCCACGGCGAACCCGGCCCGCAGCAGCGAGGCCGCCATCCCGGCGCCCATCGAGCCGAGGCCGATCACCGCCGCGCGGCCCGTCGTGGCCTCCGTCATCGCCGGCTCCCTGCGCTTCGCGGGTCGGCGCGTCGCGCGACCCGGCCTGACCGTCCCGTCCCCGGCCCGCCCCCAGGCACTGATCGGGGCACGGACCGAATCGATCGCGCCGCTCTTGCCGGCGGCGCCGAATCGTCGTTTATCGCGAATTGGCAGCGCTGCCAATCCGATCGTGCGGCGCCGGGCCGGCCGCCATGCCGGGCCCGAAACCTGCCGGGAGCGACCGGGAGATGTCGGATTTCCAGCCGCCGGGCCGGCTCGTGACGCTCAGCGACGTGGCCCGCGCGGCGGGCGTCGGCGAGAGCACGGTCTCGCGGGTGCTGCGCAACCACGGCTCCTACTCGAAGCGGGCGGGCGCGCGGGTGGCGGAGGCGGTGGCCCGGCTCGGCTACGTGCCCAATCGCCTCGCGGGCAGCCTCGCCGGCAGCGGCGCGCGCCTCGTCGGGATCGTGGTGCCCTCGCTCGCCAACGTCGTGTTCCCGGACCTGCTGCGCGGCCTGACGGCGGCGCTCGACGCCGAGGGCGTGCAGGGGGTGATCGGGGTGAGCGACTACGACCCAGAGCGTGAGGAGGCGCTGACCGCGGCCCTCCTGTCCTGGCGCCCGGCGGCGCTGCTGCTCACCGGCCTGGAGCACACGTTGGGCACCGCGGCGCTCGCCCGCGCCTCCGGCGTGCGCGTCGTCGAGATGATCGACCTCGATGGGCCGGGGATCGACACCGTGGTCGGCTTCTCGAACCGGGCGGTCGGCCGGGCCAGCGCCCAGTTCCTGCGCGCCCGGGGCTACCGCCGCATCGGCTATGTCGGCCACGATTGTTTTTCGGACTTGCGGGCTGGCAAGCGGCTCGCGGGGTTCGAGGAGGTTTTATCCGAGGCTGGGATCGGGCTGATGGACAAGGAGATCCGGCCCGGGCCCTCCTCGGCGACCGCGGGGCGGGCGGGGCTGGAGGCGCTGATGGCGCGGTGCCCGGAGCTCGACGCGGTCTACTTCTCGAACGACGACATGGCGCTCGGCGGCTACTTCGCCTGCCTCGCGGCGGGCTGGGCGGTACCGGGGCGGCTCGCCCTGTTCGGCTTCAACGGGCTCGATTTCGGCGCGGCGATGCCGCAGCCGCTCGCGACCGTGCGCACGCCGCGCCTGGAGATCGGGCGGCAGGCCGCCGCCTGCCTCGTCGGCGACGGAGCAAAGAGGATCGATGTGGGGTTCACGGTGATCGAGGGAGCGACGGCATGAGCGACGAGGCGCGGCTGCGCGAGGAGATCTGCCGCTACGGGCGCTCGCTGTTCGAGCGGGGGCTGACGCCGGGCTCCTCCGGCAACATCTCCCTGCGGCTCCCCGACGGCGGCTGGCTGGTGAGCCCGACCAACGCCTCGCTCGGCTTCCTCGACCCGGCGCGGATCTCCCGGCTCGACGCCGATGGCCGGCTCGTCTCGGGTGATAAACCGACAAAGGAAATCCCGCTGCACGCGGCGCTCTACGAGAGCCGGGGGGAGGCCAGGGCCATCGTCCACCTGCACTCGACCCACGCGGTGGCGGTGTCGATGCTGCCCGAGATCGACCCGCGGGCGGTGCTGCCGCCACTGACCGCCTATTGCGTGATGCGCAACGGCGCCACCGCGCTGGTGCCCTACTACCGCCCGGGCGACCCGGCGGTGGCCGACGCGATCCGGGGCCTGTCCGGCCGGTACAGCTCCGTCCTGCTCGCCAACCACGGCCCGGTGGTGGCCGGCGAGAGCCTGGAGGGCGCGGTGTTCGCCACGGAGGAGCTGGAGGAGACGGCCAAGCTCTACCTGCTCCTGCGCAACCTCAACCCGCGAATGCTCAGCCCGGCGCAGGTGCAGGATCTGGTCAGCCATTTCGGCTTGCGTCTGCCGGAGGACCACGGGCACCACGACCACGGGTGAGGCAGCTCGCCCGGCGGGGGCCGGCCTGCGACTCCGGTTCCGACAGGCCCCTCCCTCTCCCCTCTGCGGGAGAGCGACTGTCTGGGGTGTCAAGCGGGTTGGGGCAGAGCGGCACGGAGATCTCGGGCTTTTGCGTTGAGGCGCACGAGCAGCTTGTGGGCGAGGGCGACGCGGATGACCTTCTTGGGCTTGCCGGCTTGGCTCAACCGCTGATGGAAGGCTTGGAAGTCCGGTTCATGGCGGCGGACGATCTCGGCCACCACGAACAGGATGCCGCGCACGCTCGCGCGCCCGGCCCGGATCGGCCGCGGGCCGGTGCGGCGTCCGCTGTCGTTGGCCAGGGGGGCGAGGCCGGCGAGCTTGGCCGCCGCCTTGCCCGAGAGCGTGCCGATCTCGGGCATCTCGGCCATGAGCAGCGCCACCGTGCGGCCCGCCACGCCCTTGATCGTGCGGAACTCGGCCTCCAGCGCCGCCCAGAGCGGGTCGGCGGCGAGCGCTTCGGCGATCAGCGCCTCCAGGCGCCGGGTCTGCGCCGCGACCGCGGCCAGGATGGGCGCGAACGAGGCCAGGGCGTCCGGATCGGTGACGAGACGGGCTTGGTTGCTCTGGCTGACCTTGAGCGCGGTGAGCTGGCGCAGGCGGGTCACCAGGGCGGTCAGCCGGGCCTGCGCCGCCGAGGCGAGCGGGGTGGGCCGGACAGCCTTGACCTGCGCGTACCAAGCGATCAGCCCAGCATCGATCCGGTCGGTCTTCTCCAGCACGCCCATACCCTCGGCGAACCGGCGCACGGCGCGCGGGTTGAGCAGCGCGCAGGCGAGGCCCTCGCCCCAGAGCAGGCCGAACGCCAAGCGCTCGTAGCCGCCGGTGGCTTCCATGGCCACCACGTCGACCCGATGCGTCCGGCAGAAGGCGACGAGGTCGGCCAGACCCTCCGGCGTGTTGCGGCAGGTGTGTTCGGGCCCGTCCCGGCCCAGGCGGGCGACCAGGGTGTCGGCGCCGATGTCGACGCCACAGAGGATGCGTGTCACGGTGACCTGCCTTGTCCATGCGAGCGGCAATCGAGCGACTGTCCGGTCGTGCGTGACGAGGCGGCGTTCGGTCCCAAAGCTCTCCCACGGTTGTGGCCGGAGGGTGGGCGGGCGCCAAACGCCGCGCGCCGGGTGGGGTGGCCACCCCACCCGGCGCAGCCCCAATCTCAGCACATCACAGGGCCGCCTCCTAGATACAAGGGTGGC
>NZ_JAUYZI010000044.1 GCF_030700245.1 Methylobacterium amylolyticum
CCATCCAGCCCCAGGTGCTCGTCTCCGTCACCCGCCCGATCAGCCAGGCGGTCACCGTCACCGGCGAGGGCGCGGCCGGCGCCCGCCTGCCGCTGTCGGGCCACGGCGACCGCATCCTCGACGTGGTGGCCGCCGCCGGCGGCGTGCGCTCGCCGGTGTCGGAGACCTTCGTGCGGCTGTCGCGCGGCAAGGTCACGGCGACCGTGCCGATGACCACCGTGGTGTCCAACCCCAAAGAGAACATCTACCTGCGGCCCAACGACGTGCTGACCCTGGTGCGCGATCCGCAGACGTTCATCGCGGTCGGCGCGCTGGGCAACACCACCGAGCTGCCGTTCTCCGCCGACGGCATCACGCTGGCGCAGGCGCTGGCCAAGGCGCGCGGGCTGTCGGACTTCCAGGCCGACCCGGCGGGCACGTTCATCTTCCGGTTCGAGCCGGCCGCCGTGGTTCGGCGTCTGGCGCCGGACTCGAAGCTGCTGGGCACGCCTTTGGTGCCGGTGGTGTACCGGATCAACATGCGCGACCCCAACAGCCTGTTCACCAGCCAGGCGTTCCGGATGCGCAACCGGGATCTGGTCTACGTGTCGAACGCGCCGTTCACCGAGGTGCAGAAGGTCATCGGCGTCTTCTCCAGCGTCACGGGGCCCGTCGCGTCCGCCGCCACCGCCTACGCCTACGCGCGATAGGCGTCTCGAACGCCCGACTCGTCGCCGGCCCGATCCGGGCCTCGGGGCACATCGGGACGGAGGCCTTCGGGTCGGCCGAGGCGGTAGGCGTCCGATGCCCGCGAACCGCTCGGTCGGGCCTGGAGTCGCGGGCCCGCTTCGGCCATGGTCCGGCCGAACCGGATCGGACGGCATGACGCGCGACACCTACACCCCCGAGGACTACGCCTTCGCCCAGGCCGAGTTCTACACCTACCGCCGCACCCTGGCCGACTACGTCGCCCGGCTGTCGGAGGCGGCGACGCTGCTGCGCGCCCACACCGACCGGGTGACGGTCGCCGGCGTCGGCCTCGACGGGCGGGGCGGCGCGCCGGTGATCGACGGGCACGGGCTGCCCGCGGCCGCCGACATCCAGCGCACGCTGGTGCGCTACCGCGGAGCCTACGACCGGCTGCGCACGACCTGGGACGGCCTGCCCCCCGGCGAGCGCGACGGCCTGCGCGCCCCGCCTCCGGACCTGCCGACGCTGACCCCCGCGGCGGGCTGAGGATTCGCGCCACGGACGCTCGGCCCGCGACGCGGGGCGCACGGTGCGAGCCGGATCGGATCCTGGCCGGCCCCGGTAAAAACTCGCCGATCCGGCCGCGACCCGGGGGCGTTGCGGCGTGCGGGAGCCGCCGGTATCAGTTGCGCCCGTTCGAAGACCCGGGATGACATGGACGCCTCGCAGCAACCCGACACCCTCGCCCCGGTTCGCGCCGAGGCCGCGTCCGGGGATTCGGGGGGCGATACGGTGGCGCGAGCGATCCGCGACTCCGGCCTGTTCGACGCCGCGTGGTACGCCGCTCGCCATCCGGACGCGGCCGACGACCCGGTCGCCCACTTCGCCGCCCACCAGAACACGGCGGAGGTCGACCCCAACCCGCTGTTCGACACGGAATGGTACCTGCGCCGGACGCCCGAGGCCGCGGCGCCCGGAGAGAGCGCGTTCCTGCACTACCTCGCGCACGGGGTGCGGCCTGGGGTCGATCCGGGGCCGCTGTTCGACAGCGCGTGGTACGCCGCCCGCCATCCCGAGGTCGTGAACGAGGGCGAGACGCTGCTGCGGCACTTCCTGCGGGCGGGTGCGCGGCAGGGCTACGACCCGAACCGGCTGTTCGACACCGCATGGTACCGCGCGCAGGCGCCGGAGGCGGGCGAGAACGCGATCCTCCACTACATCGCGCGCGGGGCCGTCCGGGAGCTCGATCCGCACCCGGCCTTCGACACGTCGTGGTACTTCGTCTGCAACGACGACGTGGCCCAGGGCGGCAAGAACCCGCTCCACCACTTCCTGCGCGACGGCGGCTACGAGGGCCGCAAGGCGCACCCGCTGTTCGACACCGACTGGTACCACCGTCAGCGCCCCGACGTGACGGAGGCGCGCCTCAACCCGCTGCTGCACTTCCTCGCCGACGGCGGCCGCGAGGGGGTCGATCCGCACCCGTTCTTCGACAGCGCGTGGTACCTCGCCCGCCACCCGGAGGTGGCGGCCACCGGCGAGAACCCGCTGGTCCACTTCATCCGCCTCGGCGCCCGGCTCGGCTACGACCCACACCCGCTGTTCGACACGGCGTGGTACCGCGAGCGGTTCCCGGATGCCGGTGAGAACGCGCTGCTCGACTATCTCGGCCGCGAGCCCGAGGACGGCGCCGAGCCGCACCCGCTGTTCGATTCGCCCTGGTACCTCGAGCAGGTGCCGGACGTGGCCGAGTCCGGGATGAACCCGGCGCTCCACTACCTGACCGACGGGGCGCGGGCGGGCTTGAGCCCGCACCCGATGTTCGATCCCACACACTACCTGCGGCAGGTCCCCGACGCGCCCGACGCCCGGGTCGATCCCCTGCGGCACTACCTGAAGGATCGCGGCACGGCCGACCCGCACCCGCTGTTCGACGCCGCCTTCTACCTGTCCCGCAACCCGGGCGCGCGCGGGATGAACCCGCTGCTGCACTACCGGACGAAGGGGGCGGCGCTCGATCCCCACCCGCTGTTCGACGCCGCCTTCTACCTGTCCCGTAACCCGGATCTCGTCGAGACCGGCCGCAGCCCGCTCGCCCATTTCATCGAGGGCGGCGCGGCGGAGGGGCGCGACCCGTGCCGCCTGTTCGACACCTCGTGGTACCTGGAGCGCAACCCGGACGTGGCCGGCTCCGGCCAGAACCCGCTGGTCCACTTCCTCGGCGACGGCGGCCGCGAGGGGCGCAATCCCCACCCGCTGTTCGACATCGGCTGGTACCGCTCCCGCGTCCCGGGCCTCGGCGACACCAACCCGCTGGTGCACTACCTCGCCCACGGCGTCCGGGCCGCCGCCGATCCGAACCCACTGTTCGACGCCGCGTGGTACCGGGCGCGCCACCCCGAACTCGGACCCGACGAGGACCCGCTCGTCGACTACATCGAGCGCGGCGTCCATATCGGCTCGGAGCCGCACCCGCTGTTCGACGGCGGCTGGTACCTGCGGACCTATCCGGAGCTGATCGACGCGTTCGAGACGCCGCTCCACCATTACCTGCGCTTCGGCGTCGCCGAGGGCCGCGACCCGGGCCCCGACTTCTCGACCCGCTGGTACTTGGAACGCCACCCGGACGTGGCCCGGGCCGGCCTCAACCCGCTCGCCCACTTCGCCGTCGCCGGCCGGGCCGAGGGCCGGGCGCCGCTGCCGCTGGAGACGCTGCACGCCCGGCGCGTCGCCGCCGAGCGGATCGCGCTGGCCTCCGAGGTCCAGGACATCCACCGCCATATCGGCCTGATGGTCATCCGCCCGCTCTTCGTGGTGCTGGTCTCCGGCGCGGACGCCGAGGCGGCCTCGCGCACGCGGCTGTCGCTGGAGCGGCAGATCTACGCCGACGCGGTCGTCCACGGGACCGCGGCCGCGGCGGCCGAGGCCCTGCGCGGGCGGGAGGACGCCTACCTGCTGTGGCTCGCTGCCGGCGACGAGCTGCCCCCGCGCGCCCTCTACGACCTCGCCTGCGACATCAACCGCGCCCCCGACGCCGCCTTGATCTACGGCGACGAGGAGGTGCAGGGGCCCCACGGGATCCTGCCGTTCCACAAGCCAGCCTGGAGCCCGGACTATCTCGAGTGCTTCGACTATGTCGGCCGGGCGGCCTGTTACCGCGGCACGGCGGTGGTGGACTGGCTCGCGGAGGCGGCGAGCCCGTTCGAACTCACCCTGCGGCTCGGCGAGGCGGGCGTGCGGATCCGGCACCTGCGGCGGATCCTGCTGCGCTGCGCCGACCGCCGGACCGGCCAGGACGAGACCGAGCTTGCGGTGATCGGCGCGCATCTGGCGCGCACCGGCCGGCCGGAAGCTCGCGTCGAGGCCGCCCCCGGCGCGCGCCGCTACGCGGTGAACCCGGGACCGCGGGGGGAGACCGTCTCGGTGGTGGCGCTCCTGTCCCTCGGCCCGGTCGGCGAGGAGGCGCGCTCGGTCGCGGCGTTCCTGGAGCGGATCGCGGCGATCCGGGCGGGGTCGAGCCACGCCGCGCTCGAGATCGTGCCCGTGCTCGACCGGGACGCGGCGCCGGGCGATCTGGACCGGCTGCGGGCTGCGGGCTGCCGGCCGGTGATCGCCGCCGACGGGGCCGGGAGCGTTCCGGGCCGGCTCAACGACGGCGCCCGGGCGGCGACGGGTGCGGTCCTGCTGTTCCTCGACCCCGCCCTGGAGCCGGTCGAGCGCCCGTGGATCGAGCGCATGCTCGCCCAGTTCGACAAGCCGGCGGTCGGCGTGGTCGGGGCGCGCCTCGTCGGCGCGGACGGGCAGTTCCGCCACGCCGGCATCGTGGCCGGCGCCGGCGTGCCCGAGCCGGTGCGCGAGGGCAACGGCGGCCCGGACGGCTACTTCTTCAGCGCGGCCGCCGCGCGCGACGTCCTCGCCGTGAGCGGCGCGTGCCTGATGACGCGCGCGGCGGATTTCCGTGCGGCCGGCGGGTTCGACGCGGAGCTCGGCGCCGCCCTGTGGGACGCCGACTATAGCCTCGGGCGCCGCGCGGCCGGCCAGCGCGCGGTCTACGAGCCGGGCGCAATCCTCGCCGATACCGGGCCGTGGCAGCCGCCGCGGGCGCGGTCGGGCGAGAGTGCGCGCTTCACGCGTCGGTGGGGCGCACAAATCGCGCACGATCCCTACTACAACGAGGCCGTCCTGCGGGTCGGGCCGGCGAACTACGACGGGCGGCCCGTGCCGCGCGGGTAGGCCGGCGCGAGTTTACGGGACCGGCCGGTTCGATTAGTGCGCTCAACGCCATCACATCTGCGCGGCCGCCGCGCGCCCGCCAACGCCAAGCCGTCATGAGCCTGATCGAGCCGACCCTTTCGACTGCGCCCGAACCGGGGACGTCCTGATGGCCAAGGGCTTCACCAAGAGCTTGGCCGGGCTCGGTCGCGACGTCACCCGCAGCGGCGCCGCGCGCGCTCTGCGCGCGGGGTTGCGGCAGGGCGAGGGCGCGCTCGACGGGCTCGACGGGCTGTTCCACCGCTGGGCCGGGTCGCCGGGCACCCGCGCGAGCCGCAACCCGCTGGTCCGGCTGGCCGCCCGGGGCGGGCTGCCGCCCTGCACCGATCCGGCTTCCGAGGCCGAGCAGATCGCGGCCCTCACCCCGTACGTCGACACCGCCTTCTACGAGAGCTGGTACGGGATCGGCGGCGAGGCGGCGGTGCGCGACTACCTTCGGACCGGCTGGCGCCAGGGCCGCGACCCGCGCCCCGATTTCTCGACCGCCGACTACCTCGCCAAGCGCCCCTTCCTGAAGCGGGCCGGCATCAACCCGTTCCTGCACTACCTGCGCGCGCTGCTCGACCGCGGCGTCGCGACGGTGCCGCGGCCCGACGCGCGCCGCGCCGCCCGGCTCGCCCGGCGGCTCGTGGACGGCGCGTACTACCTCGACGGCAACCCGGATCTCCGCGCCGCCGGCGTCGATCCGGCCGGGCATTACATGAGTTCGGGCTGGCGTGAGGGCCGCGATCCCTCGCCCAGCTTCGACATCCCCTATTACTGCCTCACCCGCGGCATCGGCTACGCCACGCAGAACCCGCTGCTGCACTACGTGCTGCACGGCGGCAAGGCGCGCCCGCTCGGCGAGGACGAGGCGGTCGCCCACCGGATCGAGACGATCGCGCCCTACTTCGACGCCGCCTACTACCGCGGCCGGGCCGACGACCGGGCCGACGACAAGCTGCTGCGCGCCTACGCGGCCGGCGCGTGGCGGGACCTGCGCAGCCCGCGCCAGGAGTTCGACGCCGCCGGCTTCGTGCAGGCCCGCGCCGACAACCGCGCGGTGCGCGGCGACCCGTTCTACCGCTACGTGGCCGAGACGCTGCTTGCCGGCGAGACGCCGTTCGCGGGCGAGGGGCGGATCGCCTTCCCGGCGGTCGACGAGGAGTGGTACCGGGAGACCTACGCCGACGTGCGCGGCGGCGGGCTGCGGCCCTACGCGCACTTCGCGAGCGCCGGCTGGCGCGAGGGGCGGGATCCCGACCCGCGGCACGCCACGATCTACACGCTCCTGCGCGTCTGCGGCCTGCGCCCGGAGCGGCCCCCGGTGGAGGACACGGCGTGGGTCGCCGAGATCGGCCGCGAGCCGGTCGAGCCCGAGACCTACCTGCGCCTCCAGGCGGCGCTGGCCGCGCTGCACTTCGACCACGCCTTCTACCGGAGCCGCTACGGCGTACCGGACGACGTCGACGCCATCCGCGACTATTGCGAGCGCGGCTGGCGGACCGGCCGCAACCCCCGGGCCGACTTCAACGGCCTGGAGTACCTCGACCGGCACACCTACGTGCGGGAGACCGGGCTCGCCCCTTTCGTCCACCACCTCGCCACCGCGCTGATGCACGGCGTCGATGTCGGCGCCGGGTTCGATCCGCGCTACGGCGCGCCGCCCTCCGAGGAGGAGGACGCGCTGATGGACGAGGTGCTGCTGTTCGAGCCGCACTTCGACCCGGACTTCTACCGCAAGCGCTACCCGGACGTCGCCGACGCCCGCGGCGGCCCGCTGGCTCACTTCGTCGCCCACGGCCAGCACGAGGGGCGGCTGCCCAACAAGCACTTCTCCTACGAGTTCTACGGCAAGGCCTACGGGCACCTGCTCGCGGCGGGCGAATCGCCGTTCCTGCACTACGTCCGCACCGGCCACGCCGCCGGCCTGATGGCCTCGGCCGACGACCTCGGCCCCTGGCCGCCGATGCTGGCGCCGGAGCCGGAGGAATGGGACGCGCTCCCGCCCTGCTTGTCGATCACGGACGCCGACGTCGTCGTCATCGTGCCGGTCTACAAGGGCCGCGGCGAGACCCTGCGGGCGATCCACGCCTGCCTCGCGGCCCGGCAGCGGACCAAGATGACGCTGCTGGCGATCAACGACCGCTCCCCCGACCCGGAGCTGACCGGCGACCTCGCGGCCTTGGCCCGCCGCGGCCTGTTCCACCTCGTCGAGAACGAGCGGAACATGGGCTTCGTGCGCTCGGTCAATCGCGGCCTGTCGCTGCGCCAGGGCAAGGCGGTGGTGCTGCTGAATTCGGACGCGCAGGTGTTCGGCGACTGGCTCGACCGGCTGGTGACGCATGCCGAGGCCCGGCCCCGGGTCGGCAGCATCACGCCGTTGTCCAACAACGCCACGATCTGCAGTTACCCGAAGTTCAACGCCAACAACGGCATGCAACTCGAGATCGCACGCCCGGAACTCGACGCCGTGGTCGCCCGGATCAACCGCGGCCGCGCGGTCGAGGTGCCCACCGGCGTCGGGTTCTGCATGTACATGACGGCCGAGTCGCTCGCCGCCGTCGGCGGCCTCGACGAGGAGGCCTTCGGAAAGGGCTACGGCGAGGAGAACGACTGGTGCATGCGCGCCCGTAAGCTCGGCTTCTCGAACCTGCTCGCCGAGGACGTGTTCGTCTATCATGCCGGGCAGATCTCGTTCGGCCTCGACGAGGGCGGCGAGTATGACCAGGGCCAGGCGGCCCTGCTCGCCAAGCACCCGGACTACCCGGCGGTGGTGGGCCAGTTCGTCGCCGCCGATCCCGGACGCCGCACCCGGGCGCGGATCGACCTCTACCGGCTGGCACGCCACTTCCGCGAGCGCGCGGTGCTGTTCGTGACCCATTCCTGGGGTGGCGGCATCCAGCGCCACATCGAGGACGTGATCAACCGCCTGCTCGGGCAGGGCGCCCACGTCGTGCTGCTGTCGATCGACCGCAAGCGCAACATCCAGATCAACGTCTCGAACCGCAGCGGCGACTACCTCTACCTGCCGACCCTGGAGAGCCTGTACCTGCCCCGCGACGAGGCGGAGATCGCCGAGTTCCTGGGCTGGCTGGCGCCGCAACTGATCCACGTGCACTCGCTCGCCGGCCTGCGCTGGTCGGCGGCCAGGACGATGATGCGGCTGGTGTCCGAGTCGGGGCGTCCCTACGCCTGGACGCTGCACGACTTCTCGCCCGTCTGCCACCGCAACCACTTGGTCCAGCCCGACGGCACCTATTGCGGGCTCGCCCCCGTGCCGGTCTGCCGCGGCTGCCTGACCGCCGACGGCGCGGCGATCGAGGAGCCCGATCCCGAGGAGCGGCGCGCCGTGTTCGGGGCGTTCCTCGCCGGCGCCGCGCAGGTGTTCGCGCCCTCGGGCGATACCGCCGGGCGGCTCACCGGCGTGTTCCCGGACCTGTCGATCGCCGTGCGGCCGCATTTCGAGGCCGACCGCCGGATCCGGCCGGCGATCCGCAAGCGCGGGGGGCAGACCCGCCGGGTGGCGGTGCTCGGCGCGATCAACATGATGAAGGGCGCCCGCTTCCTCCAGGCGCTCGCCACGGACGCCCGCGATCGCGACCTGCCGATCTCCTACACGATCATCGGCTTCTCCGATCCCGCGCTGCAGCCGGCGCTGGAGGCCGTGGGCGTCACCGAGAGCGGCGAGTACATGAGCGACGACGAGGCGCTCGACCTCACCGCGAAGGCCTTCGCCGACATCGTGCTGCTGCCCGCCATCTGGCCGGAGACCTATTCCTACGCCCTGACGCTCGGCCTGCGCACGGGCCTGCCGGTGGTGGCCTTCGACCTCGGCGCCCAGGGAGAGCGGCTGCGCGCATATCCGCACGGGCACGTGCTGCCCTACGCGCTTCTGAACGATCCGTCCGCGTTTAACGACCGGTTGATGGCCGTCGACATCTCGCCGCGGGGCCGGATCCGCGGCGCGATCCAGGCGGCCGAGTACGGCGATATCCTGCGGGACTATTACGGGCTCGCCGCTCCCGCCGCGGCCCTGGAAGCCCCTCGGGCGGGCGAGGCGGCGTGAGGACCGATCCCGCCATGCTGACGATCGTGATCCCGATGGCCGGACAGGGCAGCCGCTTCGCGGTCGCCGGCTACAGCGACCCGAAGCCCCTGATCCCGATCCACGGGACGCCGATGATCCAGGTGGTCATCGACAACCTGCGCCCGAGGCGACCGCACCGCTTCGTGTTCATCTGCCGGCGCGAGCACGTCGCCGCCTACGGCCTCGAAGCCGCGCTCGCGCGCTGGGCACCGAGCTGCGCCGTCGTCCAGATCGACGCGGTCACCGAGGGCGCGGCCTGCACGGTGCTGTGCGCCCGCGACCACATCGGCGACGGCCCGCTGATGATCGCCAACAGCGACCAGTACATCGACACGCCGATCGACGATTACCTCTCGGCCGGCGACCGCGACGGCATCGACGGCCTGATCATGACCATGACCGCGCACGACCCGAAATGGTCGTTCGTCGCGCTTAACGACGAGGGGCTGGCCACGCGGGTGGTCGAGAAGCAGCCGATCTCCGACGAGGCGACGGTCGGCATCTACAACTTCGCCCGCGGCACGGATTTCGTGCGCGGGGCCGAGCGCATGATCGCGGCCGACAAGCGCGTGAACGGCGAGTTCTACGTGGCGCCCGTCTACGAGGAGCTGATCGCCGACGGCGCCCGCATCGCCATCGCCAATGTCGGGCGCGAGGCGGCGGGCATGTACGGCCTCGGCGTGCCGGCCGACCTCGACCTGTTCCTGTCGCTGCCGGTCTCGCGGCGGGCGGCCCAGCGATGAAGATCATCAGCCATCGGGGGTGGTGGCGCGCGGCCTCCGAGAAGAACACGTCGGTCGCGTTCGGCCGGACTGTCGCGGGCGGCTACGGCACCGAGACGGACGTGCGTGATCTCATGGGTCGCCTCGTCGTATCCCACGACCCGGCCGGGGCCGATGCCCTGCCGTGGGAGGACCTGCTGGCCCTGTTCGACGGCACCGGCCTGCCGCTCGCCGTCAACGTCAAGGCCGACGGCCTCTCGGGACTGCTCGCAGCGGCGTTCGCCGAGCGTGCGATCCCGTGGTTCGCCTTCGACATGTCGGGGCCGGAGACGGTGCGCTACGCCGCCGCCGGCCTGCCGTTCTACACCCGCCACAGCGACGTCGAGCCCGAGCCGATCCTCTATGATCAGGCAGCGGGCGTGTGGCTCGATGCGTTCCGCGGCGACTGGTTCGACCGGGACGTCATCGCCCGCCATGGGGAGGCCGGCAAGGCGGTCTGCGTCGTCTCCCCCGAGCTGCACGGCCGCGATCCGCGTCCCGTCTGGGAGCGCCTGTCGGACCTGTCCGGCGACGTGACCCTCTGCACCGACCGTCCCGACGACGCGAGCCGGGCGTTCCGGCCATGATCCGGGCGGTCGTCTTCGACATGGACGGCGTCCTGATCGACGCCAAGGACTGGCACTACGAGGCGTTGAACCGGGCGCTTCAGCATTTCGGCATGGAGATCAGCCGGGCCGACCATCTCACGACCTTCGACGGCCTGCCTACGCGCCGCAAGCTCGAGATGCTGACCGTGACCGAGAACCTGCCGGTCGAGCTGCACGGGTTCCTGAACAAGCTCAAGCAGATCTACACCCTCGAGATCGTCAGCACGCGCTGCCGCCCGACCTTCGCGCACGAGTTCGCCCTGTCGCGCCTCAAGGCGCGAGGATTGCGCCTCGCGGTCGCCTCGAACTCGGTGCGCGAGTCGGTGGCGATCATGATGGAGCGCGCCAACCTCGCCGCCCACCTCGACCTGACGCTCTCCAACGAGGATGTGTCGAAGGCCAAGCCCGACCCGGAGATCTACACCACTGCCCTCGCGCGCCTCGGCGTGCGGGCCGACGAGACCCTGATCGTCGAAGACAACGAGCACGGCATCCGCGCCGCCCGCGCCTCTGGCTGCCACCTGCTCGTCGTCCGCTCGGTCGCCGACGTGACCCTGTCGAATATCGACCGGCGCATCGCGGAGATCGAGGCGGCATGAACATCTTGATCCTGGCCGCCGGCGAGCCGATCCAGTCCGAGACCGACCCCTACCCGATCTGGCTCGCGGAGGTGGATGGGCAGCTCATGCTCGAACGCCAGATCAACGCGCTGGCTCTGCTCGAGCCCAGCCGGATCGTGGTCTGCGTGCGCAAGGCCGACAACGAGGCCCACCACGTCGAGGGCATTCTGCGGATGATCGCCCCGCAGGCGGTCGTGGTCGAGGTCAATCGCCCGACGGCGGGGGCGGCCTGCACCGCCCTGCTCGCCATCGGTCGGCTGGCGCTCGACGAGGAACTGGTGATCGTCAGCGCCACCGACCACCACGACATCGACGTGGTGGACGTGATCGATCAGCTCCGGGCGAGCGGCGCCGACGGCGGCGTGCTGACCTTCGAATCGCTCCATCCCCGCTACTCGTACATCCGACGCGACGAGGAGGGTCAGGTGGTTGAGGTCGCCGAGAAGCGCCCGATCAGCCGTGAGGCGAGTTCGGGCTTCTACTGGCTGCGCCACGCCGGTGATTTCTTCACGGCGCTGCAGGAGATGATCCTGAAGGGCGTGCAGGTGAACGGCCGCTTCTACGTAGCGCCAGCGCTCAACGAGCTGATCCTGCGCCACAAGGTGATTCGCCCGATCCGGCTGCCGAAGGACGCCTACCGGCCGGTGAAATCCTTGAAGCAGCTCAACGCCTTCGAGCATGTCGCCGAGGAGGGGAGCGGGCGATGAAACACCACCGTCTGGACGAGATGACGAAGGGCTGGTTTGTCGGCGACTTCGCGCCGGCCGCCCTGCGGAGCCCCGACGTCGAGGTTGGGGTGAAGCACTACACCGCGGGGGACCGGGAGGGCGAGCACCTCCACCGGGTCGCGACCGAGCTGACTCTGATCGTCTCCGGGTCGGTGGTGATGTGCGGGCGGTCGTGGGGGCCCGGCGACATCGTCACGGTCGAGCCCGGCGAGGCGACCGCGTTCGAGGCCATCACCGATTGCGTGACCGTGGTCGTGAAGCTTCCCTCGGTGATGGGGGACAAGTATCCGACGGCGGCCGCGGCGGAGTAGCTCGCCTGCCGATGCACGGGCCGGCCGTGCGGCGTGCTCGCGTGCGGCACCCTGCGGCCTCGCCCGAGCCACGATCCGTACTCCGGCGGCGTCGCGTCCGGCATCCCAGCGCAGGAGAAACCGCCCCGATGGAGCAGCGATCGTCCGCACGGGGCTCCGGCCCCTTCCGGGATCGCCTGGACGCCGCGCTCGCGCAGGGTGCCTACCGTCTCATCCGGCGGACGGTGGGGCTCACCCGGTACGCCTGGGTGATTCGGCTCGTGCGATTCCTGGCGGGCCTGTCCGCGGCCGATCTGTCCGAGCCGCTGCTGAGGCGGATCGCCGAGGCCTACGAGACCGAGCACGGGATCGCGCAGTCCGCGGCCGCCCAGCGGGACCTCCTGAAGGTCAGCCGCATTTTCCCCGGCAGCAAGACCCTGTTCGCTCGCCTGCTGCGGCTCGGCGTGAACGCCGACCTCGACCCCGAGATCGAGCCCTTCATCCGCCGCATCGCGATCGAGGCCGTCCTGCGCGACCCGGAGATCGCTCTGCTGCTGCTGTTCCAGCGGATCAAGCACGAGCACTTCGCGGGTGCGGCCGACGACCTCCGCGCCATCCCGTTCACGGCGATCGACCGGGATCCCCTCCTGATCGACGTCTGGCGGATCGCCTCGATCCACCTGATCGTGCGCAGCGAGACGGAGTATTTCGCGACGTTCCAACCGGCCGCGTTCGTCCGCATCATCGAGCTCGAGCGCAATCCCGTCATCCTGCGTGAACTCCTGATGAAGCTGCTTTACAAGCCGATCGCGCCGCATTTGATCGCGGAGACGATCGAGCGCTTAGCGACGCGGGTCTTCGACGGGGCGCCCGAGAATTTCGCGGTCGTCTCCTTCTTCCTGATGACCTGCGGCTACCTCAGTGAGGCTGCCCAACTGGAGAGCGTCAACACCGAATTTACGCAGGGCCGGCTCCACCCGCTCTACCTCCGGGCCAAGCTGTTCCCGTTGGCCCTCGGCGACGCGCCGCGCCCCGTGGCGCGGGCCGATCTGGAGCGCGCGAGCCAGGATCCGGACCCGTGGTACTGGCCGAACGCCGACCTCCTGAGGGCCGAGATCGGTGCACGGTTAGCGACGTCCTCCGCGCCGGAGCCGACCGCGCCGGGGGTGGGCGCGGGACGCACGCATCTCCTCGTCGCCTTCTTCGGCCAGATGCGCTTCCCCGCCCGGACTCTGCCCGGAATCAAAGCGTGGATCGACGCGAATGTCTCCGGGCCGGAGCGCGGCGTCGACGTCAGCTACGGGGTCGCGACCTGGCGCGAGACGGGGTCGAAGGTCATCACGCCCGAGGACAGCTTCGACTACCTGCTGCCCTACTTCCCGCCCGGCTGTGAGGGCGCCTTGCGACGGCTGGGCTTGGCGCGGGTCGCGGACGCGCCGCGGGTCTTCCCGCGCTTCGCCGAGCGCGTGCTGGAGAGCCTGGCGGGGACCTCCGACGTCGTGAGCGAGGCCGAGATCGAGGGACTGCTAAAAACGGACGTTCATTTCGCGATCGGCCGCGACGCGCAGTTCATGGCCGACACAGGATCCCTGATCGCGGATTTCGCGCCCGGCGACCGCCATATGCTGAACCAGGGCCGGATGCTCGACCGGATCGGTGCGGTCGGCGACCTCGTCGAGCACCTGGATCATGCGGGCCGCCCCGTGACTCACCTCCTGTTCATCCGCCCGGACCTGCACCAACTTGCCGGGTCGCTCGCGGCCTGCCTCGACCGGATGAAGCCGGAACGGAATTGGGCCGTGCTCGATCAGGACCATCTGGCCGAGCTGATGGAGGGCGTCGGGGACCGCTACATCCTCGCCGACCGGACGGCGGCGGCGCACGTCATCGGCATGCGCGACAAGGTGCGCCGGCTGTTCCGGGCGGTGCCGCGCGACCCGCTCGCCTGCTCACGGCTCACGCCGCACCAGATGCTGGCCTCGGTGCTGTTCGAGGCGGCCGTTGATGTCCGCACGGTGTCGCGGTCCGAGATCCGATGGGATTTCCTGCGGGCGACCGTCACGTGGCAGGATTTCCTGCCGGCGCTGCGCGCGGACGTGGAGGGGATGGAGGAGGGACCCGTCAAGCGGGACCTGCTGGCGGCGGTCTCGGCCTGAGGCGGCTCGGACCGTGCGGGTCGGCCTGTCCGGCGAACAGGTCCGGGCGCCGGATCTGCAGGGCGAGGACGAGCAGCAGGGTCTTGACGTCGGTGAGTTCGCCGCGCGCGGCGCTGGCGGCCAAGGCGGCAAGCGGGATCTCGTGCACGCTGAGCGCCTCCTGCTCGCCGGCCACGCCGCCGCCCCGGGCGATGCGGTCGGCCGCGCCGTAGGGCGCAAGGTAGTGCCAGGGCCGCTCCGTCGAGAGCGAGGGCATGCTCCAGCCGCGCACGACGAGGTCGAGCGGACCGAGCCGGACGCCCGCCTCCTCCAGTGCCTCGCGCCGGACCGCCGCCTCCGGCCTCTCGCCGTCGAGACAGCCCGCCGGCGCTTCGAGGAGCGGCTCCGCGACCCCGGCGACGAGAGGGCCGACCCGCGGCTGCGCCACGAGCAGGGCGACGCGCCGCTCCGGATCGTAAGGCAGAACGACCGCGCAGGCGCCGTGATCCTCGACCTCGCGCCGGATCAATCCCGGGCCGTCCACCCGGTACGCCGCGATCCCGAAGCGGGTCCAGCCCCGGTGAATCCAAGTCAGGTCTTCGAGGATCGTGCTCATCCGATGGCGTGCGCCCGATCGGCGATGCGGGCCGCGAGCGGAGGGTGGCGGGTCGCGAGATGCCCGCGATCGGGGTTCAGCCTCCGCCCGACGCGGGGGTCGATCCGCGCGTGCATCGGATCGATCGCACCGGCGCGCTCGGGCTCAGGCGCCGGACCGATGGCCGCGCAGCTCGACATCTTCGGCCAGGATCTCGTAGCGCGTCGCCCGCCGCATCAGGGCGTCGGCTTCCGCGCCGCGGACGGTCGCGGCCGCTGCTCGACACTCGGCCGCCGCCTCCTTCAACCAGGCGCTGAGATCGGCATTGGCTCCGGTCATCCCCGCACTCCGTCTCCGCACACGGCAGGCCGCCGGTATCTCAACGCGCGCGCCGCACCGTAGTGCCCTGCACCAGCCCGATTTTCGACCTCCCGGATCGGCGCGGTGGAGGGGGTGGCGGCGGTGTGGCTTTCGCCCCGGCAACCGCCCGCGTTCAATGGCTCCGGAGCCACGGCCGCCGATCCCGGCGCCGTCCGGCTCGCGGCACCCATCCGGGCGCGTGTCCACACCGCGCCGGCGTCCCCTAGGCCCGGCAGGACGAGCGTTGCGGCCTCCCGAGGCGGCGGCTATCAGGTGCAACCCCCGGGCAGCGCTCGACGAATTGGCCGTCTCCGATCGCCGGCAGCGCCGGCACGGCCCCGACAGACCCTTGAGGACGCCGGATGATCACCATCACCGAGGCCATGAAGCAGGAACTGCTCCGGCGCGGGGTCTCGATGCTGCAGCCGACGCCGTTCGCGCTGCCGCCGGACACCCTCTTCGAACCGCCCTGCAGCATCAAGTGGATGGGCATCGACTACTGCCTGACGATCGGTGCGTTCTCGTACGCGGTGAGCGGGTACTATTTCGGCGCCGACATCGCCCGGTACGTGTCGATCGGCGAGAGCGTGCAGGTCGGGCGCGGCAGCCATCCGATCTGGGCCGGCAGCACCTCGCCGCTGTTCTACACCAATCACGCGGCGGTGCTCGACCGGCAGGAGCCGCGCGCGGCGGATTATGAGATCTGCGGCCCGTATCTCTGGCCCAAGCGCGTGCGCATCGGCAACGACGTCTATATCGGCCACGGCGCCTTCCTGATGCCCGACATCACCATCGGCGACGGGGCGATCGTCGGGGCGATGTCGGTGGTGACGAAGGACGTGCCTCCCTACGCGGTTGTGGCCGGCAGCCCGGCCCGGGTCGTCAAGATGCGTTTCTCGGATGCGCTGATCGAGCGCTTCCTGAAGGTGCGCTGGTGGCGCTACGCGTTTTGGGACCTGCGGCAGTGCTCGATCACCGACCCGGAGCAGTTTCTCGACGCGATCGAGGCGCGGATCGCGGAGGGCATTGAGGAGTACAATCCTGGACCGATCGATCTGCGGACCTTCGCCGCCAGCTTCGAAGCGTGAGCGCCGAGCGGAGCGGATCTCCGCGTCCCGTCTCCGACGGCCTCAGGGCCTGGACAAGCGCGTCGAAGAGCCAGATCGCGACCTTCGATGGGAGAGATTGGGCTACGTCTCCGAATTGCCGCTCAGCGCTCCAGCCTCAGCGTAGCGTATCGACCTCGACCACGCTGGGTGGGACGCTGCCTCCCCAGGAGGCGGCCGCGACGGTCAGCCTCTCGTCCGGAGTGAGCGTCAGAAACTCCCGGGTGTAGTTGTCGTGGACGAGGAGGTTCTCCTGAGATCCCAGGCGGTAAGTCCCGCTCTGCGGCCAGTGATCCGGAGCGTAACCGCGCCCATCCGCTCCCACGATCAGGCATGTCAGACCCAAGCTCAAGACGCGTTGCGTAAGGCTGTCGACACCGCTCTCAATGAAGAACGTATCGAGCTTGGTGCCGATCGCGTAATTCGCAAAAACTTCTTCGGCGTGGCGACGGCGGAGCGCCATAGCGTTGGTGCGCAGATGAGGGTTGGGAAAATCGGGAAATCCCCGGTTGAGCGTACGTAAGCTCTCATAGGTGCCCGTCGCACCGACGATGCCGACGCCGGGTGATCGCAGATTGTCGATCAGCTTCCTGAGCCAGGACCGCGAGGCGATCTCGGAATAGGTGTTCAGGAAGCAGACGATGTCCTCGGATACGGAGGGCAGGGCATCGGCGTAGGCGCCGATGTCGTACCGAAGATCCTCGGTCTCGATCGCCGAGTACGCGAGACCGGAGAAGATCTGCTCCGCCTCCTCGCGCGCCGAACGCGTTGGATAGCCTTTGAAGATGACGTACAACTGATGCGCGATGCCGGCGGGGTGCGCCTCGTAGGACTCCCGGAACCGCTCGAAGCTCTCGCGATAGCCGGCTCCTTGGCCGCGCGCCAAGTAGACCACGGCGACCGACTGCCCCTCATCGCGATCCGTCATCGTGTCTCGCATAGGCCTCGCGCTCGATCTGCTGAACCGGAAAAATCTGCGTCCGCGCGACCCGCGGACCGGTGCGCCTCGGCGGGCGAAGCGTCAGGCGCGGCCGCGGTGAGGCGTTATACCCGAACCGATCGGACCGCCAACACGGAACGGCGCGCCGAACCGAGCGACCGACGGGATCGATACGACGGCACCGATTCATCTGCGGCCGTCATCACGTCGCCGTGGAACTGAACATCTCGGCATCTCAACGGGACCACCAACTCCGGCGTCCGCGGTCCTGCACCGGTGCATCGGTCTTGGACAGGCTGTCCGGTAACGCCTCCGGCAGGGGCGAAGGCTCTGGGATGACGACGTCGCCCAGGGCCGATTCTGGCAGCATCGAGCCGACGAGCAGGATGGTACTGCACAGCGTAGCGGTGCCGCGGCTGGCAAATTGGCTAATCACCTGGTCGATCGGGAAATAGCGGCCCTCGAACCGGAACAGCTCGCCCCGACTGAACGTCCCCCACGGACGCTCGGCGGGTGGCAGACGCAGCAGGGTGCGCTGGCTGGCCCGCTCGATCACGATCAATTCGAAGACTTGCACGTCCGACCTCATTTGCATGCGTGCGTTCGGGGATGCGCGGCTCCACGCAGCTTTCAACGGAGGGGCGGCTTCGTCCTCCGGTGATGCGGCGCGCCCACAGGGATCAGATCGTCCCCTCGATGCGCAACTTCGACTCAGGGTACTCGAGCATCATCCGGCGCTGATCAGTGGAATTGTCCCAGCCGCCGGGCTTGATGTAGTCACCCGCGTCCAGCACCTCGACGACGTTCTTGACGGTCGGGATCTCCCGGAACTTGTGATCGTAGCCGTTGGGAAACGAGACCAACGTCTCGACCGAATCGGAGAGGTAGCAGATCGCCGGGCCGAGCGATCCGAACCCGAACGCGAGGTGGCGCCCGTCCACGAGGGCGCTCGTGTCCTCGACGATCGTCCCGCTCTGGACCGAGAACGGGATCTGGCGGGCGGTGAGATGTGCTTCCAGCGCGTCGATCACCGGGTTCATCCGGTTCTCGTAGACGAGCTTGACCCGGGTGATCCGGCCCGCCGCCAGGAAGCGATCGATGACGAGGGTGTAGAAGGAGAGAGGCGGCTGGATGTAGGCCGCGTTGATCCAGCTGCTGAACACGTCGCCCGAGCGGATGTGAAAGATCAGCTCGTCCTCGGGTTTGCGCTCGAAGACCGGGGGCAGCAGGTTGAACAACGGGTGGATGATCGTGCGGACGATCTCGCGCTTGTCGTGCGGGGTCAGCAGATCCCGGGCGAAGCGCGACTGCTCGTGCAGCTCCCAGAAATAGCCCTCGAGGAACCAGCCGCCCTCGGGCAGCGAATGGGTGCTCGGCACGAAGATGATGCCGCCGAGTTCGACCGGCTCGGTGCGGGCGATCACGCCGCTGATGTCGCGCTTGGCGAGTTGAAAGTAGCGCAGGCCCAACCGACGCGCGAGGGCGATCGCCATGGCGTGCTGGATCAGGCCGTTGCCGAGCGCCGGGTTGAGCACGAGCGACAGGCCGATGAGGGGCGCGTCGCGGGTGCCCGGCGCGCCCACGAGGCGATAGCTCATCTGCTCGACCGCGCCCGGTGCCTCGCCGAGCAGGGGGAGATCGAGGCCGAGCTCGGTGCGCAGGCGGATGTATTCCAGCGCAGGGCGCTCGACGAACACCTCGACCTGGGTCAACACTAGGGGCTGGCGCTCGTCGAGAGATACTTTGACGAAGCGGGCCCAGATTAAGCCGCCGAGCGGCAGCTGCAGCGGGCTCGCTTGCCCGCGCGCGCGAAAATGCGTGAGCCCGGCATGGATGAGGGTCCAGGCCTCCCCATCCTCCGAGACCTCGACCCGGAGGGAGCGGGCCGCCTCCCGGGCCAATTCGCGCCGGTTGTGGATGATGATCGCCGACAGCGGCAGGCGCTGACCAAGATCGACCTGCCACCACGCTGGGTCGTCGACCTCCGTGTGCGCGTTGTACTCCCGGGTGAACTCGCCATCGACGAGCCCGTCCGGTCCCACGGGGCACCACCACGGCCACGAGCTCTGCGTCGCCGGCTTGCCGAGGGCGACGTTGACGTAGAGCTCGGGGTCGTCGAAGGGCATGGTCATCGCGGGTGTCTGAACAGGCGAGGGGGCTCCGGTCAACCGCGCCGCGACCCGGGACGCGATGGGTCGCTCGCCGCGTTCATGCCGCTTCGGCTTGCCTCGCCCCGCGACATCCGGCTAGGCGGACGGGTGCGGCTCGGAGTTCGTGGTCCGGTCGCGCGGGGGAGATGTCAGGGGCGGCATGAGCGCAGGGGCCGATCAGGGGAGGGAGCTCGTCGATCTCGCGATCACCCGGGATGTGTCCCGGACGACGGGCTCGAACCCGTTGCTCGCCGGGGACGCGGAATCCCGGCACGGCGACACTCGGGGCTCGATCACGCTCCGCGTAGATCTGGGCGCGCGATTTCCGATCCACGCCGTCTCGGTGAGCTTGGCTGAGCCCGGCGTTCCGGATCTGGGGGAGGGAGGTGGCCTGCGGTTGGCGTTCTCGTCCGACGGGCAGGATTGGGCGGAGCCCGAGACGGCAGCCCCGCTCAGCGCGGCGGATCGGGAGATGCGCGTGCCCGTCGCGACGGGGGCGGGGGCGTGGGCGCGCCATGTCCGTGTCTCGCTTCCGGCGGCCGCCGGGCAGGCGGCGAGGCTGCACGTGTGGTGCGAGGCCGCGATCGTCGACCTGATGGTGTTTCGCCGCCAGCTCGGCGTCGATTTCAACATCCTCCACGAGCGGCCCGGCGCGGTGCTCCACACCTCCTACAGCTTCGTGAGCGCGGAACGCCCCCGCAAGAAGGCGCTGGTCGGCATCGCGCTTCTCGAAAATGGCGCCTTCGGCAATTGCCTGGTGCAGTACTACGTCGCCATCTCGGTCGCGCGCGCCTTGGGGCTGACGCTCATCAAGATCCCGAAGATCGATCGGAGCCAGGCGATCTTCCTGACGGAGCGCCTGACCTGCGAGGGGATCACCTTCATCCCCGCGGGCGAGCCGCTGCCGGACGACGGCACCTTCCTGTCGGGCATGTTTTTCGACCTGCCGTTCCAGAAGATGGTCCAGGCGCGCCATCCGCTCTCAATGCGCGAGGTGGTCCACAGCTACATCCATCGCGTGTTCAACGGGCTGCCGCCGGTGTTCCCAGCAAAGCCCGAGGATCAGCTCATCATCCATATCCGCTCGGGCGATATCTTCAGCACCTGGATCGACCCGAACTACCCGCAGCCGCCCCTGTCCTTCTATCAGATGGTGATCGAGCGCCTGCTCGGAGAAGGAAAGATTCGCTCAGTCAAGATGGTGTTCGAGAACCGGGCCAACCCGGTGATCCCGGCGCTGGAAGACTACGTGACGCGCATCGGCCTGCCGCTGACGACGCAGAGCGGCAGTTTGGCCGAAGACGTCGCGGCGATCGCCAACGGCCGCTATCTCGTCTTCGGGTTCGGCTCGTTCGGGCCGGGGGTGTGCCACCTCTCCGAGCGTGTGGATCAGGTGTTCTATTTCTCGTGCAACTGGCCGCAGGGCTTCCAGGGCATCGAGACGGTGGGCCAAGCCATCGAGGTCCGCGAGGTCGGCGGCGGCTACATGAAGATCGGCGAGTGGACCAATTCCGAGGCCCAGCGCCGGCTGATGGTCGAGTATCCGGCCGAGAACCTCGTGTTTGAGGATCGGATGTGAGCCGCGGCCGGGCGGTCCGCGGCGCCGGTTTGGGCCGGCGCCCTCAGCAGTTCTCGAGGTACCACGCGTAGGTCGTGCGCAGCCCTTCCGCGAGGTCGATCCGCGGCCGCCAGCCTAGGTTTTGGAGCTTGGCCGCGCTCATCAGCTTGCGCGGGGTTCCGTCGGGCTTCGACGCATCGGTGACGATGGTGCCTTCGAAACCTACCACCTCCGCGACCAACTCCGCGAGTTCGAAGATCGTCACATCGCTGCCCGAACCGACGTTGACGTGGCCGAGATCGCTGTAGTGCTTCATCAGGAACACCAGCGCGTCGGCGCAATCGTCGACGTGCAGGAATTCCCGCCGCGGCGTCCCCGTGCCCCAGATCACCAACTCGCGCGCGCCGCTGCGCTTGGCCTCGTGCGCCTTGCGGATCAGCGCCGGCATGACGTGGCTGGTCTGGAGGTCGAAGTTGTCCTCCGGTCCGTAGAGGTTGGTCGGCATGCCGGAGATGAAGTCGCGGCCGTGCTGGCGGCGATAGGCCTCGCACAGTTTGATCCCCGCGATCTTGGCGATCGAGTAGGGCTCGTTGGTGGGCTCGAGCGGCGCCGTGAGCAGGCTCTCCTCGACGATCGGCTGGGGGGCGAATTTCGGGTAGATGCAGGACGAGCCGAGGAACAGCAGCTTCTCGACGCCGGCGCGGTGGGCCGCGTCGATGAGGTTCGCCTCGATCATCAGGTTGTTGTAGAGGTAATCCACCGGCCGCGTGGCGTTGGCATGGATGCCACCGACCTTGGCCGCGGCGAGGAACACCGCGTCCGGGCGGTTCGCCTCCATCCAGGCGCGGACCTCGCTCTGCTCCATCAGGTTGACGCCGGGCCAGCCGGCGGTGAGCACCTCGCAGCCCTCGCTCGCCAAGCGGCGGACGATGGCCGCGCCGACCATGCCGCGGTGCCCGGCGACGTAGACCCGCTTGCCCGCGAGGTCGTAGACCGGCTGTGCGGCGGGCTCGTGGGCGGCAGCCTTGCCCTGGGCGTCGGAGCCCGCTGACGCCGCGTTCTTCGGCTCGCCGATCGCTTCCATCGTCTATCCCCGTCGCTCACGGCGTGGTCGCTCGGAACCGCGTCACGCCCGGTATCGAGACGGCCGCACGCGCATCGTGCGCGGCGCGACCGTGTTGTGGCCGTCGATCAGCGACGGCAGGTCGGTCAACCGCTCGCCACTTCCTGTAGCGGATCGGCACTTCGTAGGATCGCCCGGTTCAGCGATCACCGGCGAGGTAGCGCGTGGCCTCGGTCCGCTCGGCCCGGGCCAGCGCGATCTCAGCGTCGATGTTCTCCGCCCCGACGATGGCGATCTCAGGGAGCGGGAAGATCATCTTCGTGCCCGCGAGGATCGTCTCGCGCTCCCGCTCCAGGAACTCGGCGCGGAAATGCCAGGGCAGGACGAGGTAGTAGTCCGGACGCATCGCCCGCGACTCCTCCTCGCTGACGATCCGGATGTCGGTGCCCAGCGTCATCGCCCCGACCTTGTCGGGGTTGCGGTCGGCGGCGTAGGGGATCTGATGGTGGTCGATCCCGTACCATTGCAGCAGGACGTTGCCCTTGGTGGAGGCGCCGTAGACGTGGATGGTTTTGCCCTCGGTGCGGATCCAGGCGATGAGGTCGGTCATCTCCGCCTTCAGCCGGTCGAGCCGCGCCTGGAACTCGGCGTAGGGCGTGTCGGTGTCGAGTTCCATCTCGAACTCGCGCACCTGCACGCGCCGGATGAGATCGCGCGCCTCGTCCGTGTCGTAGGCGAAGCAGGCGGCCTTGCAGCACCAGCAGCGGATGCTGCCGCCGTTGACGTCGTTGAACTCGATCTTGAAGATGCGCAGGCCCGCCCGTGCCATGATCGTCTGCAGGACCGAGAGGCTGTAATACTCAAGGTGCTCGTGGCAGACGGTGTCGAACGAGTTCTTGACCAGCATCAGGGGCATGTACGACATCTCAAGCGCCCAGATGCCGCCCTCGGAGAGAAGCCCCTCGATTTGCCGGGCGAACGCGACCGGGTGCTCGAGGTCGTAGAACATGGCGATCGAGGTGACGACGTCGAAGGCCTTGCCTTTGAGCCGGACCTCGGTCTCGGGCGAGGGGAAGACCGTGTTGATCACCTGGATCGGGTGGGTTAGGCCCGAGGCGATGTCGGAAGGATCGACACCCCACATCTCGACGCCGTCGGGATAGGAGCGCAGGAGCGTGCCGTCGTTGCAGCCGATGTCGAGGACGCGGGCGGGCCGGGTTCCGCGCAGGCTCTGAGCTGTGCGCGCGATGCCGGCCAGGTGGTCGCGCATCGTCTGCGTGGTGCCCGAGCGATACCAATAATTGGCGTAGAGGATCGCCGGGGGGATCGAGTGGGCCAATTGCAGCAGCCCGCAGGCCTCCTCGTTCGTCGCGATATCGCAGCGCACGAGTTCGGTCGGGATGCGCCGCTTCGGCGGGGCCTGCACGCCGGGCTTGACGAACGAACCCTGCAGGTACTGCATCCCGAGATCGATCACCGGCTTGAGGGCCGGGTTGCCACACACCCGGCAACGCGTCTTGTGTATGATGTGCATCGCTGACCGTTCGAACGCCGCGGCGAGCCCGGATCGCCGGGCTCGTCTGATAGCGGGCGCCTTCCCACGAGGCAACCCGAACGAAAATGCCCGTCGCCGCAGACTGTTCTTCCTCCCTTAGAATTGCAGTAGATCCTCAGATGCTGAGAGAAGATCACGCTGGAGTCTTACACCCAGCCCTGTCCTCGGTGGATGGTATGCAGCGTCTGAACCGGTGGATGCGATGATCGTCGACATTCGTTACGACGATGCGGTGCGCTCGGCGAGCCTCACCGCCAACAGCTACGAGGCACGGCGCGCTGCGGAGCGCGAAGCGATGTCGCTCGGGTTGCGACATCGGTTCCGGGCGGTCCGTCGCGTGTTGGTCACCTTCGCCTCGGGTCAGCGCTACGTGGACCGCCAGAGGATCTTCACGGCTTCAGCGGCGGCGACCGGCGAGTTCCAGACGATCGAGAGTTGGACCTTCGACCGGGTGCGAGCGACGCCATTCTTTTCCGAGAACCGAGACATCCTCCAGCGTGCGCGGGGTCAGGGCTATTGGCTTTGGAAACCCTATATCGTTTCCCGCGCGCTTGAGACGAGCGAGGACGGCGACCTCATCGTCTACAACGACAGCCTGCCCGAGGACGGGAATGTCCTCGGGCGCTCGATCTTGCCGATGCTGGCATGGCTGTCCGGAGGAGAGCGGCGCATCGCGATCGCGCGCAAGCCGGCGCAGAACCGGAGCTGGACGAAGCGCGACTGCTTCTACCACATGGGGTGCGATACCCCTGCCTACTGGGAGCGTGAGCAGGTCATCGCTACCTACATGGCCTTCATCGCCGGGCCGGAGACGCGCCGCCTCGTCGCGGAATGGCTCGGATACTGCCGCGATTCGAGGATCTTGACGGACGAGCCCAACACCTGCGGTCTCGATAATTTTCCTGACTTCCAAGACCATCGCCACGATCAGAGCGTGCTGAGCAACCTTCTGATCCGCGATCGGTTCGAGCTGCCCGACATCCTGTTCGGGCGTGATATCACCACCAAGCATCTTCAGGAGACGCTGGGGGTGTTCGAGGACACGCTCTTGGGCTCGCGCGCCCGTGAGGCCGGGTCACGGTCGCAAGAGATCTGCGTGTCCCTGGGTAAGCGGTGGACGCAGAGTTCGCCCTCGCCCTGGTCGCCCGTCGAGGGCATGATGACGCCGGATGGCGGCGACAAGGACTTTTTCTTCCATACCGAGACGGAAGAATGCCCTTGGTGGCTTCTCGACCTCGGAGAGCCGCACAGCGTGGAGCGGATCGAGATCGTCAACCGACCGACCGCCTTCGGCTGGCGCGCCAATCGCATGCAGGTTTACGTCGGCGCGAGTCCCGAGGATCTCAGACTCACCTTCGATGCTGTCGTCGCCAATTGGGATGCGGCGACGCCGCTCGACCTGCGGCTGTCGGGGGAGAGCGTTCGGTTCGTGAAGATCACGGTCGACAATGTCGTCCCCCTCCATCTCAAGGATGTTCGTGTCTTCGGTCGCGGGTAGTGCTCCGATGCGATAGCCTCGAATGAACCCTGTTC
The DNA here is from genome assembly GCF_030700245.1 of Methylobacterium amylolyticum. Lineage (GTDB taxonomy): Bacteria > Pseudomonadota > Alphaproteobacteria > Rhizobiales > Beijerinckiaceae > Methylobacterium. The sequence goes on from NZ_JAUYZI010000044.1 coordinate 25,013, forward strand.
TCGCGCCGAACGGTTAGGGCGTGCGCCGTGAGAGGGGCCCGCTTCCGTGAGGCCCGCAATCGACTCGCCGCCGACGAGGTCGACGGACCGTGCGCCACATGGTAGCTGCGGCCACGTTGCATCGATGCCGAGATCTCAAAAATCTCCCGTATGCTTCGGGGACGGCTGAGGCCCGCAGCCGCGTTGGTTCGGCTGGTCGAGATCGAGATCCGCGGTCGCTTGGTCACAAGGCGACCCAGGATCGGAGTCGCGCCTGCTGAAAGGGCTCATCGGAGCGGTGCATGGATCGCGGTTGGGAGCCCAGCGGGGTTTAGGATGAAGGCGGTGATCCTCGCAGGAGGCTTGGGCACGCGCCTGTCGGAGGAGACCGGCACGCGACCCAAGCCGATGGTCGAGATCGGCGGCCAGCCGATCCTGTGGCACATCATGAAGATCTTCGCCGCCCACGGCGTGCGCGAGTTCGTGGTCTGCCTCGGCTACCGCGGCTACATGATCAAGGAATTCTTTCTTAATTATCGCCTTCATCTCTCCGACGTGACCGTCGCCACCGGCTCGGGTAACGTGCAGTTTCATCGGTCCGGCGCCGAGGATTGGAGCGTGTCGCTGATCGAGACGGGCGCCGAGACGATGACCGGCGGACGGCTCCGGCGCGTGCGTCCCTATCTTGGGACCGAGCCGTTCTTCATGACCTACGGCGACGGCGTCTCGAACGTGGATCTGACGGCGCTCAAAGCCTTTCACCGCGCACACGGACGGCTCGCGACGCTGACCGCGGTGGCTCCGCCCGGTCGGTTCGGCGCGCTCGAACTGGAGGGCGACGCGATCCGCAGCTTCCGCGAGAAGCCGGCGGGCGACGGGGCTGTGATCAACGGTGGCTTCTTCGTGCTCGATCCGGCCGTCCTGGACTACATACCCGGCGACAGCACCGTGTGGGAGAACGAGCCCTTGGAGAGGCTGGCGCGGGAGGGTGACCTGCACGCGTACCACCACACAGGGTTCTGGCAGGCGATGGATACGCTGCGCGACAAGAACCAGCTTGAGGCGCTGTGGGCAACCAAGTCTGCTCCGTGGAAAGTCTGGTGATCAGACGAGCCGCGTTGGGGGCAGGGCGCGCCGATGGAGACTGGCCGTTGATCGGACCTCTCAACCCGGATCCAGTCTTCTGGGCCAAGCGCTCGGTGCTGGTGACGGGGCATACCGGCTTCAAGGGTGCGTGGCTGTGCCTATGGTTGGCACGCCTGGGCGCACGAGTTACGGGCTTCGCCCTGCCGCCGGAGACTCTGCCGAGCTTGTTCACTCTCGCAGGCGTGGCCGACCGGATCGACCATCGCACGGGCGACGTGCGGGATCTCGATGCCCTGCGCGCCTGCGCCCGCGAGGCAGAGCCGGAGGTGGTGCTGCACTTGGCTGCCCAGGCGCTGGTGCGGCCCTCGTACGAGGATCCGGTCGGGACCTATGCCAGCAACGTCATGGGCACCGTCCACCTGCTCGAAGCCGTACGCGCCTGTCCATCGGTCCGCGCCGCCGTGATCGTGACCTCGGACAAGGCCTACGAGAACCGGGAGTGGCCCTGGGCCTATCGCGAGGACGAGGCGATGGGGGGGCGCGACCCGTACTCGAACTCGAAGGGCTGCGCCGAGTTGGTCACGGCCGCCTACCGCGCATCGTTCTTCAGCCCGCAAGGGCGAGCGGAAGGCACCTCGGCCAAACACCCTGCGCGGGTCGCCAGCGCGCGCGCCGGCAATGTGATCGGCGGCGGAGATTGGTCGCTCGATCGCCTCGTGCCCGACGCGGTGCGCGCGTTCTCGCACGCCGAGGTTCTGGAGATCCGAGCGCCCGGAGCGATCCGGCCCTGGCAGCACGTGCTCGAGCCGCTGTCGGGCTATCTCCGGCTGGCCGAGACCCTGTGCGGGGAGAGCGACGCCTCCTACGCCGAGGCGTGGAATTTCGGACCCGCGGAAGAGGATTGCTGGCCGGTGGCCGATGTTGTGGCCAAGCTCGCCGCGGGTTGGGGCGAGGGGGCGGCGTGGCGCGTGTCGGAAGGCCAGCATCCGCACGAGGCGACGTTCCTCAAGGTCGACGCGTCGAAGGCCCGCAGCCGGCTCGGTTGGGACCGGCGGTTGCGGCTGGGCCAAGCGCTGGACTGGACCGGAGCGTGGTATCGCGCGCAGCTTCGCGGCGCGGACGCGGCTGGCCTGTGCGACGCTGAGATCGCGCGCTACGAAGCGCTCGCCGCTGGTCGAGCCAGGGGTGCGGCGGCGGACGGTCCGCTGGCATCGGAAGTCGGAAGGGTTGTGGCATGAGCTCCGGGCAGAGCACTGTGGCGGCTCGGCCCTGCTGCCGCGCCTGCGGGACGGAGCTGTCGCGAACGGTGGCCGATCTCGGCCTATCGCCGCTGGCGAATGCCTACGTGCCGCCGGAGCGCGCGCGGCGGGGGGAGGCGTTCTATCCGTTGCACGCCTACGTCTGCGAAGCCTGTTGGCTGGTACAGCTCGAGGCGTTCGAGACCCCGGAGGCGATCTTCTCGGACTACGCCTACTTCTCCGGCTTTTCCTCCGGCTGGCTGCGCCACGCCGAGCGCTACGTCGCGGCGATGACGGAGCGCTTCCGGCTCGAGCGGGACAGCAAGGTGGTGGAAGTCGCCTCCAACGACGGCTACCTGCTGCAGTACTTCGTGGCCCGCGGCGTGCCGGTGCTGGGCGTTGAGCCCGCGGCCAACGTCGCCGCGGTGGCGTGCGAGAGAGGGGTCCCGAGCGAGGTGGCCTTCTTCGGTCGCGTGACGGCGGAACGGTTGAAGGCGGAAGGCCACGCCGCCGACCTGATGGCGGCCAACAACGTGCTCGCTCACGTGCCCGACATCCTCGACTTCGTGGCGGGGTTCGCCGTGCTGCTCAAGCCCGACGGCGCCGGCACGTTCGAATTCCCGCACCTCCTGCGGATGATCGAGCACAAACAGTTCGACACCATCTATCACGAGCATTTCTCGTATCTGTCGCTCGGCGTCGTGTCGGGCATCCTGGAGCGCTCGGGCCTGCGCGTGTTCGACGTCGAGGAGTTGCCCACGCACGGCGGCTCACTCCGCGTGTTCTTCTGCCACCAGGCCTCGGCCCACGCCCGGACACCGGCGGTGGAGCAGATCCTCGCCAGCGAGCAGGCAGGCGGCCTGTTTGCGGCCGAGGGCTACGCGCGCTTCGCCGCCGATGTCGTATCGATCAAATGCGCGGCGCTGGAGTTCTTGATCCAGGAGCGCCGGGCCGGTCGACGCGTGGTCGGTTACGGAGCGGCGGCGAAGGGCAACACGTTCCTGAATTATTGCGGGATCGGCCCGGAATTGGTGGAGGCTGTGGCCGACCGCTCACCGCACAAGCAGGGCACGCTCCTGCCCGGCAGCCGCATTCCGGTGATCGCGCCCGAGGCGTTGTTGGAGATGCGGCCCGACACGGTCCTGATTCTGCCGTGGAATCTGAAGGCGGAGATCATGGCCGAGATGTCCGCGATCCGCGGATGGGGCGGCCGCTTCGTCACGATGATCCCGGAATTGGCGGTCGATTGAGGTTCGCAGAGCCCGCATGATCTTGGAGCCCACATGATCTTCGAGGAAGTGCTGCCGGGCGCTTACCGTATCGGGATCAGTCCGCACTCGGATACGCGGGGCTTCTTCGCGCGAACTGCGTGCGAGGAGACGCTCGAGGCGCGCGGGCTCGTCGGGCATTTTCGTCAGTCCAGCGTCTCGTTCAATCACCGACGTGGGACCGTGCGTGGGATGCACTTCTCAATCGCACCCCACGCCGAGACAAAGCTTGTGCGCTGCACGATGGGCGCGATCCACGACGTGATCGTCGACCTGCGGGTTGGCTCGCCAACCTACCTGCGGGCGGTTTCGGTCGAGCTGACCGCCGGAAACCGGGCCGCGCTCTATATTCCAGCCGGCTTCGCGCACGGCTTCCAGACCCTGCTGGACGACACCGAGGTGCTGTACATGATCGATCGCACCTTCGTGGCTGATGCCGCGCGCGGCCTGCGCTGGAACGATCCGGCCCTCGACGTGACTTGGCCCGAGCCGGTGACGATCATCGCAGAGCGCGATCGGACCTACCCGGATTGGACCGGCGCGGAGACGGTTGCGTGAGCCCAGGAGCATTCCGATGAGTGCGAGGCGCGTCCTCGTCACGGGCGCTACGGGCTTCGTCGGCGCGCACGCGGTCCCGGCGCTCGAGCGGCGGGGCTTCGAGGTGCATGCGTTGGGACGCCGTCCGCCATCAGGGGGCTGCACGACGTTCCATCCGGTCGACCTCCTCGATGCACCAGCAGTGCGGCGGATCGTCGAGGCGATCGGCGCCAGCCATCTGCTGCATCTGGCGTGGTATGCGGAGCCAGGGCTGTACTGGCGCTCGGCGCTGAACCTCGACTGGGTGGGGGCGAGCCTGACATTGGTCCGAGCATTTCGCGAGTGCGGCGGCCAGCGAGCGGTCGCGGCGGGCACCTGCGCCGAGTACGCGTGGGGACCGGAACGCCTGCGCGAAGATGCGCTCTGCGCTCCCTCGACGCTGTACGGTGCGGCTAAGGACAGCACGCGGCGGGTGCTGGAAGCCTACGCGGCCGAGACCGGCCTGTCTTTCGCCTGGGGCCGATTGTTCTTCCTCTACGGACCGGGTGAGAAGGCTGGGCGCTTGGTGAGTGACGCGATGCGAGCTCTCCGTGCAGGCGAGAGGTTTGGCACGACCGCAGGATACCAGCGACGTGACTTCAGCTACGTCGTCGACGTTGCGTCTGCTTTCGCAATCCTAATGGACTCCGACGTTTCAGGGCCAATCAATGTCGGTTCTGGCAAAGCAGTACCAATCCGAGACCTTCTGGAAAAAATTTGGCGGATAACTGGGCAAAACGGGTTAATCAATTACGGAGCGCACCCTTGCACGAACTCCGAGCCGCTTGCGATAGAAGCGGACGTAACACGATTGCAAAAAGAAGTGGGGTTTATCCCACAACTTGATCTCGACAGCGGACTCGCAGAGACGTTCAAAAACGAAAAATGAAGATAAAAAAATTAATCTATTTATTTTAAAAATAACCCTCGTAACTTTATCATCAAGCCAAGTGTAAAGCAGACGCAACAATTGTGCGCGATCTCGCAATGCGCTCTATCATTTATCAGTTCTCATTTGAAATTATTGGATTTCACATTTATAATTAATGGTTTAAATAAATTAATCCTCCTGCATTGAAGGACGGAAGCCAAAGTGGAAAGATTCATTAAAATTCTTTGTCATGATAATCTAGCGATCGCCCGGTAACATTCGGATTTATCAGCATACGCTTGCCCATCGGGAAGAACCGCACCAGACGCGTCAGCAATGTACCAACCACTCTGCTTGGCACGGTTCGAGGCAACGACATAGATCGGCTTCAGCATGACGGCACTCCGGTCTCGCTTTGAGCATAACGACGGAGCAGCAGGATGGTTCCTAGGCTCTTGATCCACTATCACAAGTAGCGGCAGGAAACCTCGCATGCTTTTATCATTGCTAGCCCTGGAACGTAGCTGCTCCGTCACGCTGGAAATTACAAATCTTGGTAAATGCCTTCGAGAGAAATCATTCGACTTACAAAGCTCCAGCAGTCAGAAGCGCGTATTTGCCAAGATATTTAGATCGGGATCCACAACAGGCGCGGGCGCCCAACTGCTCACGAAGCTAAGCTAAAAATTGACTCTTTTGCCATCGATAATTGCCCTGGAGTTCCGAGCCGCCACTGGATGGAAAATTGAATGAAGTGAGTTAGTTTGAAACACACTTTTCAATCGCAGGGGCCGGAGAATTTGAAGTAAGCATTTAACGGGATACGGGATTTTGTGCGCGTTACCATTTTTGCAGTTTAATGTTTTTCTTAATGGCACAGCGACAATCTACTGCGTCTCGAACCAGCTATTGACCGGTACCGAGGGCGAACCCCTCAGCACGTTGACGCACTCGTTCGAACAAATATGGGCGTCACCGGTACTTACAGATGCTCGCGCGAAAATGATTCAGATAAAGTTCATGGAGTTTGCGCCGGCTGCTTTTCAGGTGACGCGCGCAATCACGTATTAATAGAATGACAGTATTCGAGATCGAGGACGAAGGTACCGTAGATCCATTCTTTGCGCAGTGTCCAGTCGTCGACGCGGCCGATGCGCGGCCGGTCTATATTCGGCAACGGCAAGCTCTGAATCACTCGCAGATGGCCCGTGGCGCTGATCGGCATAGCCTGTTACGCGGACTGGCGGGGCGAGCCGGCCACCGAGAACGAGACCTGTCAGAGCCTGCGCTTGGACGAGGCTCTAGGTACGCTAAGCCCGAGGGCCTGCAGCTTCCGGAAGCGCTCTGCGAAGGCGCAGCAGGGCCAAAGCTCGTCGCGTCAACCGAAGTGTAGAACGACGCGGTGCAGCCGTACGGCCTTGCCGCCGCTGATCGGGAGGGCGGCAGCTTGGCGATGGTAACGGTTCTGGGCCACGTGCTGAAGGGCTGGCTCTGTGGCAGCGGGCGTGATCTGCAAACCTTGGTGGCGACAGCCGGCTCTAGGGACAAGCCTGATCACGCCCCGCTCTGAGCCCAAGCGAAGAGCTACGCCACGAGCCAACCGGAAGGCCGCCCTCCCACGAAACACGCCGGAGAGCCAATCACAGAGCGGATTATCCTCAAATCGGCCGTAAACCGGAACGAAAAGGCAGCGCTCCGGGACAGTGGCTGGCAGTGGCTTGGAGGGAGGTCGCTCGCCGTGCCGGGACATGCTCCAGACAGAGCATGGCTCGCACGAACCTAAATCGGTCCCGGTCAATAGGGCTATTTGCCTTGACGGCAAGCCTGCGTTGCAACTAATGCGCGCCTCGAACGAGGGGCGGACGGGTTATGGTTTGAAGGCAATAAAAAACCGCCCTATTTTATAGATTCATAAGAGGTCAGTACTTTGAGCCACACGCAAGCGTATTTTGCAGCCGTAGCGCGTACTGTGAGCGAACTCGACCTTGCTTCGGTCGACCGTCTCGCATCCGAACTCGTCGCGCTGCGTGGCCGGAATGGCCGGCTCTTCCTCCTTGGCGTCGGTGGCAGCGCTGGCAATTGCAGCCATGCGGTCAACGACTTTCGTAAGTTGTGCGGGATTGAAGCCTATGCTCCGGTCGACAACGTTTCTGAGTTAACTGCTCGAACCAACGACGAAGGCTGGAGCACAGTTTTCTCGGCATGGCTTAAGGTGAGTCGCCTAAATGCTAAGGACGCCATCCTGATACTATCGGTTGGCGGTGGTAGCGAGGAACGTAATGTCAGCACGAACCTCGTCGAGGCGATCAAGCTCGCGAAGTCATGCGGAGCCAAAACCTTTGCAATCATCGGTCGGCCCGACGGCTACGCCGCACAGAAGGGAGATGCGGTTGTGGTAGTGCCGAAGACGGAGGAGCACTTGATTACACCGATCTCTGAAGCGTTCCAAGGCGTTGTTTGGCACTGTCTCGTGTCGCATCCTGACTTACAAATGAACGCGACGAAATGGTGATGAGTACCCAGAAGCGCGTGGCTCGTAAGGCAGTCTTCCTAGATCGTGACGGCGTGATCGTCGTTCCGGAGTTTCGGAATGGACGCAGCTACGCTGTTCGCAAACTCGCCGATTTTGCGGTTTACCCTGAAGCTGGTCCTGCCCTTGAGCGGCTGAAAGGGGCAGGCTTTGTCCTCGTTGTCGTCACAAACCAGCCCGACGTCGGCGCAGGGCTCGTGGATGCAGCTGTGCTGGAGGACATGCACGATCGGCTCAGCGGGATGGTAGCGATCGATCGTATCGAGGTTTGCACGCATACAGCGGCTCAGAGCTGCGATTGCCGCAAGCCAAAGCCCGGCCTGCTGCTCCGTGCAGCCGACGTATTGAGCATCGATCTCGCACGGAGCTTCATGGTAGGCGACCGGGCAAGCGATATCGACGCAGGACGCCGCGCCGGTTGCCGCACGGCCTTTCGTGATCTTGGGTACACCGCTGAGGCGCCGCCGGAGGTCGTAGACTTCCGCAGTCCGTCCCTGCCGGCGATCGTCGAATGGATCATCTCGGCCGACGCGGCCGCAACCGAGGGCTGAGGCATGCGACCCTTCAAGATCAAATTGTTCGCTGACGGCGCTGAGCTAGAGGCGATGCTGGCGCTCTATCGCAATTCGCTGATCGCGGGATTCACGACGAACCCGACTCTGATGCGCAAGGCCGGCATCACAGACTACGCAGGCTTCGCGCGGCAGGTGATCGCCGCCATTCCCGATCGTCCGGTCTCGTTCGAGGTGTTCGCCGACGACATCGACGATATGATCATGCAGGGGCGCGAGATCGCCCGCTGGGGAGCAAACGTCAACGTCAAGATCCCCGTCACGACGACGACGGGCGAGTACACTGGTCGCGTGATCGAGACGCTGTCCGATCGAGGGATCATGCTCAACGTCACGGCGATCATGACGCTCGCTCAGGTAGAGCAGGTCGCCCGCAGCCTGCGGGGCGAGGCGCCCCACATCGTCTCGGTCTTCGCCGGCCGCATCGCCGACACCGGCATCGACCCGGTGCCGCACATGGTCGCCTGCCGCGAGGCACTTCGCGCGATCGCGCCGCGGGCACAGCTGCTCTGGGCGAGCCCGCGGGAGTTGCTGAACGTCTACCATGCCGACGAGGCGGGCTGCGACATCATCACGGCGACGCCGGACATCCTGGCCAAGCTCCAGCTCGGCGGGAAGGACCTCGCGGAGTACTCCCTGGAGACCGTGCAGATGTTCTACCGCGATGCCACCGCGGCGGGATTCAAGATCGACGCCTGATGGCCGCTTCCGCGTCGGACCGCGGCCCTAGGGCACCCGGACTGGCGCCCGGCGGATCGGACGGACCATGACCGGTGGGATCTGAAGAGGAGAGGATGATGGCGAAGCTGTTCGACCGCGTGTTCGTGACGGGGGGCGCCGGCTATTGCGGCAGCCGGCTGGTGCCGCAACTGCTCGACCAGGGCTATGCGGTCACCGTCTACGACACGATGTACTTCGGAGACGACCACTTCCCGAAGGACAAGCCGAACCTGAAGCTGATCAAGGGCGACATCCGCGACACCGCGCACTTGAAGCGCTCGATGGAGGGCCACGACGCGGTCGTCAGCCTCGCCTGCATCTCGAACGACGCGAGCTTCGAACTCGACGAGAACCTCTCGACCTCGGTCAACCTCGACGCCTTCGAGCCGATGGTGATGGCCGCCAAGGCGGTCGGCGTGAAGCGGTTCATCTATGCCTCGTCGTCCTCCGTCTACGGCGTCTCCGACCAGCCGGACGTGACCGAGGACCACCCGCTCGTGCCGCTCACGCTCTACAACAAGTACAAGGGCATGTGCGAGCCGCTCCTGAACAGGCACGCGGACGACGACTTCACGGTCGTGACGTTCCGTCCAGCCACGGTGTGCGGCTACGCCCCCCGTCAGCGGCTCGATCTCTCTGTCAACATCCTGACCAACCACGCCGTCAACAAGGGCAAAATCACCGTGTTCGGCGGCTCGCAGCTTCGCCCGAACCTCCACATCCAGGACTATTGCGACGCAGTGTTCCTATTCCTGACGGCTCCTGCCGAGAAGATCCAGCGCGAGGTCTTCAACGTCGGATTCCAGAACATGTCGATCATGGACATCGCGCATCTCGTGCGCAAGGTGGTCGGGGAAGAGTTCCCCGACAAGGACGAGATCGACATCGTCACCACGCCGACCGACGACATCCGCTCGTACCACATCAACTCGGACAAGATCTTCCGCGTGCTGGGCTACAAGCCGCGGTACACGATCGAGGACGCCGTACGCGAGCTGTGTCAGGCGTTCGAGCGCGGCGAGCTGCCGGACAGCTTCGGGGACGACGCCTACTTCAATGTGAAGCGGCTGCAGCGGCTGAAGGCGGCATGAGCGGGTCACCGATCGCGGTCGTCACCGGTGGCGCCGGCTTCATCGGCAGCCACATGGTCGATCTCCTCCGCGCGCGCGGCTTCAGCGTGCGCGTGGTGGACGACTTCTCCGGCGGCCACGAGGCCAACCTAGCCCACCACGCCGACGATCCGGACGTGGTGGTCCACCGCACGGACATCCGCACGCTCACGCCGGGGCACGCGGCGTTCGAGGGCGCCCGCTACGTGTTCCACTTCGCCGGCATCGGCGACATCGTGCCCTCGATCGAGCGGCCAATCGACTACATGGACATCAACGTCCAAGGCACAGTGCGGGTGCTTGAGTGCGCCCGCGCCGCGGGCGTACAGAAGCTCGTCTATGCCTCATCGTCCTCCTGCTACGGGTTGGCGTCGACGCCAACGCGCGAGGATCACGAGATCGCGCCACAATACCCTTATGCCCTCTCGAAGTATCAGGGCGAGCAAGCGGTATTCCATTGGCATCGGGTTTACGGTCTGCCGGCCAACGCGGTGTGTATCTTCAACGCGTACGGTACGCGGGTGCGTACCACCGGCGCCTACGGCGCCGTGTTCGGCGTGTTCCTGCGCCAGAAGCTCGCGCAGCAGCCCTTCACCGTGGTGGGCGACGGGACGCAGCTGCGCGACTTCATCTATGTCACTGACGTGGCACGAGCTTTTCTCGCTGCGGCAGAGACACAGGAATCGGGCGAGCGGTATAATATCGGTGCGGGCAATCCGCAGTCGATCAATCGTCTGGTCGAGCTGATTGGCGGCCGAGTTCAGTACATCCCCAAGCGCCCCGGCGAGCCAGACTGCACGTTCGCTGACATCACCAAGACGACGAGCCGCTTGGGCTGGCGTCCCACCGTCCCCTTCGAGGAAGGGGTGGGGCTGATGATGGCTGAGATCGAACATTGGGCGAACGCGCCGCTTTGGGACGCCGGCTCCATCGCCGAGGCGACGAAGACGTGGTTCGCCTACTTGGCACCGAAGGAGGGGGGCTCTCGGTGAGCACGGAATCGCTGCACGCCCGCTACGCGCACAAGATCAAAACTCCCGCGGAGCTGCGCGAGATCCTCGGGCCGCTGCCGCGCAAGCGCCGGGCTATCATGTGCCACGGGGTGTTCGACGTGGTCCATCCGGGCCACGTACGGCACATGATCTACGCCAAGGGAAAGGCCGAGATCCTGATCGCCAGCATCACGGCGGACCGGCACATCTCAAAGGGCCATTACCGGCCGCACGTGCCGCAGAACCTGCGCGCCCTGAACCTCGCTGCGTTCGAGATGATCGACTACGTCGTCATCGACGCGAACGAGACGCCGATCGAGAACATCGGCTTCATCCAGCCGGACTACCTGGCCAAGGGCTATGAATACAACGCGTCAGGCATGCCGCCGCGCACCGCTGAGGAGGCGGCCGCGCTCCAGGCCTACGGCGGCGAGATCGTGTTCACACCGGGCGACATCGTCTACTCGTCCTCGACGATCATCAACGCCAAGCCACCCGACCTGAAACTCGACAAGCTTCAGGTTCTGATGGAGCAGCGTGGCTTGAGCTTCGACGACCTGTTCCGGACGCTCGACAACCTCGCCGGCCACCGCGTGCACGTGGTCGGCGACACCATCGTCGACAGCTACACGCAGTGCGCGATGATCGGCGGCCAGACCAAGACGCCGACCATGTCGGTGCTGTTCGAGCGGCGCACCGATTTCGTCGGTGGTGCGGCGATCGTGGCCAAGCACTGCCGGGCGGCTGGCGCCGAGGTAACGTTCTCGACTGTGCTGGGAGAGGACGAGCACAAGCGGTTCGTGCTCGATGACCTCGCGACCGCGGGCGTACAGGTCAATTCATTCTTCGCCAACCGTCCGACCGTGAACAAGAATGCGGTGGTTGTCGGCGGCTACCGACTGCTCAAGATCGATACGCTGGACAACAGCTCGATCTCCGACACCATCCTCAGGCAGATGACTGGCCGCATCCGCGATACTGCGACCGATGCAGTGATCTTCGCCGACTTCCGCCATGGGATCTTCAACCGCCGCACCATCCCGGCCTTCGTCGAGGCAATACCGGACGCGGCCTACAAGGTCGCCGACAGCCAAGTCGCGAGCCGGTGGGGGAACATAACAGAGTTCGCCGGCTTCGACCTGATCACCCCGAATGAGCGGGAAGCTCGTTTCGCGCTGGGAGACCAGGACTCCGGCATTCGGCCGCTCGCTTCGGCCCTTTATGATGCAGCGAAATGCAAGCTCCTAATCCTCAAGCTGGGCGAGCGCGGGGTGCTAGCCTGCATCGACGCCGACCACGAGTCGCTCGACAGCTTCTTCGTGATGGACAGCTTCGCGGAGGGCATCGTCGATCCGGTCGGCGCGGGCGACGCGCTCCTCGCCTACGCGACGATGGCGATGCTGGCCTCGCGCGACGACCTGCAAGCCACGATCATCGGCACGGTGGCCGCTGGCCTCGAATGCGAGTTCGACGGCAATCACCCGATCACACCCGACCACGTACGCACCCGCCTGACCAAGGTGCAGGAGCAGATGAACTATGCGCAGGCGTCGTGAGGCTTAGTGCGTCGATGGGCCTACCGTCATGAAGGTGATCGTCGTCGGACTGGGGGTCCAGGGACATAAGCGTCGCCGCTTCGCTGGCCCGGACTACGTCACCTGCGTCGATCCCGTGCATCCGGAGGCCGACTACCGGTCGGTCGTAGACGTGCCGCTCGACCGGTACGACGCGGCGCTGTGTTGCATCCCGGATGAACCGAAATACGAGATCCTGTGCCATCTGCTCCGGCACGGAAAGCACGTGCTCGTCGAGAAGCCGCTTTGGACCAACGGGCTCGATAGGCTGCGTGACCTGCAAGATCTCGCGCGTGAGACGGGGGCCGTCTGCTACACCGCCTATAACCACCGCTTCGAGCCGCATTTCGTGCGAATGCGCGACCTGATCGCGACGGGCGAACTCGGCCGCGTCTACTCGGTACGGCTATTCTACGGGAACGGCACCGCCCGCCTCGTGCGGGACTCGGCGTGGCGTGACGAAGGCGCGGGCGTGCTGCCCGACCTCGGCTCGCACCTCCTCGACACCTGCCGGTTCTGGCTCGGCGACGATCTCGGATCTTTCACGGTGGTCTCGGCCAACCGCTTTGAGAATCGCGCGCCGGACCATGTGGTGATCGCCAATCGCTCGGAGCGGCTACGCGTCGAGCTGGAGATGACCCTGCTTTCCTGGCGCAATCACTTCACCTGTGACGTGTTCGCCGAGAAGGGCAGCGCTCACATCGAGTCCCTGTGCAAATGGGGTCCTTCGACATTCACGCGGCGCACACGCATCTTGCCGAGCGGCTACCCGCCGGAGGAGCGGGTAACGCTTGTGCAGGAAGATCCGACCTGGGCGGCCGAGTACGCGCACTTCAAGGCGCTTTGCGCGGGGCGCGCGGAGGCGGATCTCGCGGGCGACGTCTGGCTTCAGGCCACCCTGTCGGACTTGGCCGACACCATCCCCGGCGCGGGGGGAGAGGCGCGATGACCTTGAGCCACGAGGCGGCCGGCCTCACGGTCGGCTTCGCCGGCATGACGCATCTCGGCCTCGTCTCGTCGAGCGTGGTGGCGTGGCGCGGATTCCAGACCATTTGCTACGACGCGGACGCGGCGCTCGCCGGCCGCCTGCGGGACGGTGCCCTGCCGGTGCGTGAGCCCGAACTCGATGCCATCGTGTCCGGTAACACCGGCCGGCAGATTTTCACGTCCGAGATCGGCGAACTCGACGCGTGCGATATCGTCTACATCGCCGCCGACGTCCCCACCGACGATCGCGGGAACAGTGACCTCTCCGCCATCGCTCTGCTGATCGACCACGTGGCGGCTGCGTTGCGCCCGGACGCGCTGCTGGTTGTGCTGTGCCAGGTGCCGCCGGGCTTCACCCGGGCGATCACCTCCGTCCCGCCGGAGCGGCTGTACTACCAGGTCGAGACACTCGTTTTCGGCATCGCGGTGCAGCGAGCCCGGGAACCCGAGCGTTACATCGTCGGCTGCGCCGATCCAGAAGCACGTCTCGACCCGCGCTTCGCGGCTTTCCTCGGCGCAGCCAACTGCCCGATCCTGCCGATGCGCTACGAGAGCGCGGAACTTGCTAAGATCGCGATCAACTGCTGCCTCGTGGCCTCGATCAGTGTCGCCAACACGCTAGCCGAAGTCTGCGAGGGCGTCGGCGCAGACTGGAGCGAGATCGTGCCTGCGCTCAAGCTCGACGCGCGGATCGGCCCGAAAGCCTACCTCGCTCCAGGCCTCGGCATCGCCGGCGGCAACCTGGAGCGCGATCTCGCCACTGTGATCGGGCTGGCCGACGCCCAAAATGCCGACGCCGGGGTCGTCCGCGCTTGGGTGAGTAACAGTCGCCATCGCCGTGGATGGGCGACCCGCGAAATCCGGAAGGCTCTTTTAGAGACCAGACCCGACGCAACCGTCGCCGTGTGGGGGCTCGCCTATAAAGAGAACACCCATTCCACCAAAAACTCGCCCTCGCTCGCCACGCTGGCGGAGCTGCCGGGCACGCGGTTTACGGTCCACGACCCGGCCATCCGGTCGGAGACCCATCGTCAGGTCGCCGAACCACTGGACGCCCTAGAGGGGGCTGCCGCTCTGATGATCCTCACGCCCTGGCCGCAATACCGAGGCTTTGGTCCCGCCGACATCGCCGGTCGGCTCGCCGGGCGGCTCGTCCTCGACCCTTATCGCGTACTCGACCGCCAAGCGGCGCTCGACGCAGGTCTCGATTACCGGACGCTGGGTGTAGGCGGCGATGGGCGGAAGGCTTCCTGATGCTCACTCATCTCAATACCTCTCCCCGAATGCCTACGCGCGCCGTGGTGATCGGCGGGGCCGGCTTCGTCGGTGGCGCTGTTGCGAGGCGTCTATCCGCGGAGAGCCTCGAGATCTTGTCGCTCGGCCGCACGGAGGTCGACCTCCTCGCGCCCGACGCAGGCGAGAGGCTGGCACGTTTGCTGCGTTCAGGCGACGCGGTCGTGTTCGCCGCCGCCCGCGCCCCCTGCCGGGATGTCGGCATGATGATCGACAACTTGGCCATTGTCGGAGCCGTCCTCGACGCCTTCGCCGCAGCCCCGCCTGCCCATGTGGTCAACATCAGTTCGGACGCAGTCTACGGCGACGAGGCCGTCCCGCTCACCGAGGCGATGGCGCCCGCGCCGACCAGCATGCACGGCGCGATGCACCTCGCTCGCGAGATCGCGCTGCGCGGTGCCGTCGGCGACCGGCTGGCCACCTTGCGCCCGACCCTGATCTACGGCGCCGGCGATCCGCACAACGGTTACGGCCCCAACCGCTTTCGGCGGCTCGCGGCCCGAGGCGAGGAGATCGCGCTGTTCGGCGACGGAGAGGAGAGACGCGATCACGTCTCGGTCGACGACGTAGCCGACCTCGCCGCCCGCATGGTCCTGCACCGCTCGATTGGGGTTCTCAATGCGGCCACAGGCACGGTCCACAGCTTCCGGGAGGCGGCCGAGCTCGCGGTGGCACAGGCGAAGCCGGCAACAGGCGGACGACGTTCGACCATCCGTGGCACGCCGCGCAGCGGACCGATGCCGCACAACGGCTTCCGCCCGTTCGACCCGGCCGCGACCTACGGCGCCTTCCCCGGCTTCCGCTACACCGGGCTCGAAGAGGGTATGGCCCGCGCCGCGGCGGACAGCCGAAGCTGAGGAGAGCATGGCCGAGATCAACTTACTGCGTGCGCTTCCGCAGACGAAGCGCAACGTCCAGCAGCGTGGCGCGGCCAAGTCGCCGGAGGTGATTGCCGCGTCGCGGGAGTATGGCCAGCTCTACTTCGACGGGCCGCGGGACTATGGCTACGGTGGCTACCGCTATGACGGCCGCTGGGTGCCGGTGGCGCGGGACATCGTGGAGCATTTCGGCCTCAAGCCGGGTATGCGGGTGCTCGACGTGGGGTGCGCCAAGGGCTTCCTCGTCAAGGATCTGATGATCGCGTGCCCGGGACTGGAGGCCTTCGGTCTCGACATCTCGCGCTATGCGCTTGACCACTGTGAGCCTGAGGTGGTCGGTCGGCTGCATCTCGGTTCGGGTGACGACTTGCCGTTCCCAGACGGCAGCTTCGACTGCGTCATCAGCCTCAACACGATCCACAATTTCGATCGGGCAGGCGCCGCGCGCGCTCTGCGCGAGATGCAACGCCTGTCAGGTGGGCGCGCTTTTGTCCAAGTCGATAGCTATCGTACGCCCGAGCAGAAAGAGCTCTTCGAGAGCTGGGTACTGACGGCCAAGTTTTACGACTATCCCGAGGGCTGGATCAGCCTTTTCAAGGAGGCGGGTTACACCGGCGATCATTACTGGACGATCGTCGAGTGAGAGCCGCGCCCGACATTCACAATCTCTTCCGCCCGCCCGCGCGCCTCGACTTTCACGACGCGGCAGTTGCCCTCATCACGCTCGATGACGGCCGCTACCTGATGCAGTTGCGCGATGACAAGCCAGGCATCTTCTACCCCGATCATTGGGGTCTGTTCGGCGGTGCGATCGATCCTGGCGAAGACGCCGAGAGCGCCGTACGCCGTGAGTTGCGGGAAGAGCTCGATCTGGATGCCGGCCCACTGCGCTACTTTACGCGATTCGACTTTGATTTCGACTGCATCGGCGCAGGGCGCCGCGGGCGGACCTACTTCGAACTCACGATCGCGTCGGCAGATCTGCCCCACTTGCGGCTCGGAGAGGGGCGACTTATGCAGCCATTGCAACCGGACATGCTGCTGATCGAGCGGCTGGTGCCCTACGACTCTTTCGCCATCTGGCTCCACCTTGCTTCCCGGCGACCGGCGCCGAGTTCCGAGCCGACGCAAACCGAACGAGGCATCCCATGAAAACTTACGCGATCCTCGGCGGCGGCGGCAGCTTCGGCATCCACGCAGCGATGTATCTTCTCGATCACGCCAACCCAAGGAAGGTCATCGGCATCGGTCGCAACCCATTGCGCAGCAAAGCTTTCTCGCTCGACATCGATAAGCGTGACGGTTACCAGTACTACGCCCGTCACATCACCTACGAACTCGATCTGCTCTTGGAGATCTTGGATAAGGAGAAGCCGGACGTCATCGTTAATTTCGCCGCGCAGGGCGAGGGGGCAGTCTCGTGGAAGCATTCCTGGCGCTTCTTCGAGACCAACTCGATGGCGCTTGCTCGTCTGACCGAGGAGCTTATGAAGCGCGACTGGCTGGAGCGTTTCATCCAGATCGGGACTTCCGAGATGTACGGCTCGGTCGATCATGCGACCAAAGAAGATGAGCCCATCAAGCCGTCCAGCCCGTACGCTGCATCGAAGGTCGCCTTCGACATGTACCTCATGTCGGTGCACAAATTCCTCAAGTTCCCGATGAACGTGCTGCGCCCCTCGAACGCGTACTGTTCCGGCCAGCTCCTGCATCGCGTGATACCGAAAGCCGTGTTGTGCGGCTTGACGGGCCAGCGGCTACCGCTCCATGGCGGCGGACGGGCGGAGAAATCCTACATTCATGCGCGCGATCTAGGCAGAGCGATCCACCTCACCGCCGAGAAGGCAGAGTTAGGCAAGATCTACAACGTTGGCCCCCAGGATCCGACCTCAATCCGGCGTGTCGTCGAACTTTGCGCCGAAGCGGTCGGCGTGCCGTTCGAGCAGCTCTGCGAGGTCACCGGTGATCGCCTCGGACAGGATTCCCGCTACTGGCTCGACTCCTCGGCAATCAAGACCGACCTCGGTTGGGAGCCGAAGATTGGCTGGGAGGAGGGCCTGGCAGACGTGGTGGCCTGGGCGAGAGACAATCTTGACGAGCTGAAGCGCGCGCCTCTCGATTACACGCTGCGGGGCTGAGCATGACCATCCCGAACGCGCCCGATTGGACGGCGGCAGCTGAGCGCTGCCGGAACTATCGGCGGCGCATCCTGGACATCTCTCAAAAAATCTCGGCGTTGCACATCGCTCCAGCTTTCTCGTGCCTCGAGATTGTCGACGCGATCTACAACGTGCTGATGCCACAAGACGGACCGCCGGATACCTTCGTGATGTCCAAAGGCCATGGAGTCATGGCCCAGTACGTCGTTTTGGAAGACCGCGGTGTGCTATCCCGCGAAGACCTTGACACCTACTGCACACCCAATGGCAGGCTCGGCGCCCATCCGGATTACGGCGTACCCGGCATCGAGGCGTCGACGGGCTCGCTCGGCCACGGGCTGTCAATCGCTGCGGGCATGGCCTACGCCGATCGCATTCGAAAGGTCCCGCGCACAACCTACGTCCTGCTTGGCGATGGCGAGATGCAGGAGGGCTCAGTTTGGGAGGCGCTGATGATGGCGCCCAACCTCAAGCTTTCAAATCTTGTGGCAATTCTCGACTTTAACAATTATCAGGGTCTCGGTAAGACCACCCAGACCCACCCGCACTTCTTACCGATGTCGGAGAAGGTCGCCAGCTTCGGTTGGGAGGCCATCGATGTGGACGGACACGACACCGAGGCATTGGTCAACGCGGTGGGCAACCGCCAGGGTGACCGTCCACTATTTCTCACCTGCACCACCGTCAAAGGACGTGGCATCTCTTACATGATCGACGCGCCCATTTGGCATTATCGATCACCGAATCGTGCTGAGTATGCCTTGGCGCTCAAGGAGCTAGGATTCGAATTGGGCCCATGAGAAACACATTCGCTTCAACGTTCTACGAGATGGCCACATCCGATGACCGGTTGGTTGTGGTGGTGGCGGATATTTCCCCTGCGGGATCTATCGCGCAATTTCGAAACGAATTTCCCGAACGATTCATAAATACTGGTGTCGCCGAACAGGTGATGATCGGGCTCTGCGCCGGCATGGCCCAGAAGGGCCTTCGGCCATTCGCCTACACCATCGCGACTTTCTCCGTATTCCGGCCCTACGAGATGATTCGCGACGACTTATGTTATCAAGATCTGCCCGTCTCAATCGTGGGAATTGGAGGCGGAGTGTCCTACTCGACGTTGGGTAGCACCCATCATGCCATGGAAGACGTCGCGCTGATGACGGGACTTCCAAACATGCAAGTACTTGCTCCTTGCGATCCCGTCGAGACCGCTGCAGCCACGCGGTGGCTCGCGACAAAAAGCCAGCACCCAGCGTACCTTCGACTTGGCAAAGCGGGCGAGCCAGATATCTCGTCCAACGCCGAAGAACCTTGGGAATTTGGTCGCATTCGTCGATTACGGCGTGGGCGGCATACAGCATTTTTAAGTTATGGCCCAATTTTAGCACGCCTAGTTACTATCGCCGACCGAATGGAAAGCTGTCACGGATTGTCGCCTACTGTAATAAACGTATCTACACTGAAACCTTTAGACCTGGATGGTATTGCAAAGGTTCTGAGAAGCCACGAAGAAGTGGTGGTCGTGGAGGAGCACGTACCTCGTGGAGGTCTGGCGTCATACGTCAAAGAGCTAGCTTGGGATATCCGTGCAAGTTGTGCGCTGAAATGTTTCACATTGAAGGATGAATTTCTGCACGTGTACGGAGCCCATGAAGACCTACTTTCTGCACACGGACTTGATAGTGACAATATTGCAAAAGCCCTCACTATACACGGATAGACCATGTCAAACCCTGATATTCGTCAAGATGAGAAGCATGTTTGTGTCGTTTGTGATCGGTTAAATCCGGTCGAATTGCATGCATACCGCTGCCTTCCTCGAGTGACGAGCGATTGCAAGCCCTGGCCATCGGGAGGGCGTTTATTTGTCTGTGATGGCTGCGGCGCGATCCAAAAGGTAGCAGATGCAGTTTGGCAACAAGAGATCGATCGCATATACAGCGACTATCAAATTTATGATCTATCGGACGGTGCCGAGCAGGTAATATTTTCTGCCACGGGTGGCTCAGCTCCACGTTCGAAAACACTCGTGGATTTTTTAGTCTCCCGCCTTCCTCCTCGTGAGACCGGTCATCTGCTCGATATCGGCTGCGGAAATGGCTCCGCCCTCACCAATTTCAGTAACGCCCTTCCGGGATGGCGCCTAGATGGCAGTGAATTGTCCAATAAAGCGCTAACAAACTTACGTAAGATACCCGGATTTGACACGCTTCATGTTGGCCCGATTGAACGTACCTATGACGTCGTGAGCCTGATTCATTCTCTTGAACACATGTTGAAACCGGGGGCCACGCTTACCGACGCCCTTAGCAAATTGAACCCGAAGGGTCACGTTTTTGTTGAAGTTCCTGACGCAGAAACATCGCCGTTCGATTTTATAGTAGCTGATCATCTCAGCCACTTTACCCGGGCAACATTAAATCAGCTCGGCCGAAAAGTGGGCATGACGGTTGAGTTTATAGGCAACAGCGTATTGGCTAAAGAGATTACGATGCTGGCGACAGCTGGGGCCGATAAAAAATCCGGAGGTTCCGCGAGTCCGGAGGCCGGACGAGAAATTGTGGCCCGCTCACTGCGCTGGTTGCAAGCAATTATCAACTCGGCATTTAACGCCGCCGATCAAGGGCCAATTGCAATTTTTGGAACTTCAATTTCGGCTATGTGGCTATATGGCGCCCTACGCGATCGAGTCGCCCTGTTCGTCGACGAGGACCAAAGCCGCATCGGGCGCCGCATCGATGGAAAGCCTATAGTTGCGCCTCGGGATGTCAAACCGTCACAAGTAATTTACGTGCCACTCGCTCCTCAGATCGCAACGCACGTAGCAAAAAGACTTCACGACGCGCCAGGACACTACATTCTTCCTCCTGTGATGTCAGATGTTGGCCCAATCTAAGTTGCCCGTACCGGCTTCGGCACTCGTTATCGGCGCTGATGGCGTCATTGGCCGGGCGCTAGCGGCACAACTCGCCTCGTACGGATGCTCTGTTACAAAGACAAGCCGGCGGCCGAATATTGGTTTTGATCCCAATGTTGTTTTCCTAGACCTGCGTTCACCCGATACGGGGGCACTACCAGATGTTGAAGTCGCTTATATCTGCGGCGGACTGACCAAGCTATCAGACTGCCGTGAAAACCAAGAGCTCGCGGAGGCGGTCAATTTCTACGGACCAGTCTCGGTGGCCCGGCAGCTCACTGAGCGCGGGACGACCGTGGTATATCTGTCCACGGCAGCCGTCCTTGACTGTCTCTCACCCTGTATGATGTCTATTCGACCGCGCGGCGGACAAAGTATCTATGGTAAAACTAAAGGGTTAGGTGAGATCGGAATCCTGAACCTGGGAGATCTGACGTCAGTGATCCGGCTGACGAAAGTTATTACTCCTGAGTGGCCGTTATTGAAGCAATGGCAAGTATTGTTGAGGTCAGGCCAACCAATACAAGCTTTTGACGATCATCGGATCGCTCCTATTTCGCTCTCTCACGCACTCGAAGGTATCTTGGCTGCAGCGGCGGAGCCAGGAATATGGCAGGTCTCGGGCGCACGTGATGTCAGCTATGTCGATCTCGCGCGTATAATTGCAGCAGAAGGGAGCTACCTAAATTCTAGAATTAACGGAATATCTGCATCTTCGTCAGGCATTCCTCCAGAGGAGACTTTTTCGTTTACGTCCCTGGACTGTAGACGCTTGCAGGAGAGCATAGCTTTTATTCCGCCGCATCCCGAAAATCTACTCCATTCCTTTGATCTTTTCGCGGATAACAAGCGCGCTGTAAACGAGATCGTTAAACAATGACAGATTCTGCTTACCCTGCCATCTACGACTTCTCGCTCCTGCCATACGCACTCGGCGACGTACTGACCTGGAACATCCAGACCGCTATCCGTGCTGAGGACGCCGGATGTTCAAGATGTGATATTTATCTATGTGTTGATGCCAGTCATCCAGCCAACGTTTACCAGCGCGATCTGGTGCGGCCAGAAAATTGTGAGCTTTTTTTTAATGAGTTATTCGGGGCCTTTGCCACTCATCCAATACTTGGCAACATTCATATTTTTCGGTCGCGTGAAGCCTTGTTAGATCACTTGCGGTTGATGCCTTTTACGAATGAAGCTTCATTTTATGCCGTCGAGGACTATAAGAGCACCGTCGCGCAGGCTGATGATGACGCCGCATTACAAAATTACTTTTTGAAATATGTCCAGTCGCATGTGCAAATTAATGATTTTGCCGCACGTAACGGCCGCATACCTCTTCTTCGCGGCAGCCGAGGTTGCGAGCCTGATATTGAGCGACTGAATGAAGTTCTTCTCGCGGGCCACCATACTGTTGTCATCCACCCTCGCTTGCGGAAATTAGACGCCGGATACGCGGGCGAGCATACACATCATAGAGACTCTGATTTCTTAGAATGGTACGAGTTTTTACGAAAATCTGCAACTCGTCGATCTGACGTGAAGTTTGTTGTGCTTGGACGCATCCACGAGAAGCCCCTTCGCCTCCTTCGACTACCAAATGTCATGAGTCTTCGCGCACTCGGGCTTGGCTTAGGTCATGAACTTACACTTATGCTTCGCGCAGATCTTTTCATTGGTACGTCCAGTGGGTTTGCTGCATTCGCCAATTTCTCGACCATACCGTATCTTGTCACTCGTATGAATGCAGCCTCCTGCACCGCGTACGCAATTCCTGAAGGTAGCAGTCGTCTTCCATTTGCAACTGCGCAACAGCATCTCGTATACGGCGAAGAAACATCTGCCGCACTCGCAGCGATGTTGGAACGAGAACTTCCGAGTCGCGCCGTTCCGGCCGCTGTTCGGCCTAGCAGCGATCCTGTAGATGTAACTGCTTTCTCCGCGGCCCTGAAACCAAAAAATAATTCTGCAGCATTGTCGTCACGGTTTAGGGTCGATCGGGAATATGCCGATGATGAGACGGGATATCTCCTTTGGCCGCGTATTCAAGATGCTCTGCTCGCATTCGAGCTTGGAGATATTGACAAAGGTTCGGGTTTACTTAGGCGTATTCTAGCAAACTTTCCAAGCTTGAAGAGTCGGTTTCCGCAGTTAATTCGGGATTATCCCATTAAATATTCAGAGATTTATCGGAATTTTGGTTTGGGGAAGCTGTTGAGGCCACTTACAAATAAAAAGCGAAATTAGCTTGCGATCCGGAGTAGAGTCGGGCGCTCCGTTTTGTTCTGCAACCTTGGAATTCTTCCCGATGCTGAGACTCAGGCTGTTACCGCCAGCCTGCCACGCTATCGTGTGGTCGCGATTGCCGCACGCGAATGGGCATAAGTTTACGGTTTGGTACGCCCGAGGCAGTGCGAGGTAATTACACCGGGCGGATCTGGACCTACGTGCGCGACGACCGCCCCTTCGGGGGCCCGGACCCGCCGGCGGCGCTGTTTTACGCCTCGCGCGACCGGGCCAGCGCGCATCCCGAGCGTCACCTGAGCGGGTTCGGCGGTCTCCTGCAGGCGGATGCCTACAGCGGCTACAACCGCCTCTACGATCCCGCGCGTCCGCACGGATCGGTCACCTCGGCGCTCTGCTGGGCGCATGCCCGGCGCGGGTTCTTCGCGCTGGCCGACGTCGCGGCGAACGCGCGGCGGGGCAGGACGGCGACGGTGATCTCGCCGATCGCGCTGGAGGCGGTGCAGCGCATCGACGTGTTGTTCGCGAGTAAGCGCTCGGTGACGGCTGCCTTGCGCGGATAGTGGCGCGCTCTGGATACAGGTGCTGGCGTCGGATGGCGCTGTATCGGCCCTGGGTCTGGATCTATGACTTTTCCCTCGCACGTCGTGGTCGC
>NZ_JAUYZI010000045.1 GCF_030700245.1 Methylobacterium amylolyticum
CCCCACCCGGCGCAGCCCCAATCTCAGCACATCACAGGGCCGCCTCCTAGATACAAGGGTGGCGCCCGAAGGGCGTCGGGTGAGGGGAGCGGCGGTGCAGACCGTGGCGCCCGGGATCGGCTGCGAAGACTTCTTCTGAGGCCGGGCTCCCCTCTCCCGACTCCTGCCGACGCAGGAGCCACCCTCCCCCGCAGAGGGGGGAGGGAGAGCGGCGGCGTCGCGATCTGTCCGTGGATCCCCCGCTCACCCCTCCAGCGGCACATCCCCCAGAAGCTCGATGCCGAAGCCCGACAGGCCGACATAGGACCGCGCCGAGGTGGCGAGGTTGCGGATCGAGACGACGCCGAGGTCGCGCAGGATCTGCGCGCCGAGGCCAACCTCGCGCCACTGGCGGGCGCGCAGCGCCTCGGTGCCCTCCTCCGTCACGCTCTTGAGCGGCACGCCCGCCGTGCCGTCGCGCAGGTAGACGAGGACGCCGCGGCCCTCCGCCGCGAAGCGCTTCAGCACCGCGTCGATCTGGTGGCCGCCGCCGATCACGTCGGCGGCGACGTTGGAGCGGTGCAGCCGCACCAGCACGTCGCGGCCGTCGCCGATCTCGCCGGTGACGAAGGCGAATTGCTGGATCGCCTCGAACGGCGTCGAGAACACGTAAGCCGTGACCGGCCCGTGGGCGGAGGCGACGGGGAAGTGGCCGACCCGCTCCACCAGACGGTCGCGGGCCTGCCGGTAGGCGATCAGGTCGGCCACCGAGACCCGCTTGAGGCCGTGCGTCTCGGCGAAGGCGTCGATCTGCGGCCCCTTCATCACCGTGCCGTCGTCGTTGGCCAGCTCGCAGATCACCCCCACCGGCGGCAGCTCGGCGAGCCGGCACAGGTCGACCGCCGCCTCGGTATGGCCCGAGCGCATGAGCACGCCGCCGTCGCGGGCGATCAGCGGGAAGACGTGGCCGGGGCGGACGAAGTCGTTCGCGCCCATGTTGCCGTTGGCGAGCGCGCGCACCGTGTTGCAGCGCTGCTCGGCCGAGATGCCGGTGGTGAGGCCGTGCTTCACGTCCACCGTGACCGTGAAGGCGGTGCCGAGCGGCGCGTCGTTCGAGGCGACCATCGGGTCGAGCCGCAGGCGCCGCGCCTCGGCCAGCGTCAGCGGCGCGCAGACGATGCCGCAGGTGTTGCGGATGATGAACGCCATCTTCTCCGGCGTGCAGAGGGAGGCGGCGACGACGAGGTCGCCCTCGTTCTCGCGATCGTCGTCGTCGGTGACGACGACGATCTCGCCGCGGGCGAAAGCCGCGATGGCCTCGGTGACGGTGCAGTGGGGCAAGGGCCGGTCTCTCGTCTCACATCTCTCCTCCCCCTTGTGGGGAGGAGCCGGAGGTGGGGGTGGTCCAGGGGGCACCGGAGCGCTCGATCCTGGGCCACCCCCACCCCTACCCCTCCCCGCGAGGGGGAGGGAAGCGATCGCGGGTCAGGCGGATCCCACCTGCCCGCGATGGCGCAGATGGTGATCGGCCAGCACGCAGGCCATCATCGCCTCGGCCACCGGCACCGCGCGGATGCCGACGCAGGGGTCGTGGCGGCCCTTGGTGACGAGGTCGATCTCGCGCCCGTCCCGGGTCACCGAGCGGCGCGGGGTCAGGATCGAGGAGGTCGGCTTGACGGCGAAGCGCACCACCACCGGCTCGCCGCTGGAGATGCCGCCGAGGATGCCGCCGGCGTGGTTGGCGAGGAAGCGCGGGCGCCCGCCGTTGCCGGCCCGCATCTCGTCGGCGTTGTCCTCGCCGCGCAGCGCGGCGGCCGCGAAGCCGTCGCCGATCTCGACGCCCTTGACCGCGTTGATCGACATCATCGCCGCGGCCAGATCCGCGTCGAGCTTGCCGTAGACCGGGGCGCCGAGGCCCGGCGGCACGCCCTCGGCCACCACCTCGATCACCGCGCCGACCGACGAGCCGTCCTTGCGGATCTCGTCGAGATAGGTCTCGTAGAAGGCGGCCGTCTCCGCATCGGGACAGAAGAACGGGTTCTGGCCCACGGCCTCCCAGTCCCAGCGGGCGCGGTCGATCGCGTGCGGGCCCATCTGCACCAGTGCCGCGCGGATCGTGATGCCGGGGATCACCTTGCGGGCGACCGCGCCGGCCGCCACCCGCGCCGCGGTCTCCCGGGCCGAGGAGCGGCCGCCGCCGCGGTAGTCGCGGATGCCGTACTTGGCGTCGTAGGCGTAGTCGGCGTGGCCGGGGCGGTAGCTGTCGCGGATCTCGGAATAGTCCTTCGAGCGCTGGTCGGTGTTCTCGATCACCAGGGCGATCGGCGTGCCGGTGGTGAGCTGGCGCCCGCCGGTGCGGTCGTCCGAGAATACCCCCGACAGGATCTTCACCGCGTCCGGTTCGCGGCGCTGGGTGGTGAAGCGCGACTGGCCGGGCTTGCGGCGGTCGAGTTCCGCCTGCACGTCGTCGGCCTCGAGCGGCAGGCCGGGCGGGCAGCCGTCGACCACGCAGCCGAGCGCGACCCCGTGGCTCTCGCCGAAGGTCGTGACGCGGAACAGGTGGCCGAACGTGTTGTGGGACATGGGCCCCGCTCTAGCGCGGGAGGCGACCCCCCGGCAATTCGCCGGGCGTCAGCGCAGCGGGATCCGGGCCGCCCGGTCGAGGAGCGCGGCCGGCAGGGGGCACTCGTAGGCGCCCTCGGCGTAGGGGCCCACGCTGTAGGGGTCGAAGTACACGGTCGCGCCCGCGCCGGTGAACACCCAGTTGCGCAGGTCGGCGACCACGGGCGCGATCTTCTTGAGCAGCGCCGGGTCGGGCTCGGCCTCGCCCCCCTTCTCGGCCCGGGCCGCCTTGATCGTCTTCAGGCAGAGCGCGGCGAAATCCGCCGCCACCGGCTTGGCGAATAGGTCCGGGAAGGTCAGGATCCGGCCCGCGGCGTCGACCGTCAGGCCGAGCGTCCCGCTGGTCCCGTGGGCGCCGCCGGTGAACTCCCAGGTGTCGCGCTTGATCGAGATCAGGCGCGGCGTGGCATAGGCGATCGTCCAGAGTTCCTCGTAGCCCCAGGTGCCGGGGCCGTCCGGGTCCTCGGGCTTGTAGGGGATCGCGGCGAGCGCCTTGTCGGCCTCGGCGTTCACCGTGCGCTCCAGGGGATCGGCGGGATCGGGGAAACGGTAGACGCGGACCGCCACCGCGACCTTGTCGCGCGCGCCCGCCTGCCGGACGAAGACCGGCACCGGCCGCCGCTCCAGCGGCGGGCCGGCCTGCGCCTGCCCGGTCAGGACCCGCGTCCGGGCGGCGTCGGCCTCCGCGAGGCAGCGCGTCATCGCCGTGCCCTGGCCGGCGGGCTGGCCGGCACCCTGGGCCGCACCTTGGCCCGCGCCCTTCTCGGCGCAACGGGTGTTGCGGTCCTTCAGCCACGCGCGCTGGTCGTCGAGGGCGGCGCGGCGGTTCTCCCCGGCGATCCCATCGCGCAGGCGGTTGAAGGCCACCTCCATCGCCGCGTCGGCCGCCTTGGCGGCGGGATCGGCGCAGATCGCCCGCTCGACCGGCGAGCCCGCCTTGGCGCAGTCGAAGGCCCGGGCGGGCGCACACGCGGCGAGCACGGCGACAAGGCTGAGCCCGAGGACAGGTTGGCGCATCGCGAATCCCGCAGCGTTCGACGCCCACCGATGGCACCGGCGCGCCGGGCGATCCAGCCCCGCCGGCCCCCGCCCTCAGCCCGTCCCCAGGTCGAGGCCGCCCCGCGCCTTGAGCGCCCGGTAGGCGTCCACCGCGACGGCGAGGTCGGTGCGCAGCCGCCGCTCATCGCCGAGTTGATCGAGGGCGTAGGTCAACCCGAGGATGTGGGCGGCCTCGTAGCCCTCGGGCAGCGCGCCCGCGGTCCCGAGCGCGATGCCGCGATTCGGCAAGCGGTCGGCGAAGTCGGCGAGGCGCGCGCGCAGGCGGTCGCCGCTGGCGCGCAGGTGGGCCCCGGCGCGCGGCCCGTGCTCCCGGAGCGCGGCCACCGTGCCCTGTGCCAGCGACAGGTGCACCGCCGGGGTGTGGGCCGGGAACAGGTAGACGAGGTAGTAGCCCCGCGTCGCGCTGGTGGTGACCGCGGGGTCGAAGGTCGCGAGCCACGGCACCGCCGCCCAGCGGGTGCCGCGCCCGGGGCTGCCCTTGACGAGTAACGGCCCGTCGATCCCGGCGAGCGCCGCCCGCAGCTCGTCCGGCGCGCCCCGGCGGATCACCGCGGCGAGCGGGTGCCCGGCCGGCGGGTCGAGGCGGGCTTCCGGGTACTCTTCGGCGATCCGGCGCAGGGCGTGGCCGAGACTCACGGCCGGGCCAGCACCCCGCCGGTGATCGGCTCGCGCACGCCGGTGGTGGCGGGAAACGTGATCGGCAGCCCGAGCATCGAGCGCACGGCGAGGTAGGCGAAGGCCTGCGCCTCCAGGTAGGCCGAGGACCAGCCGATCGCGTCGGCGGTCGTGATCTCGGCGCGCAGGTGGTAGGTCAGCAGCCGCACCAGCTCGCCGTTGCGGGCACCGCCGCCGGCCACGATCCAGCGGGTCGGGATCTCCGGCGCGTGGTCGAGGGCGCGGGCGACCGCGCGGGCGGTGAAGGCGGTGAGCGTCGCCGCCCCGTCCTCGGTTGAGAGCTGGCCCGCGAGCTTGTGCGAGAACCAGTTGCGGTCGAGCGATTTGGGCGGCTTGCGGAAGAAGAACGGGTGCATCAGGAGCCACGCGAGCAGGGGCTCGTCGGCCCGGCCCCGGGCCGCGGTGCGGCCGCCGTCGTCGAGGTTCTTGCCCTCGCGCTCCTGCATCCACTCGTCGATCAGGGCGTTGCCGGGCCCCGTGTCGAAGGCGATGACGCCGCCCTTGGAATCGATCAGCGTGGCGTTGGCCACCCCGCCGATGTTGAGGATCCCGAACGGCCCGGCAAATCCCGAGGCTTCGGCCAGCGCCTTGTGGAACACCGGCACCAGCGGAGCCCCCTGCCCGCCGGCCTCGATGTCGGCCCGGCGCAAGTCCGACACGACCGGGATGCCGAGCCGCGCGGCGAGCGCCTGCCCGTCGCCGACCTGGACCGACAGGCGCTGGTCCGGCCGGTGGATCACGGTCTGGCCGTGGAAGCCGATCACGTCGATGTCGGAGGGCTTGAGGCCGTTCTCGGCGAGGAACCGCTCGACCGCCTCGGCATGGGCCTGGGTGACGAACGCCTCCGCCTCCGGCAGCCGCCCCGGCCGGTCGCCCGGCAGCACCACCGCCTCCGCGTCCCGGGTGGCGGCGCGCAGCAGCGCCTTCTCGTCGTCGGAATAGCCGCGGTAGCCCGTGGGCCCGAGCGGCTCCAGGAAGTTGTTGTGGCCCTTGCCGACGCGGATCGCCTCGCCGTCGGTCTCGATCAGCGCGATGTCGACGCCGTCGAGCGACGTGCCGCTCATCAGACCGATCGCCCGCGTCCACCCCATCGCCCTGACCTCCGTCGTGTCGCCGATGCGCCGAACAGGCTCCTAGACGGCGCACAGGGCCAGCCTGTCGTACTCAAGAAATCAGGATACCGCGGCGAGCGCCGCACAGACGCGCTCGATCTCCTGGCCATTGTGCCTCAAGAGTTCACCCTGGAGGATGCTGCCATCCTGCTGCCGGCAGCCGCGCGCGAGGGCTCGGCCGATCTCCTCGTAAGTCGCCGCCAGGCTTCTGCGCAACGCCTCGGGCTCGCTCCAGGTGCCGAGGACGAAAACCCGTTCGGTCAGGTCAGCCGGAATTCGAGTCCCGACAGAGCGCCGCCGGTCTGGATCCTCGTCGAAGTCGATCAGCAGGATGACCGCCCGATGCGGGCAGTTGCGCATCGCCTGGACATGATCGCTCTCGAAATTTTTGCAGACATTCAGCCATCCGCCGGCTTCTCTCAGGACCTGGATTTGCCTGCTGTCGAATTCAAGCGCGAAACCGACCGCCAATTGCCGGTTTGCATCGTCTTCCGGCAAGATGAAGACGTGAGATCGGAAGCGATTGACAGCCATCAGCCGACATCGCCGCGCAGGATCGCGTCCACGAAGTTGCCCGTGAGCACCTTGGACGCGCGCAGGTCCTCGACCGAACGCACGACGGTCGGGTCAAGATGGCTCGCACGCTCGCAGATCAGCGTGTTCTCGTCCGAGAATTGTCGGACGACCTCCGGATTGTGCGACGTGACGATCAGTTGACCGCCGCTGAGGAAGGCTCGGCGCAGGGCCAGGATCGACTGACCGATCTCGGCCGGCGCGAGGAAGTTGTCCGGCTCATCCCAGAAGCACAGCGACGGTCCGTAGACCTTCCGAGCGGCAATGGTCAGCGCATATACCATGAAGCACTTCTCACCATCGGACAATTCTTCAAAGTCGAGGCTCATCGTGCCGATCGCATTTGCGAATTGCACGATCAGACTTCTCGTCTCGCGTCCGATAACGGGATTCTTTATATCTTCGAGGTCCGGCATGACCTGCTTCAGGTAGCCGTCGATGAGCCCGTAAGCCGAAGGCTCGGAGGCGAGCAGTCCCGTGAACCACGCACCGAAATTGCCGACCGCCGCGTCCGGCTGTGCCGCTTCGACCTCCGAGTCGCCGCGCATCGCGCTCGGGACGGGGCGCAGGATCAGGATCCGGCCCAGCCACGCCCTGAAGATCGCGATCGGGTCGTCGGCCGCGTGCCGCTGGATGATCGGCAGGCCCACGAGGTGCCAGTCGATGCGGAAACTCGCTTCGCTGGCCCGGCCGGACGGAGCCAGACGGACCTCCGCCAACTCGCGCGCGAACAGAACGTCACCGTCGACGGTGATCGTTTCCTGAGCCACCCGCATTTCCCGGAAGCCGGCCGGAAAATCGAAGACCAAGGTATATCGATAGACCCGTCCGTCGATGCCGGCCTCAAGGTCGAAACTGACCGGTACGTCCCTGCGACCGCGGGTCGAGTCCTGCGGCGAGATCAGATCTCCGACCCTGTTGGTGCCGCGGGCGATGCGCTGGAAGATCTCGATCGCCAGCCCGATCGTGGTCTTGCCGGACCCGTTCCGGCCGATCACCAGAAGGCTCGGAAGATCTTCGAGCTTCAGCTCGAAATTCTCCAAACAGCGGAAATTGTGGATGTAGAGCCGTCGAATCATCGGTGGGCCATGAGGGTCTCGTCGGGCCCACACTCCGGTCTGTTCGCGCGCCCGGTCCGGCGCCGTTGCGTCCGGCAGGCATTTCGCTCATTGGCGAGCCCTTGCCGTCCATCGATAGCATGGCGGCGTGACCCTGTCGCGCCGCGGGACCCGACGAGATCACGCCATGACCGCCGACAGCTTCAGCCCGAAATCCGATTTCCTGCGGATCCTGACGGAGCGCGGCTACATCCATCAGGCCTCCGACCTCGCGGGCATCGACGCGGCGGCGCTTGAGGGGCGGCTGACCACCTATGTCGGCTACGACTGCACGGCGCCCTCGCTGCATGTCGGGCACCTCTTGTCGATCATGATGCTGCACTGGCTCCAGGCCACGGGCGGAAAGCCGATCGCGCTGATGGGCGGCGGCACCACCCGCGTCGGCGACCCCTCCGGCCGGGACGAATCGCGGAAAATCCTCACCGTCGAGCAGATCGACGCCAACAAGGCCGAGATCCGCAAGACCTTCGACCGGTTCCTGCGCTTCGGCGCGGGCCCGGGCGACGCGGTGATGACCGACAACGCCGAGTGGCTGACGCAGCTCAACTACATCGAGATGCTGCGCGATATCGGCCGGCACTTCTCGGTCAACCGCATGCTGTCGATGGACAGCGTGCGCCTGCGGCTGGAGCGCGACCAGGAGCTGTCGTTCCTGGAGTTCAACTACATGATCCTCCAGTCCTACGACTTCGTGGAGCTGAACCGCCGCTACGGCTGCGTCATGCAGATGGGCGGCTCGGACCAGTGGGGCAACATCGTCAACGGCATCGATCTCGGCCGCCGGATGGGCACGCCGCAGCTCTACGCGCTGACCTGCCCGCTGCTGACCACGTCGTCGGGCGCCAAGATGGGCAAGACCGCGGCCGGCGCGGTGTGGCTCAACCCGGAGATGCTGAAGCCCTACGATTACTGGCAGTTCTGGCGGAACACCGAGGACGCCGACGTGGCCCGCTTCCTCAAGCTGTTCACGCTTCTGCCGATGGACGAGATCGCCCGGCTCGCCGCGCTCGGCGGCGCCGAGATCAACGCGGCCAAGACGGTGCTGGCCACTGAGGCGACGGCGCTGATGCACGGGCGCGAGGCGGCGCAGGCCGCCGCCGAGACCGCCCGGAAGACCTTCGTGGAGGGCACGCTGGCGGCCGACCTGCCGAGCGTGACCGTTCCGGCCGCCGCGCTGGAGGCGGGCCTCGGCGTGCTCACCGCCTTCGGGCCGGACTACGCGGGGCTCGTGCCCTCGACGAGCGAGGCGCGGCGCCAGATCAAGGGCGGGGGCCTGCGCGTCAATGACGTGGCGGTGTCCGACGAGAAGGCCCTGCTCGGCCGCGCAGACGTGACCGCCGACGGGGTGATCAAGCTGTCCTTCGGCAAGAAGCGCCACGTGCTGCTGCGGCCGGCCTGACCGGCGCGGCCGCCGCTGCGCCGGATCCCGGGCGATCCCGGGATCCGGCGCGCCCGGCTCAGCAGCCGCAGTTGCAGCTCGCGACGTAGGTCGCGCAGCCGCCGTAGCCGTACCCGTAGCCGCCGTAGGCCGCGGGGGCGTAGCCGTAGCCGTAGGCGGGATAGGCGTAGCCCCCGCCATAGCCGCCATAGCCGCCGTAATACCCCCCGTAGCCGCCGTAGAGGCTGCTCGCGGCCAGGCCGACGCCGAGACCGACCGCCGCGCCGGCGAGCCCGTAGCCGAGACCGCGGCCGTACCCGTAGCCCCGCCCGTAGCCCCAGCCCCGGCCGTAGAAACCGCGCCCGTAGCCGAAACCCCGCCCGTAACCCACGCCGCGGTAGCCGCCGAACCCGCCGCCGTACCAGCCGCCGCCGCGGAAGCCGCCGGCCTCGGCCGCCGGGGTCGCCGCGAGGACCGCGCACAGGGCGGTCCCGCCGATCAAAAGAGCCCTCATTCCGTGTTCTCCCGAGTCGATACTCACCCGTCCGGGGTGGAGAACACAGGCTTCGCCGAAATGCTGCAAGTCTTCCGGCTACGTATCGGTAGTCGATAGCTGGGGAAAGCCTGTTGCGGTTAATGCGCGGCGACCGTCCGTGACACCTTCCTCCCCCCTTGGTATGCCGCGGCGCGGGCGCGCCCGACGGACCCGCCATCCCTGGCGCCGAGGCGGCGCGCGAGACGATTCGGACACCATGAACATCTTCGCCCTGTTCGAGGCGCGCGTGCGCGAGGCCCTGGAGGCGCTGACCCGCGCCGGACGCCTGCCCGAGGGGCTGGACCTCGGCCGGGTCGTGGTCGAGCCGCCGCGCGATTCCAGCCACGGGGACCTCGCCACCAACGCCGCCCTGGTGCTCGCCAAGGAGGCGCGGACCAACTCGAAGGCCCTGGGCGAGGCGCTGGCAGCCGAACTCGCCGCCGACCCGCGCGTGGTCGCGGCGAGCGTGGCCGGTCCCGGCTTCATCAACCTGCGGCTCGCGCCCGCCGCGTTCCACGACGTGCTGCGCGCCGCGCTGGCCGACCCGGACGGGTTCGGGCGGGCGCGGATGCAGGGCGGCCCGGTCAACATCGAGTACGTCTCGGCCAACCCGACCGGACCGATGCACGTCGGCCACGGCCGCGGCGCGGTGTTCGGCGACGCCCTGGCGAGCCTGCTGGTCGCCGCCGGCCGTCAGGTGACGCGGGAATACTACATCAACGACGCCGGGGCGCAGGTCGACGTGCTCGCCCGCTCCGCCTACCAGCGCTACCGCGAGGCGCTGGGCCTGCCCTTCGCGATCGGCGAGGGCCTGTATCCGGGCGACTACCTGAAGCCGGTCGGCGCGGCGCTCGCCGCGGCGCATGGCCGCGCCCTGCTCGACCGGCCGGAGGCGGAGTGGCTGCCGACCGTGCGCGAGACGGCGGTGGCGATGATGATGGAGGCGATCCGCGGCGACCTCGCCGCGATCGGCATCCGCCACGACGTGTTCTTCTCCGAGCGCACCCTGACCGATAGCGGCGCCGTGGCCGCCCTGCTCGACGACCTGCGCGCCCGCGGCCTCGTCTACGAGGGCCGGCTGCCGCCGCCGAAGGGGCAGGTGAGCGAGGAGTGGGAGGACCGGGAGCAGACCCTGTTCCGCACCAAGGAGTTCGGAGACGACACCGACCGGCCGCTGCTCAAGTCGGACGGCTCCTACACCTACTTCGCCAACGACATCGCCTATCACCGGGCCAAGTACCTCGCCGGGGCGACCGAGCTGATCGACGTGCTCGGCGCCGACCACGGCGGCTACGTCAAGCGCATGCAGGCGGCGGTGAAGGCGGTGAGCGACGGGAAGGCGGCGCTCGACGTCAAGCTCTGCCAGCTCGTGCGGCTGCTGCGGGCGGGCGAGCCGGTGAAGATGAGCAAGCGCTCGGGCGAGTTCGTGACCCTGCGCGACGTGATCGACGAGGTCGGCCGCGACGCGATCCGCTTCATGATGCTCTACCGCAAGAACGACGCGACCCTGGACTTCGACCTCGCCAAGGTGGTCGAGCAGTCCAAGGACAACCCGGTCTTCTACGTGCAGTACGCCCATGCCCGGGCTCGCTCGGTGCAGCGGCAGGCGCGCGAGGCGTTCCCCGAGGCGGACCTGTCGCCGGACGCCCTGCTGCGCGAGGCCGATCTCGGCCTGCTCGCCGATCCGGGCGAGGCGGAGATGATGCGGCTGGTGGCGCAGTATCCGCGGGTGGTGGAGGCGGCCGCGGCGGCGCACGAGCCGCACCGGATCGCCTTCCACCTCTATGAAACCGCCGCCGCGCTGCACAGTTTCTGGAACAAGGGCAAAGACTTGCCGCAATTACGTTTCGTTAATGCAAACGACCGAAAGTCGAGCTGGGCGAGGTTGGCGCTCGTCGAGGCCGTGCGGGGCACGCTCGCGGCCGGCCTCGGCGTTCTCGGCGTCAGCGCGCCGGACGAGATGCGCTAGGTCCGGCCGGCGGCCGGCGCAAGTGTGAGGATGCTGCCATGACGAACGCTTCGCGCGCGCCGGTCGACCTGGATGCCATCGCGCGCGACCTGCGTCACGACACGGGCCAGCCCCGCGCCGCGAACAAGGCGGATCCGCTGGCCGAACTCGCCCGGATCGTCGGCCAGGACGACCCGTTCCGCGCCCTCCTCGCCGCCCGCGGGGAGCGGGGCGACGGGCAGGGCCAGGCCGGCGCCGCGCCGGATCACGCGAGCCCGGATCGTCGCGGGCCGGAACATGGCGGGCCGGAGCACCGGGGCGACGCCCCGGGGCGTAGCGCCGAGCCGCCGGCCTGGGATGCCGGGCGCGTCGAGCCGCGCTTCGCGTCCGAGCCGCCCCGGGCCAACCCGGCCGACGCCTTCGACCAGTACCTCGCCTCCGTCGAGCAGGACACCCACGCCGAATCCGGGCACGGCACCGCGGCGGCCGGCGCCGACGAGGCCTACGCCGACGACCGGGCCCTGCGCCGGGTGCGTCCGCGCCGCCGCCTCGCCTCCGTGGCCGCGGGCGTCGGCGTGGTCGCCGTGGCGATCGCGGGCGCGCTCACCTACAAGGGCCTGCACGGGGGCGGCTCCGGCGGCGGCGGCGTGCCGGTCGTCCAGGCCGACACCGCCCCGCTCAAGGTCGCGCCGAAGGTCGCCGACGGCGTCGAGATCCCCGACCAGAACCGGCAGATCTACGACCGCAAGCCCGCGGCCAAGGACGGCCAGATCCGCATCGTGAACCGCGAGGAGCAGCCCCTCGACGTGGCCGAGGCGGCCCGCGCGGCGCAGGGCGGCACCGCGGCGGCCGGCCAGGGCACCACCCCCGGCAGCGGGCCGTTCGAGGCGTTCGGCGAGCCGCGGCGGGTGCGCACCGTCGCGGTCAAGCCCGACGCGCCGCCCGCCCTCCCCCCGCGCGACGCGCAGGCCCAGGTCGAGGCCGGGCCCTCGCCGATCCCGACGATGACGCTGCCGACCGATCAGCCGGCGGCCAAGCCCGCCCGCCCGACCCGGTCCGCGGCCGCCGCGCCGATGGTCGCCAGCGTCCCGACCCAGGCGCCGGCCGAGGCCGCCCCGGTCCAGGAGGCGCCGCCCGCCGCGCCGGTCCAGGCCGCCCCGAAGGCGGCTGCGGCCAAGACCGCGTCCAAGGCGACCCAGCGCGTGGCGGCGGTCTCGCCGGAGACCACCGCGGCGACGACCGAGCCCGCCGCGGAGAGCCCGGCCGTCAGCGACGGGCCGGTCGGCGGCTTCGCGGTCCAGCTCGGGGTGCGCGGCTCCGCCGCGGAGGCCCGCGCCGCCTTCCGCGAGATGCAGGGCAAGTACGGCCAGCTCGCCGGCAAGCCCGAGCTGATCCGCCAGGCCGAGGTCAACGGCAAGACGATCTACCGCGTCCGCGTCGGGCCGCTGGCCAAGGCGGAGGCCGCGAGCCTGTGCAGCGCGCTCCAGGGCGCGGGCGGCCAGTGCTTCGTGGCCAAGAATTGATCGTGGCCAAGAGCTGATTCCCTCGGACTCCCGGGCCGGCATGGCCGGCCCGCAACACTCGAGGCCTTCGCGCGCAGGGTCGCCGGCCGCGCCCGGTTTTCGCCTTGCCGCCGTCCCGTTGCCGTCCGACCCTGGTCGCTACGATTCGCCGGACGACACCGACCTGCCCAGCGCCGCTTCGGAACCCAGATCCCCGATGAGCTCCCGTGCCCTGATCCTCGGCTGCGCCGGCAAGACGCTCTCCGCGGAGGAGGCCGCCTTCTTCCGCGACGTGCGGCCCTGGGGCTTCATCCTGTTCAAGCGCAACATCGGCGCGCCGGACGAGGTGCGGGCCCTGACCCGCTCCCTGCGCGACTGCCTCGGCCGGGCCGAGGCGCCGATCCTGATCGACCAGGAGGGCGGGCGGGTGCAGCGGATGGGTCCGCCGCACTGGCCGGCCTACCCGGCCGGACGGCGCTTCGGCCGTCTGGAGGGCGCCGCGGCGGCGATCGCCCGGCTCGGCGCGCGGCTGATGGCCCACGATCTGGCCGAGGTCGGCATCAACGTCGACTGCGCCCCCGTGCTCGACGTGCCGGCGCCGGGCTCGCACGACATCATCGGCGACCGCGCCTACGGCAGCAGCCCCGATACGGTCGCCGAGATCGGCCGGGCGGTGGCCGAGGGGCTGATGGCCGGCGGCGTCCTGCCGGTGATGAAGCACATGCCCGGCCACGGCCGCGCCGCCTGCGACAGCCACCACGGCCTGCCGGTGGTCGATGCCGGCCTCGACGCCCTGGAGGCGGACGATTTCCGGCCGTTCCGGGCGCTCACCGACCTGCCGATGGCGATGAGCGCGCACGTGGTGTTCACGGCGATCGACCCCGAGCGCCCCGCCACGCAATCGGCCGCGGTGGTCGAGACGATCATCCGCGGCGCGATCGGCTACGACGGCCTGCTGATGACCGACGACCTGTCGATGCACGCGCTGACCGGCCCGTTCCGGGCCCGGGCCGAGGCGGCCTTCGCCGCCGGGATCGACGTGGCGCTCCACTGCAACGGCGACATGGCCGAGATGCGCGCGGTGGTCGAGGGTACGCCCGCCCTCGCCGGGGACGCCGCCCGCCGGGCCGCCGCCGCCCTGGCCCGCCTCGACGCCGCGGGCGAGGGCATCGACGTGCCGGAGGCCCGCGCCCGGTTCGCGGCCGCGCTCGCCGCCGCGGCCTGACACCCGGCGGCCCCTGAGGCCATCCGTCCACCCCCGTGGCACCGCCGCTGCTTGTGTTCGCGCAGCCCGATCCCTAGGTTCGCGCGGAATTCCTCACGCGGGACGAAAGGGCGCCCGCCCTCGGCGCGGTTCCCGCCCGGGGAGCAAGGGCGCGGGAGGTTGCCATGGGCAGCATGAGTATCTGGCACTGGGTCGTCGTCGCGGTCATCGTGATGCTGCTGTTCGGCCGCGGCAAGGTCTCCGACCTGATGGGCGACGTCGCCAAGGGCATCAAGGCGTTCAAGAAGGGCATGGCCGAGGACGAGACGCCGGCCCAGCCGGCCCAGCCCGTGGCGCCCTCCGAGCCGGTGCGCACGATCCCGCACACGGCCGAGACCAGCCCCGGCACCGCGGTGCCGGCGAGCCACCTGCCGGGCGGCGAGCGCAAGCCCGTCTGAGGGGCCGATCCCCGGCAGTCCGCGCCAGGGGACTGTCAGGGGGCGCCCGCTCGTGTAGAGCCCGACCGGGGCGCCGCGGACCGGCGCCCCGCGGCCGCAGGACCGTCGACGACATGCTGGACATGAGCTGGGGCGAGGTGATGCTGATCGGCGGCGTCGCCCTGATCGTCATCGGGCCGAAGGACCTGCCGAAGGCGCTGCGCACCGTCGGGCAGATCACGACCAAGCTGCGCCGCATGGCCGGCGAGTTCCAGATGCAGTTCAACGAGGCGATCCGCGAGGCGGAACTCGACGAGGTGCGCAAGGAGGTCGACAGCATCCGCGGCACCGTGCGCTCGGCCTCGGGCTTCAACCCCGTGCAGACCATCCGCGACGAGCTGAAGGGCGCGGTCGAGGGCCGGGCCCGGACCCCGGGCGCGTCCGAGGCGCAGGCCGACGCGCCGGCCGTGCAGGATCCGGGTCCGCCGGTCACCTACGGTCCGGAGAAGCCCGCCGCGGCCGGACCGGAAACCTCCGCCAAAGTGGCACCCGAGCCCGAGCCGCAAACCCCTGCCCCCGCCCCCAGGCCGCGCTCGCTCGCGGACGCGACCGCCCGGCTCAAGGCCGAGCGCGAGGCGGCCCAGGGTGCCCCGGCGCCGCTGCCGGTCCCGGGCTCGATCGACGATCCCTTCGGCATGCCCGAGCCGCCGCCGGCGCCGGCCGGAATCGCCCAGAACGGTGCCGCCGCGCGATGATCACGGACGCGGACGAGGCCGAGATCGAGGCGTCGCGGGCGCCGCTCCTCGAACACCTGATCGAGCTGCGCTCGCGGCTGATCAAGTCGCTGCTCGCGTTCATCGTGATGTTCTTCGGGTGCTTCTTCTTCGCCCGCGACATCTACAACGTGCTGGTCTACCCCTACGTCTCGGTGGTCGGGCCGCAGAACGCCGAGCTGATCGCCACCCACTTCCTCGAACAGGTCTTCACCAACATCAAGCTCAGCGTGTTCGGCGCGGCGTTCCTGGCCTTCCCGGTGATCGCGACGCAGATCTACGCCTTCGTGGCGCCGGGGCTGTACCGCAACGAGCGCAAGGCGTTCCTGCCCTATCTCGTCGCCACGCCGGTCTTCTTCATCCTCGGCGCGCTGGTGGTGTTCTTCCTGGCGATGCCGCTGCTGATCCAGTTCTCGGTGTCGCTCCAGCAGGTCGGCGTCGCGGGCGAGCCGACGATCAAGCTCCTGCCGAAGGTCGACGAGTACCTGTCGCTGATCATGACGCTGATCTTCGCGTTCGGTATCGCCTTCCAGTTGCCGGTGATCCTGACCCTGCTCGGCCAGATCGGGATCATCGACGCGGCCTTCCTGCGGGAGAAGCGCCGCTACGCCATCGTGCTGGTGTTCGTGGCCGCGGCGGTGCTGACGCCGCCCGACGTGATCTCCCAGCTTTCGCTGGCGGTACCGATGCTGCTGCTCTACGAGGCCTCGGTCTTTTCAGTCGCCCGGGTCGAGCGGCTGCGCAAGGCGCGTCGGGCCGCGGACGGGCTGGAGCCGTAGCGGCGCCCGTCGTCCTCCCTCGGGCGGGGGGCCGGATCGTGGTAGCGTGTTCGCGATGAGCCGTGGAGGTTCGGATGGGAATCCCGCGCGCGCAGGCCGGACGAGCCCTCGCCCTGGCGACGGGACACGTGAACGCGTCGGCGCCGACGCCGATCGCTCCGCAGGACCTGCTTCGAGCCCTCAACGCGGGCGTCGCGCCGCGCGGCTTCGAGGAGCACGTCTTCGCGTTCTTCGACGAAGTGGAGGTCGAGACGATGAGCGACCTCGTGCGGGCGGGTTCGACGACCTACGAACGTCTCGCCGCGGGGGCCCGGCGGCACCTCCCGGAGGGACACGGGACGCGGCGGTGGCTCGATGAGCGGTCCTGAGAGCCGATGGCGGCACCTGCTCGACCGTGCGCTCCCGGCACTGCGATACGTGCTCGGGCCCGAGGATCCGTCGCAGCCCCCGCGCTGGACGCTCGGCGGCGGCACCGCCCTGGCCCTGTGGCTCGATCATCGGATCAGCTTCGACATCGATCTCTTCGTTCCGACGGTGCCGCTGCGGCACTTCACGCCGGCCGAGAACCCGCACGCCGCGGCCATCTCGCGGCACTTCCAGTGGCCGGGCCATTATCTGAAATACGAGACGGCCGAGGGAGAGATCGACTTCCTCTCCCCGCCCCTTCAGACGACGCCGGGTTATGTCTGGACGACGATCGGTGCCGACGCGATCCCGCTGGAGACGCCGGAGGAGACGATCGTCAAGAAGATCCGTTACCGGTCCGCCCGACTGACGGCGCGCGACGCCTTCGATATCGCCGCCGTCGCGGAGGCGCGGCCGGCGCTCGCCGAAGCGCTGGCCCAATTCGTCCCCGACGCACTGCCGCGCGCGATCGAGGCGCTTGATTTTCTCATCGGCCGGGGAACGGACCTCGCGAGCGTCATCCGCGTGACGGAGACCTGCCGTCCGCTGCTGGGGACGGCCCTCGACAGGGCGCGGCGGACGCTCGTCGCGGCCGTCGAGCGCGCGGGGAGCACGACGTAGGCGGGATGTCGCCGGCCTCACGCCCCGTCCGCCTCGGCCACGGCGTAGCCCCGCGTGCCCAGCCCCGTGCGCAGCAGCCGCCGCGGGATACGCGGGGCCGGAGCCGGAACGGCGGCGATCCGAAACCCGAGGGTGGACGCTACGGCTCGGCGAGCGGCAGGCCGCGGCTCGGGGGCGACCAGTGCAGGTCGGGCGTCGTCGCGTAGAGCTTGCGATGGGCGAGCACCGCGTAGGTGTCGGTCATGCCGGCGATGTAGTCGGCGACGCGGCGGGCGAGCCGGCCCGCGGGGGCGCCGTCGAGGCCGGTGCTCCACTCCTCCGGCATCCGCGTCGGCGCGGCGGTGAAGGCGCAGAACAAGTCCGCGACGATGGCGTTCGCCTTCTCGCGCACCGCCACGACGCCGGGATGGCGGTACATCCGCGCCCACAGGAAGCGCATGATCTCGGCGTCCGCCGCGGCGATGGCCGGGGTGAAGGCGACGACCGGCTCGGGCGCGCCCCGGATGTCCTCGACGCGCCGCGCCCCGAGCGCCGCGATCCGCCGCGCGCTCTCGCCGATCACGTCCTCGACGAACCGGGTGATCACCCGCCGGGCCAGCTCGTGGATCCTGCGCGACGGCTCCAGCCCGCGGTGCAGTCGATCGATCTCGGCGAGCAGCCCCGCCAGGAACGGCACCTCCGCGAGGTCGTCGAGTTCGAACAGCCCGGCGCGCAGGCCGTCGTCGAGGTCGTGGGCGGCGTAGGCGATGTCGTCGGCGAGCGCGGCGGCCTGCGCCTCCGGGCCGGCCTGGGTGGCGAGGTCGAGGGGGTTCAGCGCGTCGTATTCGAGGATCGCCGCGGGGATGCCGCGCGCCGCGTAGCGCGGGGTCGGCCGCCCGTCCGGTGTGAGCAGCGGGCCGTTGTGCTTGACCAGCCCCTCCAGGGTCTCCCAGGCGAGGTTCAGGCCGTCGAAGCCGGCGTAGCGCCGCTCCAGCCGGGTGACGATCCGCAGCGCCTGGGCGTTGTGGTCGAAGCCGCCGTGGGCCGCCATGCAGGCGTCGAGGGCATCCTCGCCGGTGTGCCCGAAACAGGTGTGGCCGAGGTCGTGGGAGAGCGCCAGCGCCTCGGCGAGATCCTCGTCGAGGCCGAGCGCGCGGGCGAGCGCCCGGGCGATCTGCGCGACCTCCAGGGTGTGGGTCAGGCGGGTGCGGTAGTGGTCGCCCTCGTGGTGCACGAACACCTGGGTCTTGTGCTTGAGGCGGCGGAACGCGGTGGCGTGCACGATCCGGTCGCGGTCGCGCTGGAAGTCGCTGCGCGTCGGCGAGGCGGCTTCCGCGATCAGCCGGCCGCGGCAGCGCGCCGGATCCGTCGCGTAGGAGGCGCTCCAGCGCGCGCCGTTCACCCGTACTCCGCTGCTCACGCGCCCTCCCCCGCCGCCCGCGTTGCGGCGCGGGCCCGAGCCCCATATCTTGGGGGGCGGCGCGCCTCCGGCAATCGCGGGCGGGCGCGCCGTCCACCGAACCCCGCGTGGCCAGCCCCGATATGTCCGAGATCACCCTGACGCCCCGCGCCGCCAAGCGCATCAACGAGATCATGGCGTCCGAGCCGCCCGGCTCGTCCCTGCGCATCAGCGTCAACGGCGGCGGCTGCTCGGGCTTCTCCTACGCCTTCGACATCGTCCAGGCGCGCGAGGCGCAGGACGTGGCGATCGAGCGCGACGGCGCGACCGTGGTCGTCGATCCCGTCTCGCAGGAGTACATGGCCGGCTCGACCATCGACTTCGTCAACGACCTGATCGGCCAGTCCTTCAAGATCGAGAACCCGCTGGCGACCGCCTCCTGCGGCTGCGGCACGTCCTTCTCGCTCTGATCCGGTCGGGACTGCGCGGCCCGCCCGCCCTGGCGTTGCGGGCCCGCGACAGACGGCGCCTCTCGACGACCGCCGTGCCCGGCCGCGGTTGCCTCTCCGGGGGAAACGCGGCACCCATGCCGGACACGCCCCCCGCGATCCGGACCCGCCCATGACCGATCCGACGGCCCGCCGCCCGCGGGCGGCCCTCGCCGCCGCCTGCCTCCTCGCGGCGCTCGCGGGCGCACCCCTGGCGCCGGCGCCGCTCGCCGCGCAGGAGGGCGCCTCGGCGGTCCAGGACGTGACGCTGACCGACGTGACGCTGCCGCTCGGGAGCACGCTGCTGCGGGCGCCCAAGCTCACGGCGAGCGGCACCCGCCTGTCCCGGGAGGACCTCGCCGCGATCCTGAAGGCGGATTCCGCCGAGCCCTGGCCCGCACGGCTCGCCCGGCTCGACGCCGGCAGCCTCGTCATGCCCGTCCTCACCTCCGAGCACGCGGGCCCGGGCGGCGCCCGCCAGACCGTGACCTACCGCGACGTCGTCGCCCGGGACGTGCGCGCCGGCCGGATCGGCGAACTCGGCGCGGCCGGCGCGACGGTGAGCATCGCGGGCGGCCCCGGCAAGGGCAACGGCACCTACGGCCGCATCCGCGCCACCGACCTCGACCTCGCCGCCCTCAGCCGCCTCTACGCCGAGAGCGGCGACGGCAAGGGCCCGGTGCAGCGCGTCTACGGCGCGCTCCAGGTCGCCGACGTGACCTATTCCGACGCGGGCGGCACCACCGTGAAGATCGGCCGCATCGAGGGGCGGGACCTCGGCGGCCGGTCGATCGCGGGCGGCTGGGGCCGGGCCGTGGACGCGCTGACCGGGGGCCTCGACAAGCAGGCGGACCGCACCGCCCTGCTCGCGGCCGCCGATCTCGTCGAGGGGAGCAGCCTCGGCAGCATCGAGATGCAGGGGCTCAGCGTCAGCGACGCCGACCCGGCCGGACCGCTGCTCGCCGAGATCGGCCGGATCGCCTACGCGGAATCGGGGCCGACCGCCGGCCTCACGTTCGAGGACCTGTCGCTGTCGCGGGGGGCGGTCCGCGGCCGCCTCGGGCGGCTCGCGCTCACCGGCCTATCGCTGGAGCCGACCGCGGCGGGCCTGCGCGGCCTCGC
Organism: Methylobacterium amylolyticum; assembly: GCF_030700245.1. GTDB lineage: Bacteria > Pseudomonadota > Alphaproteobacteria > Rhizobiales > Beijerinckiaceae > Methylobacterium. The sequence goes on from NZ_JAUYZI010000045.1 coordinate 19,709, forward strand.
CATCGCGCCGGAGGGGGCGGTGAGCGAGGACGACCTGCGCCGCCTCGCCCCGGCGCTCGGCGGCCTGACCCTGGCGAACCTGAGCGTCGACCTGCCCCCCGAGCCCGCGCCGAAGGAGGCGCGGCCCGCCGCACCGCCGCGTCCGCAGAAGCCCGGCGACAGGCCGGCCGAGCCCCGGGCGGGCGACCCGCTGACCGTGCCGGTCACCGCCGCGCCGCCGCGCGTCGCCCTGCGCGACGCGACCCTCGCCTTCGGCCCCACCCGGGACGGCGTGCCGAGTTCCGGCCGGCTCGCCTTGTCCGGCCTGAGCCTGCCGACCGCCGTCGTCGCCGGCCAGCCCCTGCTCGGCGCCCTGCCGGCCTACGGCTACCAGGACCTCGACCTCGACCTCGCCGTCGACGCCGCCTGGGACGCGGGCGCCCGCGACGTGACCGTGCGCGAGATCGCGCTGACCGGCCGGGACATCGGCAGCGTCCGGCTGTCGGGGGTGATCGGCGGCATCGGTCCCGAGCTGTTCTCGGGCAGCGTCCCGGCCGCGACGATGGTGATGTTCTCCGGCAGCGCCAAGGCCCTGGACCTGACGGTCGAGAATGCCGGCCTGTTCGAGCGCTTCCTCGCCGCCCAGGCCAAGGACATGAGCCTCAAGCCGGACGAATTGCGCAAGGAATACGTCACGGCGAGCCTGCTCGGCGTGCCGGTGATCCTCGGCAACACCTCCGCCGCCAAGGGGATCGGCGCGGCGCTCGGCCAGTTCGTGATGAAGCCCGGCCGCGTCGCCCTGCATGCCAAGTCGAAGGACGCCGCCGGCATCGGCTTCATCGATCTCGGCGCCGCCCGCTCCCCGGCCGCGATCCTCGACCGCCTCGACATCGAGGCCAAGGCCAACTGATTTTTTTTGTACTGGGCTTTGCCCTTGTGGGGAGGCGAGCTTCGTCGGGGAGGACGGAAGCGGCCGCGCTACTCCGCGATCACCTCGGGATGGCGCTGGGCGAGCGCCTGCCGCGTCGCGTCCGCCCAGGCGCGGTCGCGGGCGCCCCGGGGCCGGTCGAGCGCCACGTCGGCGACGAGGCTCGCCGGGCGCTTCGAGACCAGCAGCAGCCGGTCGGCGACCGCGATCGCCTCGGCGACGTTGTGGGTGACCATCAGCACGCTGGTGCCGGCCGTATCGACCGCGTCGACCACGAGGGCGCGCAGGCCCGCCGCCGCCGCGTCGTCGAGGGACACGAACGGCTCGTCGAGGACCAGCACCCGCGGTCCGCTGGCGAGCGCCCGTGCGAGCGCCACCCGCCGCTGCATCCCGAGCGACAGAGCCCCGGGGTAGCGGGCCCGCCAGGGCCCGAGCCCCAGCCGCTCGAACAGCGCGTCGAGGTCCCGGGCCCCGCGCTCCGGCCGGGGGAGCCCGAGGCGGACGTTGTGCTCGACGCTGCGCCACGGCAGCAGCCGCGGCTCCTGGAACACCATGCCGGCGCCCTCGGCGCCCGCGACCCGGCCCTCGAAATCGGGGTCGAGGCCGAGCAGGATGCGCAGCGTCGTGGTCTTGCCCGCCCCGGACGGGCCGATCAGGCAGACGATCTCGCCCCGCCCGACCGCGAAGGCGAGGTCGCGCACCGCCTCGACCGGCTCGGCCCCCTTCGGGCGGTAGGTCTTGGCGCGGATCGCCACCGACAGGACGGTCGCATCGCCGCCGGCGGGAAGGTCGCCGCCGGCGGCGGAGAACTCAGCGCCAGCGGCGGACATGGGCTTCGAGCCGCTGGAGCAGGAGCACGTCGATGCCGATCATCACCGCCATGAACACGAGGCTGTAGCCGATGATGGCGGCCACATCCGTGCTCTGCACGAAGTAGTAGTTGATCGCGAAGCCGACCCCGTCCGGCCGACCGAGCAGCTCGACCACCAGCACGATCTTCCAGGCGAGCGAGAGCCCCGAGCGCGCCGCCGCCACCACGTAGGGCTGGAGCTGCGGCACCAGCACGTCCCGGGTCCAGGTCCAGCGGTCGAAGCGGTAGGCCCGGGCCATCTCGTCGAGGCCGGGATCGAGGTTGCGCGCGCCCTCGCGCACGATCACCGCGACGTTCGGCAGCTTGTTGAGCACGACCGCGAGGATCGCCGCGGTCTCGGTCAGCCCGACCCAGACGTAGGCGAGCACGGTGATCACCAGGGCGGGCGTGTTCAGGAGGACGAGGAGCGGCGTGTCGAGGGCGAGGTCGGCCCGGCGCGAGCGCCCGAGCGCCACGCCGAGCAGGACGCCCAGCAGCATCGCCGCCGCGAACGAGATCGCCACCCGCAGGAGCGTCGCCCCGACATTGTGGAACAGGTCGCCGCGCGCCGCCTCGGCGGCGATGAAGCGCAGCACGGCGGGCGGCCCCGGCAGCAGCCGCGAGTCCGCCTCCCACGCGGCGGCCTGCCACGCGGCGACGAGCACCGCCAGCGAGACGACCCGGGTCAGAGCCCCCATCGCGGACCGGGTCTCGCTGGCCTCGCGGGTCGGGCCGGGCGCCCGGATCCTCCGGCCGCCTCAGCCATTGCGGGCGCCGTCGTAGTAGAGGTCCTTCGGCAGGCTGCCGCCGGGCCCGACGAGGCGCTCGCCGCCGAGCCGGGCCATCACCGCGTAGAGCTTCTCCGCGTCGGCGCGCTCGGCCGCGATCGGGCGGCGGGGGATGCCGGCCAGGAACTCGCGCTTCAGCGCCTCGAACGTGGCCTCGTCCTCGGCCGCCATCAGCGGCCGCACCTCGGCCCAGGCGCTCGGATCGGTGGCCAGCATCTCCTTGGCGGCGCGCGAGGCGCGGGCGAAGCCGGCCACCGCCAGCGGCTTCTCGGCGACGGTCTCGGCCCGGAACAGGTAGCCGATCAGCGCCACGTCGCCGGTGGCGCCCAGCGCGCGCATGATGTCCTCGGCGCCGATCAGCCGCCGGAAGCCCTTGGGCTGGAGGCGGGCGCAGTAGGTCCAGTAGGTCAGCGCCGCGTCGAGCGCCCCCTGCTCCAGCTTGAGCGTGATCAGCGGCGGCGCGCCGTAGGCGATCTCGGCCGCGCGCTCCAGGTCGAGGCCCGCGGCGTCGCGCGCCTGCGCCTTCAGGAGCAGCCAGTTCTTGTCCAGCGCACCGCCCGCCACCCCGAGCCGCTTGCCCGCGAGGTCCTTCAGCCCCTTGATCGGGCTGTCCTCGGGGACCATCACCGCCCCCTCCGAGGTCGAGTACGGGATGAAGCGGATCGGCTGCCCGTCGTTGCTCAGGCGCGCCGCCCAGAGCAGGTCCCCGATGATGGTGTCGACCTGCCCGCCGATGAAGCTGATCCGCGCCGCGTCGTTGCCGGCGAGCTTGACCGTGTCCAGCCGGAAGCCGTTGGCGGTGTCGAGGCCGCGCGCCTTGATCACCGCCGCCTCCCAGGTGGAGGTTCCGAAGGGCAGGCTGCCGAGGCGGATCACCGGCAGGTCCGCCCCCTGAGCCCGCGCCGCGCGCACGGCCAACCCGCCGGCGAGTCCGGCCAGCACCGCGCGCCGTGACAGCATGGCGTTTCCCTGAGGTCTCAAAGCGGCTCTCTCCCGGGGTGGAGCGTCGAGGCGGCGCCCCCCGGCGTCATTGCCGAAAGGTCATAGGGCGCCGGCCGACGCCCGTCCACACGCCCGGCTCCGGAGCGGCCCCGTGGATCTGAGACCTTGCGCCACGCCCGGCGGCCGGGCACGCTCGTCCGGACCGAGGATGGGGAGTGCGGGCCATGACCGAGCGGCGCGAGGGTGCCCTGGACGACGCGACGGTGGAGGCGCGGCTCAAGGCCGAGCTGCCCGCGTGGCGCCTGGAGGACGGCTGGATCCGGCGCACCTACAAGACGGCGGGCTGGAAGGGCACGCTGATGGTGATCAACACGGTCGGCCACCTCGCCGAGGCGGCGTGGCACCACCCCGACATCACCGCCTCCTACGCCTGGGTCGAGGTGCGGCTGATGAACCACGCCGCCAAGGGCATCACCGACAAGGACTTCGCCCTGGCGAAGAAGATCGAGGAGGTCGTCTCCTGGCAGCCCGCCCTGGAGGACCAGGGCCTGGAGGGCACGCCCACCGACCCGCGCTTCGCCTACATCAAGTACGACAAATAGGGGCCTTCACTCCGCGCCCTTCACCCGCCGGCACGCGGTCTTGAGGTAGGCGGACTTGCCGATCTCCTCGCGCAGCTCGGTGCGGGCGATGATCTCCTGCCAGCCGGTGGCGCAGCCGAGTTCGTTGGCGACCCGGACCTTGCGCACCTCCAGCGCCGCCGCCTCGGTGCAGGCCTGCTGGGCGAGGCCGTTGGCGCAGACGAGGACGACGGCGATGAAGGCGGGCATGGGCGAGACTCCTGTGGACGCTCGGCCACGCCTACGCGCGGATGCCACCGTCGGTTTCAGTCCGGGTAGCCGGAGCCTTTACCGGGCGTGCCCGCGCGCCTAGCGTCGGCCGATGCCCCTCGTGCCGCCCCCGCGCCCCGCAGCCGCGCCCGCCGCGGACGTCCCGCCGACCGCGGTGCTGAACGCCAACCAGCCCGAATGGAGCGTGGGCGAGCTCGCCGGCGCCCTCAAGCGCACCCTGGAGGACGCCTTCGGCCACGTGCGCCTGCGCGGCGAGATCTCGGGCTTCCGCGGCGTCCACGGCTCCGGCCACGCCTACTTCTCGCTCAAGGACGGGCAGGCGCGCATCGACGCGGTGGTGTGGAAGGGCGTCTACGGCCGGCTGCGGCAGAAGCCGCAGGAGGGGCTGGAGGTGGTCGCCACCGGGCGCATCACCACGTTCGCCGGCAAGTCCTCCTACCAGATCGTGGTCGAGAGCCTGGAGCCCGCCGGGCTCGGCGCCTGGATGGCGCTGCTGGAAGAGCGCAAGAAGCAGCTCGCCGCCGAGGGCCTGTTCGCGCCGGAGCGCAAGAAGCCGATCCCCTACCTGCCGCGGGTGGTCGGCGTCGTCACCTCGCCGACCGGCGCGGTGATCCGCGACATCCTGCACCGGCTGGAGGACCGGTTTCCCCGCCCCGTACTGGTCTGGCCGGTGCGGGTGCAGGGGGACGGGGCCGCGGAGGAGGTGGCCGCGGCGATCCGCGGCTTCAACGCCCTGCCCGCGGGCGGGCGGATCCCGCGGCCGGACGTGCTGATCGTCGCCCGCGGCGGCGGCTCGATCGAGGATCTCTGGGCCTTCAACGAGGAGTGCGTGGTCCGCGCCGCCTCCGAGAGCGCGATCCCGCTGATCGCGGCGGTGGGACACGAGACCGACACGACGCTGATCGACTACGCCGCCGACCGCCGGGCGCCCACCCCCACGGGCGCGGCCGAGATGGCGGTGCCGGTGCGCGCCGACCTGATCGCCACGGTGGCCGATCTCGGCGCCCGCGGCGGCGGCGCGGTGCGACGGCGGCTCGACCGCGACCGGGCGGACCTGCGCGCCATCGCCCGGGCGCTGCCCGGCGCCGACGCCCTGCTCGCGGGCAAGCGCCAGCGCCTCGACCTCGCCGAGGCCCGGCTCGGCCCAGCGCTCGCCGCCGGGGCGGCGCGCCACCGGGCCCGCCTCCAGGGCCTGCTCGACCGGATGGTCCGGCGCTCCCCCGACGTGGCGCTCGCCAACGCCCGCGCCCGCCTCGCGCGGATCGACCACCGGCCGCTCCACGCCCTGCGCAACGACGTGCTGCGCAAGGGCGACCGGGTCGCCGAGCTCGGCCGCCGGCTCGTGGCGGCCCGGGCGGCCACCCTGGAGCGGGCCCGCGCCCTCCAGGCCCGGCGGACCGACCGCCTCGCCGCGACCGCCGCCCGCCTCGCCCAGGCCGGGGCCCGAACCATCGAGCGCCGCCGCGACCGGCTGGGCGCGCTCGCCGGGCTGCTCGGCTCGCTCAGCTACCGCGCGGTGCTGGAGCGCGGCTTCGCCCTGGTGCGCGACGAGGCCGGCCGGCCGTTGCGCCGGGCGGCCGAGGCCGGTGCGGCGGCTCGGCTCAGCCTGCAATTCATCGACGGGACGGTGTCGGCCGTGCCGGAGGGCGCCCCGGAGCCCCCGCCGGACCGTCCGGCCAGGCGGGCGCCGCCGCGCCCGTCTCCGAAACCGGCGCACGGGCGTACGGCGCGACAGGGCTCGCTGTTCGACGCTTGAGGGCGACGGACCGCATCCGCCGCGGCTGCACATTCGAGCCGATGCATGGCGGCCGCAAGGAACTCGGCACCGGTCTCGTCAACGCCATCAAGAAGCAACTGGGTTTGAAGTGATGGTGGCTTTCCCGATCGCGCTGGAGCCCGACGACAACGGCACCCTGCTGGTGACCTGCGCGCTCCTGCCGATGGTGGCGACCTACGGCGCCGACGAAGCCGAGGCGCGTCGGCGTCGGCACGCGGCCGACGCGATCGAGACGGCTCTCGCCAGCATGATCGCCGACGGTGAGACGATCCCGCGCCCGCCGGACGATCGGCCGGGTGCCGTCCGCCTGACGGCGCGGACCGCGCTGAAGCTCGAACTCTACTGGGCGCTCCGGGATGCCCGCGTGAGCCGGGCCGAACTCCAGCGCCGGCTGGGCTGGAAGCGCGAGAGCGTCGATCGGCTGCTGCGGATCGACCACGGCTCCAGGCTGGAGCAGATCGAGGCCGCTTTCGCGGCCCTCGGCCGCGAGATCGTGGTCGACGTGCGCGCCGCGGCGTAGGGCACGGCCTCTCTCACGCGCGCGCCAGCCGGATGCGGTAATGGTAGCGGTACAGCTCGCGCGCGAAGCCGAGCCGCGTGTAGAGCGCCCGCGCCGGGGCGTTGTCGGCCTGGACCTGGAGGCAGGCGGCCGTGGCGCCGCGGCTCCGGCCCCAGTGCAGCAGGGCCATGACCGCCCGGCGGGCGTGGCCGCGGCCGCGCAGGTTTTCGGGCGTCGCCACCGACTCGATCACCAGCAGCGCGCGGTCGAGGACCGCGAAGGCGATGGCGCCGATCCCGCTCTCGGTCCGGGCGGCGGCGAAGGCCGTGGGCAGGGCGATGGCCGCCGCCGCCGCGCGGAAGGCGCGGGCCGTCTCGGGATCGTGTCCGTTCATCGCGTCGCGCAGGGCGAGCCAGTCCGCCGCCGGGGCCTCGGCGACCGAGACGCCCGGCTCCGGCCCGTCCGGGCCCGCGGGCAGATCGCGGAACAGGGTGCAGGTCTCCCCGCGCACCCCGTAGCCGAGCCGCGCCAGGACCGGGTCCATCTGCGGGGCGATCCCGGGGATCCGGAAGATCGCCGGACGCCCGAGCGCGGCGTAGGCCGCCTCGCAGGCGGCGACCGCCGGTTCCGGGGCGCCCGCGCCGCGCATCGGGTTGACGGAGTTGGTCCGCCGCCAGGGGCCACCCCCCGACCGCAGCAGGTAGCCGTCGACGAGGAGGTGGCGCGGGCTCGGCCACGCGTTGAGGCAGGCCTCCTCGACCCGCCAGCACAGGTCTTCGTCCGGCGTCACGATTGATCTCCCGCCTGAAACGCACGTGTCGGGCATCCCCGGCCCCGCCCGATGCCGCTTTCGTCGGGGATGGGGGTGCAGCGCGGCGTCGCGCCCGCTTGCTGTATGTTAGGTGCGCCCGATCTCGGAACGATGTCGGAGCCCGCCACCACCCTATTCTGCCTGCACTTCCTCGGAGGCAGCGCCCGCACCTGGGCGCGCGTCGAGCGCGAGCTCGCCGGGGCGCTGCGCGTGGTGCCGGTCGATCTGCCGGGCTTCGGCGACGCCGCGGACCGGCCCGGCTACGCCGTCGACGCCATGGCCGACCACGTGGCGGAGCGGATCCGGGCGGCGGCGCCGGGCGCCTACCACGTCGCCGGCCACAGCATGGGCGCGAAGGTCGCCCTGGCGCTGGCCCGCCGCGCGGAGGACGGCGCGGCGGATCTCGCGGGGCTCGCCGGCCTGATCCTGGTCTCCGGCTCGCCGCCGAGTCCCGAGCCGATCCCGGACGACAGGCGCGCGACCATGCGGGCCTGGATCGACGCCGATCCCGAGACGCGCGCCCGCGAGGCCCGGGCGTTCGTGCGGCAGAACGTCGGCGCGTCTCTCGATCCCGAGGCGGAGGAGCAAGCGGTGGCGGACGTGCTGCGCGCCGCACCGGCCGCGTGGCGGGCGTGGCTCGATTCCGGCTCCTGCGAGGACCACTGCGCGCGCGTCGGCGTGCTGCGCACCCCGGCCCTGATCCTCGCCGGCTCGAAGGACGCCGATCTCGGGCCCGACGCCCAGGCGGCGCTGACGGCGCCGCACCTCGCCCATCACCGCCTCGTGACGGTGGCGGGCGTCGGCCACCTGCTGCCGCTGGAGCGGCCCGAGGCGCTGGCCGAGCGCGTGCTGGAGCACGTCCGCCGGCCGCCAGGGTCTGCGGTCGCGCCGCCCGCCGTGCCGCCCGCCTACAGTGCGCTGATCGACTCGGACCGGGTCAACAGCCGCCTGCGCGGGGCCCTGCGCGCGCGTGCCGAGCCGGACGACCCGGCCTACGACCCGAAGGGCATCGATCCGGTGGAACTGGCGATCCTGCGCGCCGTCTTCGCGCGCGTGCTGCCGGTGCCGGGGCTCGACCTCGCCGCCCGGCTCGACGCGCGGCTGGCGTCGGGCGCGGGCGACGGCTGGCGCTTCGTCGCCCTGCCGCCGGACGCGCAGGCCTACCGCGCGGCGCTGCGCACCCTCGACGCGGCGTCCCGCGCCGCCCACGGGCGGCCGTTCGTGGTCCTCGGCGGGCCGGAGCAGGACGCGCTGCTGACGCTCGCCCAGCGCGGCGAGCTGGCGGTGCCAAAAACCCTCGGCGGCCGGCTCGACGCCGACCGGATGCGGTTCTGGTTCGAGGATGCCCGCGCCGACGGGGCCCGCCTCTGGCTCGCCCATCCGGCGGCGCTGGCCCGGCTCGGCTTCTCCGGCATCGGCGCGGGCGGCGACAGCCCGGAGCCGATCGCCGCCGGCCTGCCGGGCTTCGTCGAGGTCGGCCTCGACGCGCCCGAGTCCTGGGAGCCGGCCCCGGAACCCACACCGGAACCCACCCCCGCGGAGGCCGCCCGATGAGGCTCGACGGGATGCGGACCTACGCCGCCGACGAGGCGGTCGACGCGGTGGTGATCGGCACCGGCGCGGGCGGCGCGCCGGTCCTCGCGCGGCTCGCCGCCGCCGGCCTGAGCGTCGTGGCCCTGGAGGCCGGACCGAACTTCACGCCGGAAGACTTCGCCTTCGACGAGACGCTCGCCGACGAGATCTACTGGACCGAGGAGCGGCTGAGCGGCGGCTCGACGCCCGAGGCGTTCGGGGCCAACAACAGCGGCACCGGGGTCGGCGGCTCGACCCTGCACTGGGGCGCCTTCGTGCCCCGGCCGGACGCCCGCGACCTGCGGCTGCACACCGAGACCGGCGAGGGCGTCGACTGGCCGATGGGCCTCGACGCGCTGGTCCCGTTCTACGAGCGGGTCGAGCGCTTCATCGGCGTCTCGGGGCCGCAGGCCTATCCCTGGGACGAGAGCCGGCGCTACCCGCTGCCCCCCGTGCCGCGCAACGGTTCGGCCCGGCTGATGGCCGGGGCCTGCGACCGGCTCGGCCTCAGGTGGGCGGACGCGCCGGCGGCGGTGGTTTCCCGAGATTTCCCGTCCGAGGGCGGCCCGACGCGCCACGCCTGCATCAATTGCGGCTACTGCCACCAGGGCTGCCGCAACGGCGCCAAGACCAGCATGGACGTGACCTACCTGCCGCTGGCAGTGACGCACGGCGCCGAGATCCGTCCGGACGCCTTCGTCCACGGGCTGGAGCAGGGCAAGGACGGACGGATCGCGGCGGTCGTCTACACGCGGGACGGCCGGGAGCAGCGCCAGCGCTGCCGGGCGGTGTTCCTCTGCGCCGGGGCGGTCGAGACGCCGCGGCTGCTGCTGCATCTCGGGCTCGCCAATTCGAGCGATCAGGTCGGCCGCAACTACATGGGCCACGTCGCCACCCAGGTCTGGGGCACCTTCCCGCACGAGGTGCGGATGAACCGCGGCTACCCGTCCTCGCTCATCACCGAGGATTTCGTGCGGCCGCGCGACGCCGACTTCGCCGGGGGCTACCTGATCCAGAGCCTCGGCGTGGTGCCGCTGACGCTGGCGAACTCCGTGGCGCGGGGGCGCGGCCTGTGGGGGCCGGCGCTGCTCGACTATCTGGGCCGCTACAACAACCTCGCGGGCATCGGCATCAACGGCGAGACCCTGCCCTGCGACGCCAACGTTCTGACGCTCTCCGACGAGACCGACGCGCGCGGGATGCGCAAGGCGCAGGTCAGCTTCGGCTACAGCACCAACGAGCAGCGCCTGAACGCCCACGCGACCCGGACGCTGCGCGCGATCTGGGAGGCGGCGGGCGCCGAGGACGTGTGGGTGCTGGAGCGGGTCGCCCACACGATCGGCACCTGCCGGATGGGCCGCGACGGGGGAAGCGCCGTGGTCGATCCGTTCGGGCGCAGCTTCGACATCGACAACCTGTGGATCAGCGACGGCTCGACCTTCCCGTCCTCGCTCGCGGCGAACCCGGCGCTGACGATCATGGCGCTGGCCCTGCGCAGCGCCGAGGCCTTCCTGGCGGCCGGGCGCTGACCGGCGGGCGCCACGGCCGCGCGGCGCAACAGATCGCCGCCGGTCTATAGCCCTCGATCTTGTTGCGCGCCTGAGCGCCGCCACTCTCCGCGCCATCGCGGCGCTCGAACGCCGCGGCGGACATCTCGGGAGGGAACGGAATGATCGCGAGACGGACTCTGCTCGGAGCGGCGGGCGCGGGCGCCGGCCTCCTGGCCTGCCCGCCCCTGCTGCGGGCGCAGGCGCCGAAGATCCTCAAGCTGTCGCACCAGTTCCCGGGGGGCACGCTGGAGGAGGGCGATGCCCGCGACCGCATCTGCCGCAAGTTCGCCGCGGAGCTGGAGAAGCGCTCCAACGGCGCCCTTCAGGTCCACGTCTACCCGAACTCGTCGCTGATGAAGACGCTGGCGCAGTTCAACGCCGTGCGGAAGGGCGCCCTCGACCTCAGCCTCGTGCCGCTCTCCTACGCGGGCGGCGAGGTGGTGGAGTGCAACCTCGCGCTGATGCCGGCGCTGGTCACCAACTACGATCAGGCGATGAAGTGGCGCACCGCCAAGGTCGGCGAGGAACTTTCCAAGGTTCTGGCCGACAAGGGCGTGATCATCCTGACCTGGATCTGGCAATCGGGCAGCGTCGCCTCGCGGACCCACCCGGTCGTCGTGCCGCCGGACGTGAAGGGCATCAAGATCCGCGGCGGCGGCCGCGAGATGGACTTGGTGTTCCAGGCGGCCGGCGGTCAGGTCTCGTCGATGCCGTCGAGCGAGATGTATATCGGCATGCAGACCGGCGCCCTCGACGCCGCGGTCAGCGCCTCGACCAGCCTGATCTCCTTCCGGCTCGACGAGCTGACCAAGAACCTCACGTCGGGCCGCGGCCGCTCGTTCTGGTTCATCCTCGAACCGCTGGTCATGTCGAAGATCATCTTCGACGGCCTGCCGCCCGAGCAGCAGAAGCTGATCCGCGAGGTCGGCCTGGAACTCGAACCGTTCTCGTTCGAGGCGGCCAAGCGCGACGACGACGAGCTGGTAAAGATCTACGCCGCCCGCGGCGCCAAGATCCACGATCTCACGGCCGAGAACATCGAGACGTGGAAGGTGCTGGCCCGCGACACCGCCTGGAAGGACTTCGCCGGCAAGAACGCGCGGACGGCGGAGTTGCTGAAGCTCGCCGAGCAGGTGACCTGACGCGCGCGTACCGTGCGCGGGCGGTCCCCCGTCCGATTGCGGGCGGAGGGGAGCGCCGGGACAGGCCTCGGGGACGGTTCGCGCCCCGTCACCGCACCCCGGCATTGGCCAGGATCAGCGCGAGCCCCGACAGGCCGAGCAGGGCGACGACCACCCGGTCGAAGCCGCGGTCGCTGAGGCGGCGGTAGACGCGCAGGCCGGCCTGGACGCCCAGGATCGTGCCGGGCAGCGCGAGGAGGTAGAGCCCGCCGACCTCGCGGGTGACGAGCCCCCCGGCGGCGTGGATCGCCAGCGTCAGCACCAGGATCGCGGTGTTGTAGCCCTGGAAGACGCCGCGGCGGTAATCCTTGCTCCAGCCCTGGAGGGTCGCCCACATCGTCGGGAGCGGCCCGGACAGGCCGGCGAGCCCGCCGAGCACCCCGCCGCCGAGCCCGATCGCGGCGTCGGCGGCGCGTCCGCCGCGTCCGGCCGCCGGGCGCCCCCGGCCGGTGGACATCACCGCGCTGAACAGGACGAGCAGGATCCCGCAGCCCAGCCGGAACGCGGCCGGGTCGGCGCGGGTCAGCAGCAGGGCGCCCAGCGGCACGCCGAGCGCCCCCGCGAGCAGCATCGGCGCGAGGCGGCGTCCGTCCAGCGCGTGCCAGATCGCCGGCAGCGTCTGGAGCTGGGCGGTGACGGAGCAGGCGGCCACCAGGGTGGCGGCCTGGACGGGCTCCAGCACGTGCAGCCACAGCCCGAGCGCGACGATGCCGGTGCCGAACCCGGTGAGCCCCGACACGAAGCCGCCCGCGAAGGCGCCGGCGGTCACGACCAGGGCCGCTCCCAGGGTCATCCGGTGCGGCTCACGCCGGGGCCGCCCGCAGTTCAGCCAGTCCCCGCCGCTGCCGCCCCGCCGCGTCGAAGTTCCCGGGGTCGAGCCAGGCCGCGAAGCCGGCCCGCACCCGCGGCCACTCGGCGTCGGTGATCGAGAACCACGCGGTGTCGCGCGAGCGCCCCTTCACCACGACCGCGTTCCGGAAGATCCCCTCGAAGGTGAAGCCGTAGCGCAAAGCCGCCGCCCGCGAGGGGGCGTTGAGGCTGTCGCACTTCCACTCGTAGCGGCGGTAGCCGAGTTCGTCGAAGGCCCGGGCCATCATCAGCGCCATCGCCTCGGTGCCGGCCGGGCTGCGCCGCAGCGGGACGCCGAAATGGATATGGCCGACCTCGATCACCCCGTTGGCCGGATCGATGCGCAGGTAGGCGGCCAGCCCGAGCGGCGCGCCGGTGCCCGCGTCGAGGATCGCGTGGAACAGCGGGTCCGCGCTGTCCGCCATCCGGGCGAGCCGGTTCCGGTAGGCGGCCCCGCTCTCCGGCAAGTCGTCGCCGAGATAGGTCCAGCCGCGCGCGTCCGGCGCCGCCCGGTACAGGGCGTAGAGCCCGGCGGCCTGGGCCTCCGGATCGAGGGGGACCACGCGGCAGGTGCGGCCGCGCATCTCCGTGCGCGGCGGCCGGGGCCGGGGCGTCCAGTCCGGCAGGGCCGGTCCGACCGGCTGGCCGAAGGCGTTGACCCGCGCGCTCATGCCGGGCTCCGCTCGGCGACCAGGGCGGCGACCGCTCCGGCCCCGTCCGCGCACAGCCCGTCGACGACGCCGCGGCGGTCGGCCTCCGGCCGGTTCTGGCTCATCTTCCACTTCCCCTCGATGCGGGTGATCGGGATCTCCAGGCCGACGAGCGCCCGCACCTGCGCGGCCACGAACTTCTCCGGCGCGTCGTCGACCGCCCAGGGCTCGGCCCGCGCCGCCTCCCGCGCCGCCGTGAGGTCGGCGATCTGCCGCCGCAGCCACTGCTCGTCCTCGATCACCCGCGGCCGCCCCCGCGCCTGGACGACGACGTAGTTCCAGGTCGGGACCACGCGGCCGTGCTCGCGCTTGCTCGCGTACCACGCGGGCGTCACGTAGGCCTGCGGGCCCTGGAACACGACGAGGCACTCGTCGGTCGCCGCCAGATCCTGCCATTGCGGGTTGGCGCGGGCGAGGTGGGCGCGCAGCGTCCCGTGCGGGCCGGCCCCGTCGATCAGGAACGGGACCGGGTTGGCGACGAGCCCGCCGGGGCCGGCGCTCACCAGGAGCCCGAGCGGGTGCGCGCGGATGAGCGCGTGCTGGGCGGCGCGGTCGTCGTCCCGGAAATGCGGCGGCTGGTACATCGCTCCCTCGCGTCGCGGTCGGCGAAGCGAGGCTTGACGCCTGAGCGGACCACGCGAAAGGTCCAATCTCGACGTTTCGACTGGACCGCTTCGCCGTGGCCCGCGTCCCGCTCCCCTTGAGCCTGACCCTCGATCCGGAGGCGTCCGCGCCGCTGCACGCGCAGGTGCGCGAGGCCCTGCGCGCCGCGATCCTCGACCGGCGCCTGCCCCCCGGCAGCCGCCTGCCGGCCTCGCGGGTGCTCGCCGCCGATCTCGGCTGCGCCCGCGGGACGGTGATCCTGGCGCTCGAACAGCTCGCCGCCGAAGGCTACCTCGCGGCGCGGCCGGGCTCGGGCACGCGGGTCGCGGCGCGCCTGCCGGACGAGGTGCCCGCGGCCCCGGCGCCCGCGCCGGGACGACCCGCCCCGCCGCCGCTCCTGTCGCGGCGCGGCGCCCGGCTCGCCGAGGCGCCGGCGCGGCGGTACATGGCCGGGCCGGGGGTGCCCGACGCCTTCGCCCTGGGCCGGCCCGCCGCCGACGCCTTCCCGTTCGAGGTCTGGGCCCGCCTGCTCCAGGCGGAGTGGCGGCACGGCCCGCCGGAGCGGCCGGACCCGCGCGGCTCGCCGGCCCTGCGCCGGGCGCTCGGCGCCTACCTCGCGCAGGCGCGCGGGATCGCCTGCGAGCCCGACGCGGTGATCGTCACCGCCGGCATCCGCCAGAGCCTGCGGCTGCTCGCCGAATTGCTGCTCGATCCCGGAGAGGTTGCGGCGGTCGAGGAACCGGGCTTTCCCGGCATCGCCCAGGCGCTGGCGGGCGCGGGCCTGCGGACGGTGCCCGTCCCGGTCGGGCCCGGGGGGCTCTGCGCCGCCGACGTCGCGGCCCGGGCGCCCGGCGCGCGGCTCGCCGTGGTGACCCCGGCCCACCACTACCCGCTCGGCCACGCCATGAGCCTGCGGAACCGCCTCGACCTGCTCGCCTGGGCGGAGGCGGCCGGCGGCTGGATCGTCGAGGACGATTACGACGGCGCCTACCGCTACGCCGGCCGTCCGCTGACGCCCCTGCGCGGCCTCGATCGCGCGGCCCGCGTCGTCTACGTCGGCAGCCTGTCCAAGGTGCTGCTGCCGGCGCTCGGGCTGAGCTACCTCGTGCTGCCGCGCGGGCTGGTGGCGCCGGTGGACCGGGCGCTCGCCGAGACCGGCCCGGTCCCGCCGCCGCTCGGGCAGTGGGCGCTCGCCCGCTTCATCGAGGAGGGCCACCTGGCCGCCCACCTGCGCCGGACGCGGCGGCTCTACGCCGCCCGGCAGACGGCCCTGGTCGAGGCCGCGGCAACCCATGCCGCCGACGTGCTCGCGGTGGCGCCGATGGAGGGCGGGATGCACCTCGTCGCCCGCCCGGGACCCGCTTGGCGGTTCGGCCCGGACGACCGGCGCGCCGCGGCGGCTCTGGCGGCGGCCGGGCTCTCGGCGGTGGCGCTCTCGGCCTACCACGCCGGTCCGCCCGAGCCGGGCCTGCTGCTCGGCTACGCCGCGGTCCCCGAGCGGGCGATCGAGCCGGCGGTGCGGCGCATGGCGGCGGCGCTGCGGCTCACTCCGCCCGGGGCGTCAGGGTGACCGTGGCCTGCCCGCGGCCCGACCGGAGTTCGAGCGAGCGCAGGGCGCGCGGGCGCAGCACGGCGCCCGCCCCCGGCACCGCGCGCGTCACCCGGTCACCGTCGATCCGCAGGCTGAACGGCACGTCGGCGGTGATCCAAAGGCGCGGCGCGGCGCGGTAGGGGGCCAGCGTGACCGCGGTCCAGCCCGGCCCGATCGTGACCCGCCCGGGCGGCGGCAGGGTCTCGCGCCGGGCGGCGAGCCAGGCGAGGCCGGCGATGGCCAGGATCGCCAGCACGGCGTGCCGGATCCGGACGCGGAACCGGCGGCGCGGACGACGCCACGGCGCCTTCGTCGGCGGTGCGGCAGGGGCAGGCGCCGCCCGGGGAACCGGCGAGGCCGCCCGCGGCGGAGGCGAAGCGGGGGGCGGCGCAGGTCTGGGCGGCGCAGGCTGCGATGGCTCAGGCTGCGGTGGCGGTGGCCGGTACGGCGTCGGCTGGGGCGCCGGCCGGGGTGGCTCCGGTGGCGGGGGGATCGAGGGCGCCGGGGCCGCGGGCGGCGGCGGGGCCGTCCGCTCCGGCTCGGGCCGCGCCTGCGCCGCGCCGCAGAACGGGCAGAACAGCACGGGCGCGTAATGCCCGGCGCCGCAGGCCGGGCAGGCCTGCGGGGGTTCCGGTGCGGTCTCGGCCGCGGCGCTCAGGGCGCCAGGACTCCCGTCTGCGCAAACCGGATCAGCCGGTCCGCGAAGGGCGCGACCACCGTGCGGTCGAGCTGCCGCACGAGGCCGCCGCGGGCGTGGGCGAGGTTGGCGAGTGCCGGCTCCAGGGCGAAGCGCCGCCACGCGCCGTCCTCGGACCGGCAGGCGCGCCACGCCGCCTCGATCGCCGCGAAGACCTGCGGCAGGCGCTGCGCGGGGTCCTCGACCGTGTCGTAACCGTGGTCGATCAGCCCGCCGAAGGTGTGGAAGCCGAGTTCCGACAGCAGCGCGACCGCCCGGGGCGCCCCGGCCATCACGAACGGCAGCCCCATCGCCGCCGCCTTGATCGACTTCTCGGTGATGCGCTCGACGCCGGTCTCGAAGAAGTCGGTCTCCGAGATCACCGTCAGGTCGCTCGCGGCGTAGGCGGCGCGATCGAGGGTCAGCACGAGGTCGCCGGTGGCGCCGGCCGTGTCGAGCCGCCGCGCCTGCCGCGGGATCCAGTCGCCGACATCGGCGAGCAGGTCGGCGAACGGCGCGGCGATCTCGGGGGGCGCGTGGAACACGTCCAGGCCGCCGGCCTTCGGGTTGTCGGCGCCGATGCCGTGGAACGAGATCAGCCCCTCCCGGTCGAGCCCGGTGCGCTGGAACCAGCGGTAGAGCAGCACCCGGTGCCAGCGCAGAGCCGCGTTCTGGCAGAGGAAGCGCCGCGCGCCCTCGGCCCGGAGCGGCGCGTAATCCGTGCGGTCGAGGGGCGCGGTGGGGAACAGCCGCGGCCCGGCCTCGGCGTCGAGCCAGAGGGCGACGTGGAGCGGGAAGAAGTCGAAGGTCCAGAATCGCAGGCCCGGCCCGTAGGCGCGCTCGTAGTCGCGCCGCAGCACCCGGTTCTGGCTGACGAGCACGACGCGGTCCCGGGCGATGCCCAGCCCCTCCAGGTTGCGGTGGAGCGCGTCGAACACGTGGGCCTGGAAACCCGGCCCCTCGTTCGACAGGTCGAGCATCAGCGCCGCGCGGCCGGCGGCGATGTCCGCCACGTCCCGCGGTTCCAGGAGGTCGAGCCGGCCGCCGCGCTCGGCGAAGCCGAGGCGGACGAAATCGAGCACCGGCAGGCAGACGACGTAGAAGCCCGCGCCCGGCTCGGCCGTGACGGCCGGCCCACGGCCGGTCCAGCCCAGCCCCGCGGCGACGAAGTGGTTGCCCTGGTCGCGCAGGACCATCGGGACGTCGTGGATTCGGGCTGGCATGTCTCTACGGGGACGGCCCGGCGCCGTCCCGCGCCTGATACCGGCTGCGCGGGACGGCGTCGAGGCGGGCCGTCTCTGGCGCCTCCCGCAGCGGCGTGGGGCCGGCCCGGCAGGCGGCCGTCGCGGAAAAGGCGCCTACCGGAAGACGTGGCGCAGGATGAAGAACAGGCCGCCCGCCAGGGTGATCGCCGCGGGCAGGGTCAGGATCCAGGCGAGCGCGAGGTTGCGCACGGTGCTCGCCTGAAGGCCCGAGCCGTTCGCGGCCATGGTGCCCGCGACCCCCGAGGAGAGGATGTGCGTCGTCGAGACCGGCAGGCCGTAGCCCTCAGCGAGCCCGATCGTACCCGCCGCCACGATCTCGGCGGAGGCGCCCTGGGCGTAGGTGAGGTGCGTCTTGCCGATCCGCTCGCCCACCGTGACGACGATCCGCTTCCAGCCGACCATCGTGCCGAGGCCGAGCGCGAGGGCGACGCACACCTTCACCCAGTCCGGGATGTAGCGGGTGCCCTCGTTGAGCAGGGCGGCGTAGCTCTTGAGCACGTCCTGCTCGGGCCCGGTCAGCGCGGCGCCGGTCGAGGGCAGGACCCGCAGGGACTCGGCGAGGATGTACATGTCGCTGCGCAGGTTCGGCGTCTGGGCGGCGGGCACCGTGCGGATGGCGCCGTAATCCTTCACCTTGGCGGCGATGTCGCTCGCCAGGGCGTCGAGCGCCGCGTAGACCTGCGGCCGGTTCAGGTCCTTGGTCTTCAGCGCCGCGTTGACCGTGCTCCGGGCCTCGGCCCCGTCGGGCTTCGGCGCCCCGGCGGCGTGGGCGGCGAACACCGCTTCCGCGCGCTGGGACTGTTGCAGGAAGCCGGGGGTGGCGGCCTCGGTCATCGTGCGGTTGAGGGCGTAGGCGGTGGGCGCGGCGCCGATCAGGATCAGCATGATCAGGCCCATGCCCTTCTGGCCGTCGTTGCCGCCGTGGAAGAACGACACCAGCGTGCAGGTCGAGATCAGGACGCAGCGGATCCAGAGGGGCGGCGGCCCGTCGCCCTTGGGCGCCTCGTAGAGGTCCTTGCGGCGCACGACGAGCTTGAGGATCAGGAGCAGCAGCGCGGCGAGCACGAAGCCGCAGACCGGGCTGAAGGCGAGTGCCTTGAGGATGTTGATCGCCTGCCCCCAGTCGACGCCCGAGGTCGCGTCGCGGCCGCCCATGAGCTGGTTGGCGAGCCCGACGCCGAGCACCGAGCCGATCAGCGCGTGCGAGGAGGAGTTCGGCAGGCCGAGCGCCCAGGTGCCGAGGTTCCAGATGATGGCGGCGAGCAGCAGCGCGAAGATCATCGCGTAGCCGGCCCCCGAGCCGACCTGGAGGATCAGCTCGACCGGCAGCAGCGTGACGATGGCGTAGGCCACCGCCCCGGAGGACAGCATCACGCCGAGGAAGTTGAAGGCGCCGGACCAGATCACCGCGACGAGGGGTGTGAGGGAGCGGGTGTAGATCACCGTCGCGACCGCGTTGGCGGTGTCGTGGAAGCCGTTCACGAACTCGAAGCCCAGCGCGATCAGCAGGGCGAGGCCGAGCATCGCGAAGGCGCCGACCGCCAGCGGATCCTCGTGCACGGCGTTCATGTCGGCGACCAGGCTGACGACGGCGTAGACGAGGCCGGCCACGAGCACGAGCAGGAAGGCGATGATGCCGCCCGGCCCGGCACCGCGGTCGAGGCCCGGGACGCCCCGGCGCGACGGCAGGGCGGCGGTCGCGGACGTGTCCGACATCAGGTCTCTCGCGGTGCGGGCGCTCAGGTCATCCCAGTGTATTCAACATTTCGCAAAAGGCCCATGACAAGGCCGATGACGAAGCCTCGATCGGCGCGCCGCCGGATGCCGGCGTGTCGGCCGCGATCTGCCAGGGTTCCGGGCACGCGGTCCGGACGGCGGGGCCGGGAGCCCGGCATCGATACGGGGACCGGCCGGCCGAGACGATCACCGCGCCGCCTTGCCGCGCCGCCCGCGCGTTCCACCCTCTGTCGGAGGGCGCGCGCGCCCGGAACGGTTCGGAGAGGACGGCATGAAGCACGGGGCCCGCAACGACATCCCCGCCACCGTGGTCGCGATCAAGCGCGGCGGCGTGATGGCGCAGGTGGAGGCGGAGATCGAGGGCACGCGCTTCCGGATCACCTCGGTGATGACCCTCGATTCGCTGAACCAGCTCGGGATCGCCGAGGGCGACGTCGTCCGGGTGGTGGCCAAGGCGGTCAACGTGCTGCTGGTCAAGCCGTAACCTGTCGAGCCGTAGCCTTGCGGGGGCCGGGCTCCGAACTCGGGTTAACGCCGGGCCATCCCGGCTGCGATCCACCACTACCGTCATTCCGGGGCCGCGCAGCGGAGCCCGGAATCCAGAACCACAGGGCGTGCCGGGCTTGGCTGTCGTCGGCGTGTCTGGATCCCGGGCTCGCCTCCGGCGCCCCGGGATGACGGCGTGCGTGTCAGAATCGGCGATGAACACGCTGCGGATGTGTCGCGTCAATCCGAGTTCGGAGCCCTGCTTGCGGGGGCCGGGCCCGCGCCCTATCTCAGTCCCAGGCGATCGGTGGCCGTGCAGGCCGCCCGACGCCGCGCCTCACCAAGCTCCGCCTGCACGGATCTCGACCCGCCGGCTTGAGGCATTTCCGCACCGTCGAGCGAAACTTTTACAGAGATCGCGGCTTTTGTCGCCGGATGCATCGTCTGAGCGGTTCACCGCGATTGCGCCGGAGGCCGGGCCCGTGGCATGGGCTGGTTCGCCCCCGACATGGATCGACCCGAGCGCCGGCCGCGGCGCCGACGCTCGGGTCGATCCATCGGACGATCCGATGGTTTCGAGACGGTTCCGCGCCACGGGGACGGCGGGGGACCGGACACAAGCGTCCGCTGCCCGGCCATGGCCGGATGTCCCCGTGACGCGCGTGACGTATCCTACGAGAAAGGCCAGATGAGCGCATTCGACTTCCGTAATTTCAACGATCGCCGCGAGAGTTCCGCCAACGCCAAGGCCGCCCTGCTGGCCAAGTTCAAGGCCCGCCCGGCCTCCGACGATCCCGAGGTGGTCGCCCGCTCCAAGGCGCGCGCCGAGGTCGCCCGGGCCCGCGAGGAGCGCGCCCGCGAGCGCGAGACCGCCCGCGTCGAGGCCGAGCGCAAGGCCGCCGAGGAGAAGCGGCAGCGCGAGGAGGCGGAACTCGCCGCCAAGCTCGCCCGCGAGGCCGCGGAACTTGCCGCCGCCCAGGAGCGCAAGTCCGCCGAGCTGGAGGCCAAGAAGGCCCTCCGCGACGCTCGCTACGCCGCGCGCAAGGCCAAAGCGAAGGTCAAGCGCTGATCGGACCGGCCTGCGCCGTCTCTCGACCGCCGGCCGTCCGACCTATCAACGCCGCCCGTCCCACGGGCGGCGTCGCCGTTTCCGCACGCCCAGCTCCGTCCGGAGACCGCCGATGCGCGCGCCCTGGATCACTGCGCTTTTCATTTCCGCATGGCTCGCGGCCCTGACCGCGGCGCCGGCCTCTGCCGTGGACGGCCCGGCGGTGATCGCCTGCGACTCGCTGCTGGCCGCGCGCCGCGTCGACGCCGCCGCGTCGCGGCCGGCCGAACCCGGCCCGGACTGTCGCCAAGTCGACGGCAGCGGGGTCGGAGCGGTGGAGCGGCGGGCGCTGGTCGGCGGCGCGCCCTACGAGTGCCGGGCGGTGGCCGGGACGCCCGACTGCCTCTGGATCGTGCCCTGACGGTTTTGCGGCCGGCGAAGCTTCACCGGGGCGGGTCCCGCTCTATCTCGATACCCGAGATACGAAGGGGGAACACCGAGTGATGCCGCAGATCCGCGCGCGCCTCCGCCGTTGGACCTTGCCCGAAGGGTGCCTCGGCATCCTGCTGGCACTGGGCGGTCTGGCGCTGGCTGGCGGCCCCGCCCGTGCCGAGCCGATGGTGCGCAGTCCCCAGGACGCGGCCTGCCGGATGGAGGCGCGCGGCCGGGTATTCTCGACGCCCAATCCCCGCGGTCTGGAGCCGGAGGTCCTGGGCCGGCAGATCTACCACGCGTGCATGCGCCGGATCGCGGGGCCGCAGACACGGCAGCGGCGGCATCGGCACCGCTGACCGGAGGGCTCAGGCCCCCAGCGGTGCGCCGATCCGGGCCCGCAACTGGAGCCGCAGATCCTCGTCGCCGCCCTGCGCGTCCAGCGCCGTCATCAGCCGCAGGAGCTGGCTCAGGGGGGTCGTCCGGCTGCGGACGGCCTCGGCGATCTGTTCGGGAAGGGATTTGTCGTACGGGACGAAGCGGGGCTCCGTGCCGGCGGTGCAGCTCTGACGCATCGGCGCGCTCGTCCTTCGAGACGTTCCAGGTTAGGCCGGCGGCTCGCTACGCCTTTCGCGCGCCCGGCGCCAGCCCCCCAGAGGTCGAGTCGGTAGCCGGCATCGCACCTTGTCGCCCTGGGGCCACAGGGCATGCGGAAACCTGGGGACAGATCTGCGCGCGCGCGGGATCCGGCCCGCTGCGGGGGCCTCAGCGCGCGGCGAGCGGCGAGGCGTCGAATCCGTCGAGCAGGTCCTGCGGATCGCGATAGATGGCCACGCAGCCCGCGGCCGACAGGTCGGCCTCCGGAAACCCGCCGCAGAGCAGGCCGAGGGTGGCGAGCCCCGCCTTGCCGGCGGCCTCGGCGTCGTAGGGCGTGTCGCCCACCGCGATCATCGCGCGCCGGTCGATCCCCGAGAGCTTGGCCAGCACCGCCTGGAAGATGTCGGGATGCGGCTTCGAGCGGTCGGCGTCGTCCGAGCTGGTCGCCGCCTGGACGAGGTCGGCGATGCCCAGGATCTCCTGGTAGTGCTCCACTTCCGCGCGCTTGCCGGAGGAGGCGAGCGCGACCGTCGACCCTTGCGCCCGGATCCGCTCGAACAGCGGCCGGACGCCGGGGAACGGCTTCACCCGCGCGAGGTAGGACCGCTTGAACAGGTCGGAGCGGTAGGCCTCGATCGTCTCGCCCTCGCGCGCGACGCGCTCGGGGGGCAGGAAGACCGGCATCAGCTCGTCGCCGCCCTTGCCGATCTGGCTCCGGACCGCGGCCGCGTCGGTCTCGACGCCGAAATGCCGGAACGCCTCGACCCAGGCCTCGGCGTGCAGGTCGACGCTGTCGAGCAGGGTCCCGTCGATATCGAAGATCACCGCCCGCATCGCATCCCCCGCCGCGCCCGGCCGGACAACCGCCCGCGACCCGGCCCGTTCCGCCCCCGATCCGCCCGCCCCGAACGGCGCGGGCCCGCCCCGATGAGGGGCGGGCCCGGGACGGCCATCCGAGGAGGCGGGATCAGTGCAGGGCGGCGGGGGCGCGGGCCGCCTTCGCCTTGGCGGCGAGACCGGCGGCGACGGCCGCCTTCGGGGCCTTGGCGGCCTTCGGCGCGGCGGGCTTGGCCGCGGGCGCAGCGAGCTTGGCCGTGGGTTTCGCGACCGGCTTGGCGGCGGCCTTGGCCTCGCTTTTCACCTCGCTCTTCGCCTCACTCTTGGCCTCGGTCTTCGCGGCGGCCTTCTTGGCAGGCTTGGCCGGCGCGCGGACCGCCTCGGCGGCCGGGGCGGTGCGCAGCTCGGCCTCGGCGCGGATCCAGTGATCGGCGGCCCGGCCGTGGACCCGGCCCTCGCCCTCCCAGATGTAGTAGGCGCGCTCGCGCACGTGCTGTTCGCTGATCTGCATGCGTCCGGTCTCCTGTCGGCTCCCGCCCGGACCCGAAGCGGCGGGCCGTCGGCGCGGGACCTCGCGTCGGCGCCCGCTCTCGCGACGGGGACGGTCCCGCCGGGCAGCGCTGGCGCGACGATGGAAGCCGGTGGTTAAAGGGGGGTTAATCGCCCCGGATGCCGAGGATGCGCCGGCCTTCGGCGAGCAGCACCGCGTGCCGCTCCGCCGCCGGGCCGGCCTCGGGCGCCTCCCGTCCGGCCCGGGCGACGCGCGCGCGGAACCGGCGCCGGTCGAGACCGAACCAGCGCAGGCTCGCGGCCGCGGCGGCGATCACCTGACGGGCGGCGACGTAGCGCTCCTGGGATCGGGCCAGATCCTCGGCGAGGGCCGCGCGCTCGGCCCGGACCCGCGCGAGGTCCGGCGCGGCCGCCGCGTCCGGCCGCAGCCGATCGACCTCCGCGGCCAGCGCGTCGGCCCGCGCCCGCTCGGCCTCAAGCGCGTCGGTCAGCGCCCGTTCCGTCTCCCAAGCGCGCTCGTACTGGTGCGTGCGGAGCGCGAGCAGCACCCGCAGCTCGGCGGCATCCGCCCGCGCCGCCGCCAGTGCCGTCTCCGTCTCGTCCACCGCCTGAACCCCGCACGCTGCTCGCGCACCTCCTGAAGCGGGCGGCCGCGAATGTCCACCGCGGCCCCGGACGCCGCCGGTTGAGAAAATCCGCCCGCCGGTCCACATGATGGGGCCACGCGCCGCCCGGCGCGCCCGAAAAGATCCCCGCCGGCCTTGACCCGGCGCAGCGGAGTTTTTCCCGATGTTCATCCAGACCGAAGCCACGCCGAACCCGGCGACCCTCAAGTTCCTCCCCGGCCGGGTGGTGCTGCCGGAATCGACCTTCGAGGCCCGCGACGCCGAGGCCGCCGCCCGCTCGCCGCTCGCCGCCGCCCTGTTCGCGGTGCCCGGCGTGTCGGGCGTCTATTTCGGGCACGACTTCATCTCCGTGACCAAGGCGGAGGATGGCTCCAAGTGGCCGCAGGTGAAGCCCGCCGTGCTCGGCGCGATCATGGAGCATTTCCAGTCCGGCGCGCCGGTGATGGGCGCGGGCGCCGCCGACCACGCCGAGGCGGAGGAGGAGTTCTACGACGCGGCCGACCACGACACGGTGGTGACGATCAAGGACCTGCTGGAGACGCGCGTCCGCCCGGCGGTGGCCGGCGACGGCGGCGACATCACCTTCCGCGGCTACAAGGAGGGCGTGGTCTACCTGGAGATGAAGGGCGCCTGCTCCGGCTGCCCCTCCTCCACCGCCACCCTGCGCCACGGCGTGCAGAACCTGTTCCGCCACTTCCTGCCGGAGATCCGCGAGGTCCAGGCGATCTGATCCGGGGCGGCGCAAGTCGGTCGGCGCAATTCGGTCGGCGCAAGCCGGCAACACCCTGCGGACAACGCGCCCGCCACGGCCGCCCCGCGCTGACGGGGCGGCCGTTTTGCAGTAACGCTTCGGGTCCGCGCCCCGGTGCGCGGGAGGAGGCGGCGGCCGGCGCGACCGGCATTCGGGAGTGGGCGTGCGGATCCTGGCCATCGACACCGCGCTGGACGTCTGCGCCGCCTGCGTGCTGGCGGAGGGCGACGACGCGCCGCTCGCCGCGGAATCGCTGCCGATGAGCCGCGGCCACGCCGAGGCGCTGTTGCCGCTGATCGAGCGGGTGCTCGCCCGGGTCGAGGGCGGCTTCGACGGGCTCGACCGGATCGCCGTCACCGTCGGACCCGGCAGCTACACCGGCCTGCGGGTCGGCCTCTCCGCCGCCCGCGCCATCGGGCTCGCCACGGGGCGGCCGGTGGTGGGCGTCGGGACCCTGTCCGCCCTGCTCGCTCCGCTGCTCTCCGAATCCGGCCCCGGCACCATCGCCGCGGCGGTCGATGCCCGGCACGGGGCGGTCTACGTCCAGGCGCTGTCGCCCGGCACCGGCGAGGGCCTCGCCCCGGCCCACCTGCCGCTGGAGGAGGCGGCCGCACGGCTGCCGGCCGGCCCGGTGACGCTCGCCGGGTCCGGCGCGCCGCTGCTCGCCGCCGCCCTCGAAGTCCGCGGCGTCCAGGCCCGGATCGCGGGTGCGGAGGCCGCCGACATCGCGGCGGTCGCGCAGCTCGGCCTCGTCGCCGACCCGGCCCAGGCCCTGCCCCGGCCGATGTACCTGCGCGGCCCCGACGCCCGCCCCCAGGATCACGCGAGGCTCGCCCGGCGATGACCCGTCCGGCCTTCCCCTTCTGGCCGCTCGACTGGTGGACCGCGTGGTGGGACGCGTTCACCCCGCCGCCGCACGTGCTGCCGCTGACCGATGCCGGGCAGGCCCCGGCGCTCGCCCGCCTGCACGCCACCGCCTTCGCCCGCCCCTGGGACGCGCACGAGTTCGAGCGCATGCTGTGCGAGCGCGCGACGCTGGCCCACGGCCTGTGGCGGGCGGGGGTGCTCCAGGGCTTCGTGCTGTCGCGGCTCGCCGCGGACGAGGCGGAAATCCTCACCGTCGTGCTGGCCCCGGCGCTGCGCGGCGGCGGCCACAGCCGGATGCTGCTGCGCGAGCACCTGAGCCGGCTGGCGCGAGCCGGCATCGCCCGGGTCCACCTGGAGGTCGACGAGGGCAACGCCCCGGCCCTGAAGCTCTACGCCCGGCACGGGTTCCGCAAGATCGGCGAGCGCACCGGTTACTACCTCAAGGCCGACGGCAGCCGGGCGACCGCGCTGACCATGTCGGCCGACCTGTGACCGCGTGAGCCGGGCCGGCCTCGCCCTGCGCGTCGGGGCGCTCGCCCTCGCCTTCGCGGTGCTGGCGCCGCCGCACTGGTTCGCCCTCCGGGTGCTGGGGCGGCGCTCGCCCTGGCCGCCGGTCCTGTTCCACCGGGCCTTCCTGCGCCTGTTCTCCGTGCGGGTGACGCAGAGCGGCACGCCGCCGGAGCCCGGCGAGGCGGCCCTGGTGCTGGCCAACCACGTCTCCTGGCTCGACATCGCGGCGATCGGCGCGCTGCGGCCGCTCTCCTTCGTGGCGAAGTCCGAGATCGCCGGCTGGCCGGTGATCGGCGGGCTCGCGGGGCTGCAACGCACCCTCTACATCGACCGGCAGCGCCGCGGCGCCACCGCGGCGGTCAGCACGGCGATGGGCCACCGGCTGGCCGAGGGCGAGTTGATCGTGCTGTTCGCCGAGGGCACGA
This sequence comes from Methylobacterium amylolyticum, assembly GCF_030700245.1. Classification (GTDB taxonomy): domain Bacteria; phylum Pseudomonadota; class Alphaproteobacteria; order Rhizobiales; family Beijerinckiaceae; genus Methylobacterium. Next base: position 45,957 of record NZ_JAUYZI010000045.1, read on the forward strand.
CCGGCGACGGCACGCGCCTGCTGCCATTCCGCTCCTCCCTCGTGGGCGCCGCCCGCGCCGCGCTCCAGGCGGAGGCGGGCCGCGGCCGGGTGCGGCTGCAACCGCTGGCGATCACCTATCCCCGCCGCAACGGCCTGCCGGTGGCCCGCTCCGAGCGGGCCGAGATCGCGTGGTACGGCGACATGGAGCTCGCGCCCCACCTCGCCGCCTTCGTCGACGGCGGTCCGATCGACGTGCACGTGGTCTGGGGCGCGCCGATCGCCTTCGAGGCGGGCAGCGACCGGAAGGTGGCGGCCGCCGCCGCCGAGGCGGAGGTGCGCCGGGCGATCCAGGGGATCGTCACCGGCCGCCCGGCCCCGCAGGTGGCGCCCGTCCCCCGGCCGCGCCCCGCGCCGGAGGGCCTCGGCCTCGGGGGGCCGGACGTGGCGCCGGTCTGAGGACGGATCCGGCTCAGCGGGACGGCGCAGCCGGGTCGCAGGCGCCGGTGCGCCGCCCCGCCTGCACCTCGGTCATCGTCATGTTCTTGCCGCCCATCTGCATGACGATGCGGCCGTCGAACCCGTCCGGCCGCAGGGTGTAGTGCGCCTTCGCCCGCGCCGCGTTGCGCCCCTCGCAGGCGATGTCGAAGGCGAGCTGCCCCGCATCCGCGTAGACGTTCCGCACCGGGCACCCGACCAGCGGATTGTTGGCGCTCAGCACCGCGAAGCCGTGATTGTCCGCCCCCGCCTCGGACGACAGGCAGACCCGCGCGTCCGTCCGGTACGGCCGGGTTTCGAGATGGGGGAGTTCGACGCGCACCGCGACGGCGTAGGCGCCGCTGCGCAGGACGATCGGCTCGCCAGCGGCGGGGGCCGCACACAGGAGCGCGGCGAGACACGCCGCCCGCGACGTCCACGCCGTCCGCATGCAAGGCCCTCCCCGTCCGGGCGATAAGGACCACGTCTCCGGCGCTGCGGCGACCCGGTTCTTGCTCCGAAAACCCTGCGCCGAAAACCGTCCAGGGCATGGGGCCGGGCGGACCCTCGCGACCCACACCGCAGGCATGTCATTGCTTCCGTCTGAACCGTTCGGTGATCCGGCCCCGCGCCGTCATCGCGAGCCGCAGGCGAAGCGATCTACCGTGTCTCGGGTCAAGCGGGTTTGAAGGGCTTTCCGGCTCGGATCATCGCGTTGAGGACGGTGACGAGCTTCCGCAGGACGGCGATGAGGGCGAGCTTGTGGGGTTTGCCGTCGGCGCGCAGGCGGTCGTAGACGGCCGTGAAGGTGGGGTTGTGGCGGCTTGCGGTCAGCGCTGCCATGAACAGCACGTCGCGCAGGGGCTTGCGGCCGCCGGCGATGGCGGCGGCGCGCAGGGCCGAGCCGCTGTGGCGGGTGATGGGGGCGACGCCCACGAGGGCGGCGACGGTGCGGCGGTTGAGGGTGCCGATCTCGGGCAGCCAGGCGAGGACGGCCTGACAGGCGCGCGGGCCGACGCCCTTGCACGAGCGCAGCAGGGCGGCCTTGCGGGCGAGGTCGGCGTCGGCGGCGATGGCGGCGTCGAGGGCTTGGGTCATCGCGGCGATCTGCGCCTCGATCACGGCGAGGCAGGCCGCGATCGAGGCGCGCACGGCCGGGCTCTCGGCGCGCTCGGCCCGGCAGCGCTCGGCGTGGCGCTGGTCCTTGAGCTGGGTGAGGCGGGCCATCAGCTCGGCCAGGGCGCGCTGGGCCGGGCTGGGCGGGGGCACGGCGGCCTCGTCTGCGGTGAAGGCGGCCAGCCCCGCCAGGACGGCGGCGTCGATCCGGTCGGTCTTGGCCAGCCGGCCCGTGGCGCGGGCGAACGCGCGGGCGCGGTTGGGGTGGAGGCGGCGGATCGGCAGACCGAGGCTCTGGGCGGCGGCCAGCAGCGGGCGCTCGTAGCCGCCGGTGGGCTCGTAGGCGAGGGCGGCGCAGGCGGCGGGCGCCCAGGGGCCGGCGAACGCCGCCGCCAGGGCCTCGGGGGTGTTGGCGGTGCGCAGGCTGCGGCCGGTGGTGTCGGCGAGATCGACCCAGGCCTTGGACACGTCGGCGCCGACGAAGCGGGCCGCAGGCGAGGGAGCGGGGGACGGAGCAGGCGGCGTGGGGAAGGGCGTGGGGAAGGGCGTGGCGGGGGACGTTCCGGCGCGGGACGTTGCGCTGGGCTGGACGGAGGCTACCATGGCGAGACCTTTCGCGAGAGAGGCGAGGTCCTCTGGCACCGGATCGTAGGCTCGGGCTGCTCCCGCTCTACCGTTCGTGCTCAAGACCGCGGAGGGACGGCCGGCGGATCCAGATTGCTTGCGACCTCGCGGTCCACCCAGGAGCGATCTCGCCGGCCGCCCTCCATCATCGGTCCGACCGGTCAACCGGCAAACCGATGGAGATGACGTACGACCCAGGGC
>NZ_JAUYZI010000046.1 GCF_030700245.1 Methylobacterium amylolyticum
GCCCTTGCCCCCGCGCCGGTCCCGGTGCCCGCGGCGCCCCCGCGGCAAGCGGCCCGCGTCGAGAGCCGCCCGGCCGCGCGCCCGGCCGCGTCCCCCGCCCCCAATGGAGACAAGCGCGGCTGGCTGTCCGACCTGCTCAGCCGCGCCTCCCTGGACGACGAGGACGAGGCGGCCCCCGCCGCCCCGGCCCAGGGCCAAGGGGCGCGCGAAGGGGTGCGCGAAGGGACCCGCGACGGGGCCGTCTCCCGCGAGCAGCCGGCCTCCCGCGAGACGCCCCAGAATGCCGCCGAGACCGGCCGGATCGCCCTCGACACGATCTCGACCGACATCGCGCGGATGCTCGACCACCGCACGGCGGTCGATCTCTGGGAGCGCTACCGGCGCGGCGAGCCGAACCTGTTCGACCCGCGGATCTACACGCCGCAGGGCCGGGCGACCTTCGCGGAGATCCAGCGCCGCTACCGGAGCGACGCCGAGTTCCGCCGCAGCGTCGACCGCTACGTCGGCGAGTTCGAGCGCCTGCTCGGCGACGTGGTCAAGAACGACCGCGACGCCAAGCGGACCGACGCCTACCTGACCTCGGAGACGGGCAAGGTCTACACCATGCTCGCCCACGCCAGCGGCCGGTTCGACGGCGCCTGATACCCGCGGCGCCCGACGTTGACACGTCGGGCGCCGCCCGCCGCATCGGCGGCGGCGCGTCTTCACGCTCGCCGACGGCCGGGGGGCAGGACGAGTCAGCGGTTCCGGCCGTTGGTTATGAGACGCGGGACGCCGCTCCCGCCGCGCGGCGGGAGCGGGTTTTTTCTGGCGGGACGACCGCGCCGCGCGGGACGACCTCGTGGGCCCGCTCACGGGCCGGCGGCGACGGCCTCGGCGATCAGGTCGCAGAACGGGCCCACGAGGTCGTCCCGCGCGCCCGCCCGCGTGTGGATGACGTAATCGACCCCCGGCAGCGCGGGCAGGCCGCTCTCCGGGCCGAGCCGGACCGGCCCGCGGAGCGGCAGCCGGGCCCAGGCGGCGCAATAGCCGAACCCCGCCTCGATCGCCGCCTCGACCGCCGAGACGCTCGACACCTCGAACGCGCCGGTCCACGACCGGCCGGCCCCCTCCAGCGCCGCCAGCATCACAGTGCGCAGGCGGCTCGGGGCGAGCGGCAGCACCAGCGGGACCGGGTCGGGGACCGGGCCCGGCGCGTCGGCCCGCCCGATCCAGGCCAGCGGCTCGCTGCGCAGGAAGCGGGCGCCCGGCGTCCCGAGCGGACCGGACACCACCACGTCGAAGGCGCCGTCCGCGAAGCCCGCCGCCAGGGTCTCCGTGCGCCCCAGGACGATCCGGAGCGCGAGGCCGGGATTCTGCCGGGCCACGAGCCCCAGCACGCGCTGCAACGCCGTGAGGCCGAACATCTCGGTCAGCCCGACGTCGAGCCGCACCGGCCGCCCGTCGAGGCCGAAGCTCCGGCCGACCGCCTCGCTGAGGCCGATCATCGCCCGCGCGTGGCGCAGCAGGATCTCGCCGTCCGGCGTCAGCGAGACGCCGTCCGCCCCGCGCCGGAAGAGCCTGCGCCCGATCAGCGTTTCGAGCCGCGCGACCTGCTGGCTGACCGAGGGCTGGCTCAGGCCGAGGGCGCGGGCCGCGCGCCCTACCCCGCCGTGCTCGGACACGGCCACGAAGGTGCGGATGTTGTCGGTGTAGAAGCGCGCCTCGGCGCGGTCCCCGGAACCCGTGCCCGCCCCGGAACCCATGCCGCCCCTCCGACCGGAGCCGGGCCCGGACCGCGCGCCGCCGGACGGGCCCCGCCGGGTCCGGCCCCCGCTCCGGCGGGAGCGCTCTATCGCGCCGGCCGGCGAACGGCAAACGCGCCGCCGCGGGCCCCGCCGCACCGCCGGATCCGTCCGGACCCATAACGTCGGACCTATGCCGGCATCGGGCGCGCGCCCTCTTGTGTGCGGGGGCCGGATGGGCTTCTTTGGGCGCCGCAGGAGCCGGCTCCCATGACGGTGGTGCACCCTCGCGGCCGGCGCTCTCGCGAAGCTCTCGCGCGACGGACCCGGAACGATCACAGGTCTCGAACTGCCCATGCGCGTCCCAATCCCGTCATGCGCGCGCGCGAACCGGGCGCGGCCGGCGCGGTGCCGGGCGAGGTCTCGGAGGGAGAGGTCTCGGGGTGCGAGGTCTCCGGGGGCGGGGGCGCGCGGCGTAGGGCCTGACCGGTCCCGCCGCCGATGACGGCCAGCTTCGCCGGCCTGCCGCTCAGCCGCTGGCTGTTCGCCCTGCGGATCTGGCTCGCCGTCCACCTCGCCCTCGGCGTCGCGTTCTGGATCCAGCTCGACGGCGCCAGCAGCGCGGGCGTCACCGCCGCCATCCTCGCCCTCCAGACCCGCGGGCAGATCATCGAGAAGTCGGCCTACCGCTTCCTCGGCACGGCCGTCGGCGGGGTCGTGTCGATCGTCATCGTCGGCCTGTTCGCGCAGGCCCGCGACCTCTACGTGATCGCCTACTCCGCGTGGCTCGCCGCCTGCGTCTTCGCCGCCGGCTTCCTCGACGGCAACCGCGCCTACGGCGCCGTCATCTGCGGCTACACCGTCTCGATCGTCGCGGTGTTCCAGATGGACGATCCCGGCGGCCTGTTCTCGGCGATCCTCAACCGCTGCGCGGCCATCGCCATCGGCATCGCCAGCATCACCCTCGTCGTCGACCTGTTCTCGGGTCCGGAGATCGGGCCGGGCCTGCTCGACCGCATCGGGCGGGGCCGCGAGGCGGTGCGCGCCTTCGCGGACGGCCTGCTGCGCGACGGGCCGGGGGCGGGCACGGACGCCCGGGCGGCGGCGATGCTGCGCACGGTCTCGGACCAGCACCCCCTCCTCAACGCGCTCCCGGTCGAGGCGGTGTCGGGGACGGCGCGGGCCGGGGCCGTGCGCGCCGCGCTCGCCGCCTTCGTCGGCGAGATCCGGGCCGCCCGCGCCCTCGCCGTCTCCCGGCACGGGCGCGGCGGCGACCCGCGGCTGCGCGCCCTGATCGAGCGGCGGCTGACGGGCGAGCTCGCCGCCCGGCGCGAGGCCGCCGCCCAGGCCTACGCGGCGGCCCGCGCCGGCCGGCCGGTCCCGCACCCGCCGCGCATGCCGATCTACCGCCCCCGGGAGAACGCCCTGCGCAACGCCCTGCGCGCCTTCCTGGCGAGCGTGGCGTCCGGATTCCTGTTCGTCCTGACCGGCTGGCCGATGACCTCGGTCGCCTGGGGCATGGTCGGCGTCGTGATGTGCCTGTCCGCCAACGCCCCCGATCCGGCGGTGATGAGCCGGTCCGCCGTCATCGCGGTCCCGGCCGCCGTCGTGGCCGGCGGGATCACGCAGTTCCTGATCCTCGGGGGCGTCGACGCCTTCCCGCTGCTGATGCTCGGCACCGCGCCGGCCCTGTTCGCCAGCCTGCTGCTGACCTCGAGCCCGGTGCCGACGCGGGCCGGCATCGGGCTGCTCGTGACCGTGTTCACCCTGGCCATCGTCGGGCCCAGCAACCCGCAGAGCTACGACCCGCAGACCTACGTCACCGACGCGATCCTGTTCGTGACCGCCGCGCTGCTGGTCTTCGTGCTCGTGCGGGTGCTGTTCCCGACCACCGGCGCGCAGCGGCGGCGCTGGGCGCTGGACGCCGCGCGCCGCGACATGCGCGACGCCCTGCGCGGCGCCGGGCGGGCGCGGCCGGACGGCGAGACCCGGCTGCTCGACGCCAGCCGGATCGGCACGCTCGCCGCCCTGCCCGGGACCGGGCCGGCCGACCTCGCCGCCGCCCTGCGGATGGCCGACCTCGCCCGGGCGGCGCGCCGGGTCCGGCGCGGGCTCGACCGGCTCGCGCCCCCGGGACCGGGCGGGACGGCGCCCGATCTCGACCGGCGCGCCCGCGCGGCGCTGGCCGCGGCGGACGCGGACGGCCTGAGACGGGCGGCGGACGCGCTGCTCGCCGCCGGCGACGACGCGGATCGCCTGGCGCTCGCCGCCGACATGGCCTGGGCGGCCGACCTGATCGACGCGCCCGCCGAACCCGCGACGGAGGCGGTGCGGTGAGCGGGACCTTCCACGAACTCGTGCTGGGCGGCGTGCTGGTCTCGCCGTTCGTCACCTACGTCGCCGCGGCGCTCGCCGTGTTCCTGCTGCTGCGCCCGGTCCTCGCCCGGGTCGGGTTCGAGGACCTGTTCAGCGCGCCGCCGGTGGCGCTGCTCTCCCTCTACGTCGTGATCCTCGCCCTCCTGATCGTGCTGCTCTGAGCCATGACCACCGACCGAACCCCGGAGCCCGACGGCCGGCCCCCCGCGCCTCCGCCCGACGCGCCTCCACCCGACGCGCCTCCGCCCGACGCCGCTCCGCCCCTGCGCTGGGCCGAGGAGCCGCCGCCCGCGCGCGCCGGCCTCGCGCGGCGGGCCGCGCGCTACGCCGCCACCGCGCTGATCTTCGCCGCCGCCCTGCTCGGCGCGCTGGTGATCTGGGACTACTACATCCTCGCCCCCTGGACCCGCGACGGGACCGTGCGCGTCCAGGTCGCCAATGTCGCCCCGCAGGTCTCCGGCCAGATCACCGAGGTGCGGATCGTCGACAACCAGTACGTCAAGCGGGGCGAGGTGCTCTACGTCATCGACCCGTTCGACTACCGGGTGAAGCTCGCCAGCGCCAAGGCGAACGTGAAGCAGTCGGCGGCCGACTACCAGGTCAAGCGCGAGCAGGCGAAGCGGCTGCTGGCGCTCGGCACCGCCGCCACCACCGCCCAGCAGCAGCAGGCGGCCGTGGGTGCGGCGGACGCCGCCGAAGCCACCTTCCAGCAGGCGCAGCAGCAGCAGGACCAGGCCGAGATCAACCTGCGGCGCACGCAGGTGACGAGCCCGGTCAACGGCTTCGTCACCAACCTGCTGATGCGGGTCGGCGACTTCGCCGCCACCGGCGACGCCAACGTCTCGGTGATCGACACGGACTCGTACTGGATCGACGGCTACTTCGAGGAGACCAAGCTCGGGCGGATCTGCGTCGGCGACCGGGCCGAGGCGCAGCTCATGGGCTTCGCGGCGCCGATCGTGGGCAAGGTCGACACGATCACCCGCGGCATCGCCGTGTCGAACGCCGCGTCGGGCACGCAGGGCCTGCCGAGCGTCAACGCGGTCTACACCTGGGTGCGGCTCGCCCAGCGCGTGCCGGTGCGGGTGCGCATCACCGAGGTGCCGCCCGGCGTGCCCCTGGTCTCCGGCCTGACCGCGACCGTGACCGTGCGCAAGGGCGCGGCCGGGGCGCCCGGGCCGCTCGCCGCCCTGACCGGGCGCGTGCGCGACGTGTTCGCCCCGCCCGCGCCGTCGCCGGACTGCATCCCGCCGACGCTCGGCGGCACCGGCCCGGTGGCGCGCCTGCCCGAGCCGCAGCCGACGCCGGCGCAGACCCCGGAGCAGATCGCCCCCGGGCTCGCCGACGGCCTGACGGCGAAGCCCCAGCAGCCCTGAGCGGGGCGGGGCCCGGCTCAGGTCACGGCAGACCGTCAGAGCAGGCCGAGGCCCGCCAGCTCCCGGCGCAGGGCCTCCGGCATCTCGGCGAGGTCGCCCGACAGGCCGGCGGCGAGGTCGGCGGGGGCGTCCCCCGCGGCGAGGTAGCGCCAGCCCTGGAACGGGCGGCACGGGCGCGGCGCCACCGGCACGATCCGCGGATCGAGGACGAGGCGGCAGCGCGGCACCCCGTCGGCGCCGGTCGTCGGCTCGATCGTGGCGACGCCCTGGCGGCAGCAGAGCGTGCCGCGGATCACCCAGTAGAGCGAGCCGCGTCCGGCGATCTCGCTGTGGCGCTTGGGCAGCATGCGGGTGACGTGGACCGGGGCCTCCGGCCGGCCCTCTTCCCGGGCCTGGACCGCGACCCGCGCCTGCCGCGCCTCCAGCTCGGCGATCGAGGCCGGTCCGACGCAGAGCTTGAGCAGGTGCAGGGCCACGGGTCCGTCCGGGGGCGCCCTCTCGCGGGCGGGGCGCCCCTATAGCAGGGGCGGGCGCGGCGCGCGCGGGGCGCGCCCCGGGATCGCGTCAGGCGAACAGCGCGAGGCGCATCTCGGGAGACAGCGCGTCGATCTCGGCGAGGCCCAGCCCGGACCAGGGGCCGGCCGAACAGCCCGGGACCGGACCGCCCGGGGCCTCGGCGGCCGCGGCCCAGAGGCCGGGCACCGGCTCGGCCGCCGCCGCCTCCGCTGCCTCCGCCCTCTCCACCTCGGCGACGGGCACGAACACGATGTCCTCGTGCAGCGTCGGGGCGCCGGGCAGCGCGACGATCGCCGCCGCGGTGACCGCGGGCACGTCCATGGCGATGTAGCGGTCGACGTCGCTCTGGCAGAGATCCTCGGCCTTGGGGCCGGCGGGCGCCTGCGGGGGCGGGATCCGGTCGCCGTCCCGGCTCCAGATGGCGATCATCGCCGCGAGCCGGTCCTCCAGGTAGCGCAGCGTGTAGACGATCCGCGCGGTGCGCTGGGCGGTCAGGTCCTGGAACGAGCAGGCGGTGTAGATCGTGGTGGCGTGCCGGTCGAGGGCGTCGCAGGCCGTCGGGTCGGCGCCGCGCTCGCGCAGGGACCACGCCGCCTCCTGCACCGCCTCGGCGGCGCCGAGGATGTCCGAGGTCGCGTGCTCGGTCGCCCGCACGATCGCGTCGAGCGCCTGCGAGGCCAGCGCGAGGCGGGTCTGGTCCTGGTCGGGCTCGCTGATCGCCGCGATCTCCGCCTTGGTCCGGCTGATCGCCGCGGCCATCTCCATGAGGTCGCCGCGCAGGTGCCCGACCCCGTCCGGGCCGCGGTCGGCCATCACCGTCCGCTCCACGCGCTGGATCGCCGCGAGCAGGGTCTGGGTGTCCTCGCCCCGGGCGCGGCGGGCGTGCTCGGCCAGGAAGCGGCGGCCCGGCTCGGTCGCCCGCATCGTCGCCTCGATCGCCGCGTAGGCGTCCGGGGCCGGCGCGGCCGAAGGGGAGGGACCTGACATCGGCGCTTCCGAACAGGGGCGGCCCGGGGGGCGGGCGGTTCCGGCCGGAGCCGCGCCCGGAGCCGGATCGCGTCTCGGGACGTCTGATGGGCCGCGAATTTGACAGGGCGTGCTTAACGCGGGCTTACGGCGCTCCGCTCCCGCCGCGACGGTCCCCGTGCCCCCCTCCCCCCGTTCCGGCGCCGCGCGCCTGTCCCTCCTCTACGCCGTCGTCTTCACCGAGATCGGCATCGCCATGCCGTTCATGCCGGTCTGGCTCGACGCGCTCGGCCTCGACGCCGGGGTGATCGGGCTGCTGCTGGCGCTGCCGATCGCCACGCGGATCGTCGCCACCGCGCCGCTGATGGCCCTGATCGACCGCGGGCTCGGGGCCCGGCGGCTGATCGCGCTCGGCAGCCTCGGCGTGGCGCTCACCTACGCGCTGATGCCCCCCGCCGCGGGCCTGGGCTGGGGCGCGCTCGCGGCGCTCACCGTGCTCAATGCCGTGGCCGGGGCGCCCTTGGTGCCCTCCATCGACTACCTGACGCTCGCCGCCGCGCGCCGCGACCCCCGGATCTCCTACGCCCGGATCCGGATGGGCGGCTCGGTCGCCTTCCTGCTGGCGAGCCTCGCCGCGGGCGCCCTGTTCTCGGCGCTCGGCGGCCGGGTCGCGGTGCCGCTGCTGCTCACCGGCCTCGCGCTGGCGGCGAGCCTCACCGCCGCCCTCGCCCGCCCGCCGGCCGCCCCGGCGCAGGCGCCCGCGACGGGGGGACGGCCGCGCCTGCCGCGGGCGCTGTGGCTATTCATCGGCGCCGCCGCCGCGATCCAGGCGAGCCACGGGGCGGTCTACGGCTTCGGCAGCATCTACTGGACGGCCCACGGCATCCCCGCCGCCTGGATCGGCGCCCTGTGGGCGGTCGGCGTGCTGGCCGAGATCGCGCTGTTCGCCGCCTTCCCGCGCCTGCCGACGGCCTGGAAGAGCCCCGCGCGGCTGCTCGGCCTCGGCGGCGGCGCCGCGCTCCTGCGGGCGCTCGGCCTGTTCCTCCTCGGCGACCGGCTCGCCGCCCTGGTGCCGCTCCAGTGCCTCCACGGCCTGACCTTCGGCGCGACCCAGCTCGGGGCGATGGCCGCGGTCTCGGCGCTGGCCCCCGATGGCGCCCGCGGCCGGGCCCAGGGGACGCTGAGCGCGGTGAACGCCGGGGTCTCGGTCTGCGCGACGCTGGCGAGCGGGCTGGCCTACCGGGCGGGCGGCCCCCTCGCCTTCCTGCTGATGGCGCCGCTGGCCGCAGCGGGCCTCGGCCTCGCGGCGGCCGCGCGGCGGGCGGGGGCAGGCTCGGGGATGGAGAGGATTCCGCAACCCTAATCTCGTCATAACCGGACGGCAGGATAGGACCCGCAACGCGAAGGAGACCGGTTCGTGCTGACCGAGGGGCTCGCGCCCGGCACGGCATCGCTGCAGGCGGCTGGCGACGGGCGCATGGCGCTCGGCGGCCGCTGGACCGCGGACCAGGCCCCGGCCGTGGAGGCGGCGGCCGCGCGGCTGGCCGCGGCCGGCCGCGGCGCGGCGCTCGCCGTCGACATGGCCGGGATCGAGCGCCTCGACACGCTGGGCGCCTGGGTGCTGGAGCGGACCCGCGCAGAGATCGAGGCGGCGGGCGGGCGGCTCGCCTATCTCGGCGCCGCCCCCGAGCACCGCACCCTGCTCGGCGAGGTGGCCGCGCGCGGCGCCGAGCCCGCCCCGGCCCGGCCGGGGCTCGGCCCGGTGATGGGCGCCCTCGACGGCGTCGGCCGCGCGACGGTGCGCGCCGGCCGGGAATGCGTGGAGGGGATCGCGGTGCTCGGCGAGGTGATCGCCGCCTGCGGCCGGGTGCTCGCGCGTCCCGGCAGCTTCCGCGGCACCGCGCTGGTCAACCAGATCGAGCAGGTGGCGCTCAACGGCGCGCCGATCATCGTGCTGATCTCGTTCCTCGTCGGCGGCATCGTCGCCCAGCAGGGCATCTTCCAGCTCCAGCGCTTCGGCGCGCAGACCTTCGTCGTCAACCTGATCGGCCTGCTGATCCTGCGCGAGCTCGGCGTGCTGCTCACCTCGATCATGGTCGCGGGCCGCTCCGGCTCGGCGATCACCGCCGAGATCGGCTCGATGCGCATGCGCGAGGAGGTCGACGCCCTGCGCGTGATGGGCCTCGACCCGATCGAGATCCTGATCGTGCCCCGGGTCCTGGCGCTGATGATCGGCCTGCCGATGCTCACGCTGATCGGCGACCTCGCCGCGCTGACCGGCGGCGGCCTGACCGCCATGCTCTACGGCGGGCTGACGCTGGACCAGTTCCTCGCCCGCCTCCAGGCGGCGGTCGGCGTCCACCACATCCTCGTCGGCCTCATCAAGGCGCCGTTCATGGCGCTGATCATCGGGGTCATCGCGACCGTCGAGGGCTTCGCCGTCGAGGGCTCGGCCGAGTCGCTCGGCCGCCACGTCACCGCCTCAGTCGTGAAGTCCATCTTCATGGTCATCGTCCTCGACGGCCTGTTCGCGGTGTTCTTCGCCGCCATCGACTTCTGAGTCTCTTTGTGACGTCTCCCGCCCTCCCGGACGCCCGCGCCCCCGAGCCCCGAACCATCATCCGGGTGCGCGACCTCGTCGTGGGTTTTCGCGACCGGGACGTGCTGAAGGGGCTGAGCCTCGACATCCGCGCCGGCGAGATCCTGGGCTTCGTCGGGCCCTCGGGGCAGGGCAAGTCGGTGCTGACCCGCACCATCCTCGGGCTCAACCCGAAGCGCTCGGGCACGATCGAGGTGTTCGGCCGCGACATGGACGGGCTCACCTACGCCGAGCGGCGGCGGGTGGAGCAGCGCTGGGGGGTGCTGTTCCAGCAGGGCGCCCTGTTCTCGGCGCTCACCGTCAAGCAGAACATCCAGGTGCCGATGCGCGAGCATCTCGACCTGTCCGAGCGCCTGCTCGACGAGTTCGCGAGGCTCAAGATCGAGATGGTCGGCCTGAAGCCGGACGCGGCCGACAAGCTGCCCTCGGAGCTGTCGGGCGGCATGATCAAGCGCGCCGCGCTGGCCCGGTCCCTCGCCTTGGATCCCGAGATCCTGTTCCTCGACGAGCCGACCTCGGGCCTCGACCCGATCGGCGCGGGCGAGTTCGACGACCTCGTCTCGACGCTGAAGGAGACGCTGGGCCTGACCGTGTTCATGGTCACCCACGACCTCGACAGCCTCTACACCGCCTGCGACCGCATCGCGGCGCTCGGCGACGGCCAGATCATCGCCGCCGGCACGATCGACGAGATGCTGGCGAGCGACCATCCCTGGCTGCGCTCCTACTTCCACGGCAAGCGCGCCCGCGCCGTCGTGGCGGGAGCGCCCGCCCATGCCTGACATCGAGATCCGGGTCTGACCCCATGGAAACCCGCGCGAACTACGCCCTGATCGGGGCCTTCACCCTCGCCGTGATCGTGGCGGGCTTCGGCTTCGTGCTGTGGCTCTCCGGCGGCTCGTCGCGGCAGGTGGCGCAGGCCGTGCGGGTCGTGTTCTCCGGCTCGGTCGGAGGCCTGTCGCGCGGCTCCAGCGTCAACTTCAACGGCATCAAGGTCGGCGAGGTCACCGACATCCACCTCGCGCCGCAGGATCCGCGCCGGGTGATCGCGCAGATCAAGGTCGAGCCCTCGACGCCCCTGCGGGCCGACACCCGCGCCCGGCTCGACTCGGCGATGCTGACCGGCGTCTCGGTGATCTCGCTCTCGGGCGGCAACGCCGACGCGCCGGTGCTGACGCCGGGCGCCAACGGCGAGCCGCCGACCATCTTCGCGGATTCCTCCGACATCCAGGACATGATGGCGCTCGCCCGCCAGGTGGCGCAGCGCGCCGACGAGATGCTCGCCCGCCTCGACCGGATCGTGGCCGGCAACGAGGGCGCCATCAACCGCTCGCTCGCCAACGTCGAGGCCTTCTCCAAGACGCTCGCCGACGCCGGCCCCAACATCGCGACCCTCGTGAAGGCGGTGGACGGGGCCAAGCTTGGCCGCGTGATCGACAACGCCGACCGCTTCTCGGCGGCCCTGTCCTCCGCCTCCCCCGACGTCGAGGCGGCGATCCGCGACGCCCGGGCGCTCGCGGCCAAGCTCAACGCCTCCGCCGACAAGATCGACGGCGTGCTGAGCGGCGCCCAGAGCTTCCTCGGCTCGGCCTCGGGCAAGGAGGGGACGAGCACCTTCACCGAGATCCGCGAGGCGGCGATGTCGGTGCGCGACGCCGGCAAGGCGTTCCGCGTCATGTCGGAGAACCTCGACAAGCGCACCGCGATCATCACCGCCAATTTCGGCAAGCTCTCGGGCAGCGGCCGGCGGGAGGTCGAGGCCCTGTCGGGCGACGGCCAGCGCACCCTCAACACCCTGAACCGCACCGTGCGCAACCTGGAGCGCGACCCCTCCCAGGTGATCTTCGGCGGCAAGCCGTCGTTGCCCGAATACAACGGTGGCCGCTGAAACGCGGCCCCGGCGGCCCGATGTGCTGCGGCACACGGCACGGCGTGAAGGAAATCGGGGTTACTGCGGCAGAGCTTGCACAGCCCCGCCGCCCGTCGGCGGGGTCTTTCCGGTCGCCCGCATGATCCGCTTCCCGCACGTCCCTGCCGCGCTCCTGCTGGCCGCCGCCCTCGGCGGCTGCGGCGGCGCCGCGCCCCTCACCTTCGACCTCGCGGCCCTGCCGCCGGCCGGCCGGCCCGTCGCGGCCGGCCGCTCGGTCGTGGTCTCGGAGCCGGTGGGCATCCAGCCCTTCGAGGCGGACCGGATCATCGTGCGCGAGCCCGGCGGCGCCCTCTCCTTCCTGGGCGGCGGCCAGTGGGCCGACCGGCTGCCGCGGCTGATCCAGACCCGGATCATCCAGAGCCTGGAGAATGCCGGGCGGCTGCGCTCGGTCAGCCGCCCCGGCGACAAGGTGGCCGCCGAGTACCAGCTCATCAGCGAGATCCGCGCCTTCGACATCCAGGCGGCCACCGGCGAGGCGGTGGTCGACCTCTCGGTCAAGCTCGTGGCCGACGGCACCGGCCGCGTCGCCGCCGCGCGGATCTTCACCGCCCGCGTGCCGGTGGCCAAGATCGACGCCGGCAACGGCGCCCGGGCGCTCGACCAGGCGCTTGTGGTGGTGCTCGCCGACATCGTCCGCTGGGTGAGCACGGGGCGGTAGCATCGCGGGGCTCGGACACGCGGTCGCCGCCTCCGAACCGGGCCCCGGAACCCTCTACCCTGCGCCGGCCGTGCTGCGCAGCGTCCGGTCGGGCGAGGGTTGGCCCGCCTCATCGGCCCGGTAGACGCTCAGGACGATGATCCGTTCGGGCTGCGCGGGATCGATCGTCACGACGGCTCGCATCTCGCCGGCGCGGACGATGAAGGTTTCCTCCTCGCGTCCCAGCCGGACGGCGTTCTCGGGATTCGTCAGCGTGCCGGGCTGCTGCGCCACCCGCTCGACGATGGCCAGGAGGCGGTTCACGTCCGTCTCGGTGATGTCCCGCCCGCGCATGCGCTCGACGGCGGACTGGGTGAAGACGGCGTTCACGACTGGCGATCTCCTGTCCCGGGCCCGAACATGCGTCTGACGTCGTCGAGCGTGCGCAGCTTCCCGTCCTCGATGTCGCGTTTGGCGGCCTCGATCATCGGGCCGATCAACTCCCGAAGGGCGATGCCCAGCACGTCCGTCTCGCTGAGGGCCCGACGGATCCGTCCTTCGTGGCGGGCCGCGCCCCAGCCGTAGAGCCCCATCAGCAGCAGGACGACCAGAAGGAGCCAGAACGACAGGCTGCGCGGCGTGGCCGTCCAATCGAGACCCTGCACTCCATCGACCGTCTTCGTGATCTCGAAGATGTAGGCGCCCGAGAGAATGTTGCCAAGCAAGCCGAACAGCCCGAGGCCGACGGCCTTCATCAGGGGATGGTCGAACAGCAGTCGCCCGATGCGCTCCATCGGATAGGTCCCGATTCCCACCCGTACCATGTGGCACGGTGGACAGGTCGGCGATAGCCGTCCCGCCTCATCGAGGACCGCGCGGCCGCTCTTGCCAAGCTCGGCCTCCCTTCGCTACAGACGGATCCGCATCAAGAGTTGGGCCGACGCCCGACGCCAACCTGCCGTTCCGGGCAAGGTGGCGCTCCGCGAGGAGGATGTGGCCGAGCCGGCAACCCAACGGATCAAGCCACGCGCGTCGGGCCCGGACGAGGGACCCGCGCGCCGTGCCGATCAAGATACCCGACGATCTCCCCGCCAGCCGGGTCCTCGAAGCCGAGGGCGTGGCGGTGATGCGCGAGACCGACGCCGTGCGCCAGGACATCCGGCCGCTGCGGATCGGCCTGCTCAACCTCATGCCCAACAAGATCGACACCGAGACGCAGCTCGCCCGCCTGCTCGGCGCGACCCCGCTCCAGGTCGAGCTGACCCTGGTGCGGATGACCGACCACGTCGCCCGCAACGCCTCCGCCGACCACATGGCGGCGTTCTACAGGCCGTGGAGCGCCGTGCGGGACGAGCGGTTCGACGGGTTCATCGTCACGGGGGCGCCGGTGGAGCGGCTGCCGTTCGAGGCGGTGGGCTACTGGCCGGAGCTGCGCCGGGTGTTCGACTGGACGCGCTCGCACGTCCACGCCTGCCTCGCGATCTGCTGGGCGGCGCAGGCGGCGCTCCACCACTTCCACGGCGTCCCGAAGCGGACCCTGCCGCGCAAGGCGTTCGGCGTCTTTCCCCACCGCAACCTCGCCCCGGCCTCGCCCTACCTGCGGGGCGTCTCGGACGACTTTCCCGTCCCCGTCTCCCGCTGGACCGAGGTGCGGCGTGAGGACATCCCGGCGGGCCGCGGCCTGTCGGTGCTGGCCGAGAGCGCGGAGACCGGCCTGTGCCTGCTGAGCGAGCCGGAGCACCGCGCGCTCTACATGTTCAACCACCTCGAATACGACACGGCGACGCTCGCCGCCGAGCACGCGCGCGACGCCGACGGCCCGGCGCCCGCGCACTACTTCCCCGACGACGACCCGTCCCGGCCGGCGGAGAACCGCTGGCGCAGCCACGCCCACTTGCTGTTCGGGAACTGGATCGCCGAGATCTACCGGACGGCGCCGTTCGACCCGGCACGGATCGGGGCCGCTACTCCATCACCGCGGCCTTCATGATCACCACCATGGTCGCCCGCCCCGGCCCCTCCGTGCAGCGCACGAGGTGGGGCCGGTCGCAGCGGTAGCGGAGCGTCTCGCCGGCCCGGGCGCGCTGCACGGCGCCGCCGATCTCGACCTCGAAGGCGCCCTCGGTGACCGACAGCGACTCCACCGAGCCGCGCTGGTGGGGATCGGAATCGAGCACCCCGCCGAGGTCGGCCGAGACCGCGTACCATTGCAGCCACTCGATGGTCTTGACCCAGCCGATGATCGCCAGCCGCACCCGGCCGTCCTCGGAGACGAGGATCGGCGTGTCGGAGCGCGACGCCTTCTCGATGAACGGCTCCTCGTCGCCCGCCGCCAGCACCCGCTCGATCGACACGTCGAGCGCCTGCGACAGCCGCCAGATCGTCGCCAGCGTCGGGTTGGTCTCGTTGCGCTCGATCTGGCTGATGATCGACTTGGCCACCCCCGATTGCTCGGCGAGTTCCGACAAGGAGAGGTTGTAGGCCTTGCGCAGCCGCTGGATCGTCTTGCCGAGCTGGCCCGAGAGCGCCTGCGCCCCCGTCAGCAGGTCCCGCGCCCGGCCCCGCTCCAACCGTTCCGCCTGATCCTGCATCGCACCCGGAGCCCGCCGGATCGTTCCGTTATCCGAACGATCGTACGCTTCTATCAAACGCAAGTGGGCCCCCGGCGCAAGCCGCGCCGCGGCGGCGAGCTCCGGACGCCCGCGCGAAAGGCGTCAGGACCACTGGGCGTGGAAGTGGTGCACCGGGCCGTGGCCGGCCCCGATCGCCAGCCTGTCGGCGGCCCCGATCGCCGCGGTGAGGTAGGCCTTGGCCTCCGCCACCGCCTCCGCGAGCCCGAGCCCCCGGGCGAGCCCGGCCGCCACCGCCGCCGACAGGGTGCAGCCGGTGCCGTGGGTGTTGCGCGTCGCCACCCGCGCGGCCGCGTAGGTCCGGGATGTCCCGTCCGCCAGGACCAGGATGTCGGTGCTCTCGGGACCCGTGCCGTGGCCGCCCTTGACCAGCACGGCGCGGGCGCCCCCCGCCGCGAGCCGCCGCGCCTGATCCGCCGCCGCGCCGGGATCCCCGGCCACGCCCTCGCCGAGCAGCACCGCCGCCTCGGGCAGGTTCGGGGTGATCAGGTCGGCCCGCGGCAGCAGCCGCTCCCGCAGCCGCGCCACCGCCTCCTCGGCGATCAGCCGGTCGCCGCTGGTGGCAACCATCACCGGGTCGAGCACCACCGGGATCTTGTCCGCATGCCGTTCCAGGCCCTCGGCGACCGCGTCGATCACCTCCGGCCGCGACAGCATGCCGATCTTCACCGCCGAGACGGCGAGGTCGGAGAACACGCTGTCGATCTGCCGCGCGACGAAGTCCGCCGGCACGTCGTGGATCGCCTGGACGCCGCGGGTGTTCTGGGCGGTGAGCGCGGTGAGCACGCTCGCCCCGTAGACGCCGAGCGCCGAGAAGGTCTTCAGGTCGGCCTGGATCCCGGCGCCGCCGCCGGAATCGGAGCCGGCGATCGTCACCGCGATCGGCGTTTTTTTCGGACTCGTCATCGGACGGGCCCTCGGGCCTCCAGCGCCGCGTCGATCCGCCCGCGCAGGTCGCGGGCACGCTGGCGCACGGGCACCTCCTCGGACCTCTGCCCGAACAAGGCCGTGATCACTGCCACCCCGTCGGCGCCGGCCGCGATCACGGGCGACGTGTTCTCCGCCGTGATGCCGGCGATCGCGCCGAGCGGCAGCCCCTGCCCCCGGGCGAGCCGCGCCCGGAAGGCGATCCGTCCGAACCCGTCGAGGCCCACCGGCGGGTCCGGGTTGTCCTTGCTGGTGGTGGCGAACACGCCGCCGATGCAGGCGTAGTCCACCGGCAGCCGGTACAGCTCGTCGGCCTGGGCCCCCGTCTTGAGGGTCAGGCCGATGATCGCGCCCGCCCCCATGAGCCGCCGCGCGTCGGACGGGTGCAGGTCGCCCTGGCCGAGATGCACCCCGTCGGCCCCGGCCGCGAGCGCGAGGTCGACCCGGTCGTTGACGAGCACCGGCGCGCGGCCCCCGACCGCGGCCAGGATCGCCCGGATCCGGACCAGGGCGGCGCGGGCGTCGGGGATATCCTTCTCGCGGTACTGGAGCAGGGTGCAGCCGCCGGCCACCGCCTCGGCGGCCATCCGTGCGAGGGCGTCGCCATCCCCGCCGCAGACGCCGACGTCGAGCAGGCCGTAGAGCCGCAGGTCCACCGCCCGCGCCCCGCCCGTCTCGACCTTCCCGATCGCGGCCATCGCTCCCCGCCGTCCCTGCCCAGACTTGCACCCGTTTGATCTGCGCCTGTTTGGGCGGCCCCCGCGCCGCTGGCAAGCGGCCCGCTGGATCCGCGGCATTGCCGTCCCTATCTCGGCCGGAACACGCCGCCCCGATCGCGGAGTTCGAAAGAATGTCAGGCACCACCCGTTCGAGCGCAGACCTCGACCCGCGCCGCCGCCGCACCCTGTACCGGGCGTGGCACCGGGGCATCCGCGAGATGGACCTGATTATGGGCCGCTTCGCCGATGCCGAGATCGGCGCCCTCACCGAGGCCGAGCTGGATCAGTTCGAGGCGCTGATCGAGGTGCCCGACCGCGACCTGTTCAAGTGGCTCACCGGCGAGGCGCAGACCCCGTCGAACTACGACACCCCGGTCTGGCGCCGGCTGCGGGACTTCCACCGGCACGACGCGCCGATCCACTCCTGAGCGCCGCACCGGCCGCGCGGTGGCGTGCCATGCAGGATCCGACAGAGAGCCGAGGCGTGATGAGCCAGACCCCCTACGACCACCCCGCCCGCTCGATCGCCACCGAGCTCGTGGTCCGGGTGATGCTGGACCTGATGGAGCGGGCCGACCCCGCTGTGCGCGGGACGGTCCTGCGGGAGGCCGCCGCCCGCGCCGGGGCGATGACCGAGGGCATGCCGAACGCGGAGTTCTTCCGGGGCCGGGTCGAGACGGCGCTCGCCGAGATCGTCGGGACGAAGGGTTGAGGGGACGGCCTCAGCCCGCCCGCTCGTTCTCCCGCATGTAATGCCGCAGCACCGCGTTGATCCGGTTCTGGTAGCCGCGTCCCTCCTTGCGGAAGTACCGCAGGACATCGCTGTCAAGCGTGACCGCCTCGGCGTTCTCGGCCGGCGCCGAGGCCGCCTCCCAGAACGCGTCGTCGAGGGCTGGGTGATCCGGGTCCGAGGCGGCCATGCGCTCGATCTCCGCGTCCGTCAGGGCGTCGAGCCGGGCACGGTCGCTCTCCGAGGCCACCGGCCGGTAGCTTCCATCGGGCTCGCGGCGCAGCAGGGTGCCGTCCGACAGGCGGGTGAAGACCATCTCACGCGCGTTCGCCATAGCGGGCACGCTCCTTCCGGTTGGCCGGCCACGCGGTGATGAGCCACGTGGTCGACCCGCGAAGAGTATAGACGACGGTGTCGATCCCGCCCGAGGCTCTGCCGACCGTGACCCGGCGCAGCTCTCCCTAATCGTGGCGAGCATCGACGACATCGAGTCGCGCGGTGTCCGCGAACATCTCCGCCATGTCCAGCAGGTCCAGATGCCGCTCCCTCAGCAAGATCGCGCGCTTCGCAGGATCACACCCGAACAGCCGTTCCATACTCAGGACATCTATGCGCACGCGCGCACCGATGCCAGCATCCGCCTCCGCCCGACCATACGACGCGGCCCGCGCCCTGGATCGGGCCGGCCCGATGGGCTAACGCCGGGCCGCGCCGCCCCTCCCCGCGCGGGCGGCGCCCGCGATCAAGACAGCCGATGGCCAAGCCGCACGCCAAGCCCCCCTCCAAGGCCCCCGCCCCGAATCCGGCCGCCAAGCCCGCGGCCGCCCGCTTCGCCCTGCCGAAGAACTCGGCGCTGACCCGGGCCCTCGACGCCCTGAAGCGCGGCGACAGCCCGACGCTCGCCGGCGTGCCCGAGGGCTTCGACGCGCTCATCGTCGCCGACCTCGCGCGCGCGCTCGCGCCGACGTCGGACGGGCCGGCGGTGCTGGTCCACGTCGCCCGGGATTCCGGCCGCTCGGCCGCGTTCCAGTCGGCGCTGGCCTTCGTCGCCCCCGAGATCGAGGCGATGATCCTGCCGGCCTGGGACTGCCAGCCCTACGACCGCACCTCGCCGACCACAGCGGTGGCCGCCCAGCGGGTCACGGCGCTCGCCCGCCTCAGCCGCACCCGCTCCTCCGAGGAGCGCCCGCGGGTGCTGTGCACCACCGTCAACGCCCTGGTGCAGCGGGTGCCGCCCCGCGCCCACGTGGCGCGCGAGACCTTCTCCGCGGCGATCGGCAACGCCGTGGCGATGGACGGCATTGTCGCCTGGGTCGAGGCCAACGGTTTTCTGCGCACGGGGACGGTGCGCGACACCGGCGAATATGCGGTGCGCGGCGGCATCCTCGACCTCTCGCCCCCGGGTCTCGCGGCGCCGATCCGCCTCGACTTCTTCGGCGACACCCTGGAATCGATCCGCGCCTTCGACCCCGAGACGCAGCGCACCACCGGCCAGCTCCGCGCGCTCGACCTCGTGCCGATGAGCGAGGTCCAGCTCACCACCGAGACCATCCGGCGCTTCCGCCAGGGCTACGTCCAGAGCTTCGGCGCCGCCACCCGCGACGACCGGCTCTACGAGACGGTGAGCGAGGGCCGGCGCTACGCCGGGCTCGAACACTGGATGCCGCTGTTCTACGACCGGCTCGACACCCTGTTCGACTACCTCCCCGGCGTGCCGCTGCTGTTCGACCCGCAGGTGGAGGAGGCGGCCGCCGAGCGGCTGGCCCTGGTGCAGGACTATTTCCAGGCCCGCGAGACCGCCCTCAAGACCCCGCAGGCGGGCGTCGCCCCCTACAAGCCGCTGCCGCCGCGCAGCCTCTACCTGACGCCGAACGAGCTGAAGGAGCGGGTCGGCGGGGCGGTGGTCGCCCGGCTGACGCCGTTCGACCAGCCGGATTCCCCCGAGCGCGCGGTGATCGATTGCGGCGCCAAGGCCGGGCGGAACTTCGCCCCCGAGCGGGCGGACGAGCATGCCAGCGTGTTCGACGCCGCGGTCGCCCACATCCGCGACCTCCAGGGATCCGGGCATCACGTGATCCTGGGATCCTGGTCCGACGGCTCCCGCGACCGGCTCTGCGGGGTGCTCACCGACCACGGGTTGCGCAAGCCGGTGGCGATCACCCGGCTGACCGACGTCTACGCCCTCAAGCGCGGCACCGACGCGGCGGTGGCGGTCTGGGGCCTGGAGGCCGGCTTCACCGTCGGCGACCTGGCGGTGGTGTCCGAGGGCGACATCCTCGGCGACCGGCTGGTGCGCCAGAAGCGCAAGGCCAAGCGGCCCCAGGACGTGATCCTGGAGGTGCAGGCCCTCCAGACCGGCGACCTCGTGGTCCACGCCGACCACGGCATCGGCCGTTTTTTGGGACTCAAGACGGTGCATGCCGCCGGGGCCCCGCACGACTGCCTGGAGCTGCAATACACCGGCGGCCAGCTCCTGCTGCCGGTGGAGAACATCGAGCTCCTGACCCGCTACGGCTCGGAGGATTCCGAGGTGGCGCTGGACCGCCTCGGCGGCGGGGCGTGGCAGGCCCGCAAGGCCAAGATGAAGCGCCGCATCCTCGAGATGGCCGGCGCGCTGATCAAGGTCGCCGCCCAGCGCTTCGTGAAGAAGGCCCCCGCCCTCAACGCGCCGGAGGGGCTCTACGGCGAGTTCGCCGCCCGCTTCCCGTTCGAGGAGACCGAGGATCAGGCCGGCGCCATCGACGCGGTGATCGACGACCTCAACGCCGGCCGGCCGATGGACCGGCTGGTCTGCGGCGATGTCGGGTTCGGCAAGACCGAGGTGGCCCTGCGCGCCGCCTTCGTCGCCGCGATCTCGGGCAAGCAGGTGGCGGTGATCGTCCCCACGACGCTCCTCGCCCGCCAGCACTACCGCACGTTCAGCGAGCGCTTCAAAGGGCTGCCGGTTCAGGTCGCCCAGCTCTCGCGCTTCGTCTCGGCCGGCGACATGAAGCAGACCCGCGCCGGCTTGGCGGCGGGCACCGTCGACGTGGTCGTCGGCACCCACGCGCTGCTCGCCAAGAACATCGCCTTCAAGGATCTCGGCCTGATCATCGTCGACGAGGAGCAGCATTTCGGGGTCAGTCACAAGGAGCGGCTGAAGGCGCTCCAGGCCGACGTGCACGTGCTGACGCTGTCGGCCACCCCGATCCCGCGCACACTGCAACTCGCCATGACCGGCGTGCGGGAACTGTCGATCATCGCCACGCCGCCGGTCGACCGGCTGGTGGTGCGCACCTTCGTGACGCCGTTCGACCCGCTGACCATTCGCGAGGCGCTGCTGCGCGAGCGCTACCGCGGCGGCCAGTCGTTCTACGTCGTCCCGCGCATCGAGGATCTGGCCGAGGTCAAGAAATTCCTCGACCAAGAAATGCCCGAGACCAAGGTCGCGGTGGCCCACGGCCAGATGGCGGCGGGGCAACTGGAAGACGTGATGACCGCCTTCTACGAGGGCAAGTTCGACGTTCTGCTCTCGACCACCATCGTCGAATCGGGCCTCGACATCCCCACCGCCAACACGCTGATCGTCCACCGGGCCGACATGTTCGGGCTGGCCCAGCTCTACCAGCTCCGCGGCCGGGTCGGCCGCTCCAAGGCGCGGGCCTACGCCCTGTTCACGACGCCGGCCGGCCGCCAGCTCACGGCGCAGGCCGAGCAGCGCCTCAAGGTGCTCCAGAGCCTCGACACGCTGGGGGCGGGCTTCCAGCTCGCGAGCCACGACCTCGACATCCGCGGCGCCGGCAACCTGCTCGGCGACGCGCAGTCCGGCCACATCAAGGAGGTCGGCTACGAGCTCTACCAGCAGATGCTGGAGGATGCCGTCACCGCGCTGAAGGCGGGCATCGAGGACGTGCCGGAGGAGGCGTGGTCGCCGACCATCGCGCTCGGCGCGCCCGTCACCATCCCCGAGGACTACGTCGAGGATCTCGGCGTGCGGCTCGGCCTCTACCGGCGGCTCGCGACCATCCAGGACGATGCCGAGATGGAGGCGTTCGGCGCCGAGATGATCGACCGGTTCGGGCCGCTGCCGCCCGAGGTGGAGCAGCTCCTGAAGATCGGCACGATCAAGATCCTCTGCCTCAGGGCCAACGTCGAGAAGGTCGAGGCCGGCCCGAAGGGCGTCGTCGTCCATTTCCGCGACCGGTCCTACGCCAACCCGCAGGGGCTCGTGGCCTACGTCGCCGAGCAGGCGAGCTTCGCGAAGGTGCGCCCCGACATGAGCGTGGTGTTCGTGCGCGAATTGCCGGCGGTCCCGGCGCGGCTGAAGACCGCGACAGAGGTGCTGCGCAGCCTCGTGAAGATCGCCGAGCGGGGGAAGAAGGCGGCGTGAGGCGGTCGCGGTCGAGTCACACGCGACTGAGCAGGTCGATCGCGTCTTCCGTGAACTCGATCCGCCCGTCCCAGTAGCTCAGGAGCACGTCGAGGTTCAGCGCGACCCAGGCCCGCAGAAGCGCCTCGTCCCCGACGCCGAGGCGCGGGCCGTCGGTGTGCTGGAAGGGCCGGAGCTGGTACGAGCCCATCTGGTCGGGCTGGACCCGCGGTCCCGGGGAGACCTTCACGCGGGCATCGTGCCGCGCCCTCGCCCGCTGGGAGATGAAGACCACGAACGGCAGCCCGGTCGTCTTCGAGCGCAGGTTCGCCATGCCGTAGGTGGCCTGTCCCTGGGCGTCGGTCGCGGGAAGGGCCGGGGGGGCGTCCATATCGACCTCCGTCGTGAGCCCCGCATTATCCGCGCGCGACGCGACCCGGTGCAAGGTCTGTCCAAAGTCTGCCCGTTGCGCCGCCCGCCCATCTCTGGCTCTCTCCGGCCGGGCGGGGGACTGAGCGGATGGCGGATTCGGCGCGGGCCGGCGTGCCCGGGCGGGCGGGGGCGGAGAAGCCCGGCCTGTTCCTCCCCCTGCTCACCGACATCCGCGTCGCCGCCATGCTGGGCCTCGGCTTCGCGCAGGGCATGCCGTTCCTGCTCGTCTACGCCACGCAGTCGGCGTGGCTCGTCCAGGCGCAGGTGCCGCTGGCGACCATCGGGCTGATGAGCGAGCTGACCATCGCCTACAAGCTCAAGTTCCTCTGGGCCCCGTTCCTCGACCGCCACGACGCGCCGCTGCTCGGCCGCCTGCTCGGCCGGCGCCGGGGCTGGATCGTCACCTCGCAGATCCTCGTGGCGCTGGCGCTCGCCGGCGTCGCCTTCGGCGATCCCGCGCACTGGCTCGCCTGGACGGTGGTGTTCTCCCTGGCGCTCGGGTTCGCGGGGGCGACGCAGGACATCGTGATCGACGGCTGGCGCATCTCCGCCGCGGCCCCGGAGCGGCAGGCGCTGATGTCGTCCTGGGCCGAGATCGGCTTCCGGATCGGCAACCTCGCGGCGGGGGCGGGGGCGCTCTACCTCTCCGACCTCTACGGCTGGCGCGTCGCCTACCTGTGCATGGCCGCGCTGATGGCGCCGGGCATGGTGGCCGCGTGGCTCGCCCCCGAGCCGCCGATGCCGGTCCCGTCCCCGGCCGGGTTCCGGGAGACGGTGTGGGCGCCGATCCGCGACCTGCTGGCCCGGCTCGGACCGCTGGCCTGGCCGGTGCTGCTGCTGGTCGCGGGGTTCCGGATGCCGGGCTACGTCTCGAACGCCATGGCGATCCCGCTGTTCAAGGAACTCGGCTTCTCGAACACCGACATCGCCACCGTCACCAAGCTGTTCGGGTTCTGGATCGCGCTGGGCGGCACGTTCCTGGCGAGCGCGGTCATCCCCCGGATCGGCATCACCGGCAGCCTGCTGATCGGCACGGTGGTGGCCTCGGCCTCGCACCTCGCGCTCGCCTTCCTCGCGTGGCACGGCGGGGCGGGGGGCGAGGCGTTCTGGGTGTTCACGCTGAGCGTCGGGATCGACGGCTTCGCCTACGCCTTCGCCTCGATCGTGCTGATCACCTACATGTCGCGCCTCTCGGCCACCGAGCACGCGGCGAGCCAGTACGCGCTGCTCACCTCGCTCTGCGCCCTGCCCGGCTCGCTGCTCGCCGGCTTCTCCGGCTTCGTGATCGAGGCGACCGGCTTCGCGTGGTTCTTCGTCGGCACGTCGCTGATCGGCGTGCCGGTGGCGCTGCTCGCCGTCTACGTCGCCCGCCACCACGGGCCGGTGGAGGAACGGAGCGCCGCCGCCTGAGCGATGCGGGCCTCCCTGTCCCGGGCCGGCCCGCGGCGCGAGGCCCGCCCTTAGCCGGAGATTAACCCTGACAGCGGCTTAATGGGGCGGACGACGATTCCTCCCCAGACGGGCCGGGCCGGAACGACGCGCGCGGGACCCCGGCGCGCGAACGGTCGCCGGCGCCCGCGCGGGGCCCCGCGTGCGTGAGTTCCCGGATGGCCCAGGTTGCGTACTCCCCGGCGGCGTCTCCCCGCTGGGACAGCCGTCGCGATGCCCGCGCGTCCGCGGATGCGGGTTTCGCCCTCGCCTTCGAGGAGCCGGACGCCGCCCCGGCCGGACGCCGCCCCGCCCCGCCCTATCCCAGCGCCATGCGCCGGGCCCGCCGCCGGGCGCGCCTGACCGTCCTGGCCTCCGTGGCCGCAGCCGCCGCGGCCGGCTGGGCGGTGCTCGCCGAGCCGCCCGGCGGCGCGCCCGCGCCGACGCGCCCGGTCGCGTCCGCGGAGGCTCCGGTCCCGGCCCGCCCGGCCCCTCCCAGGCCGGACATCGCCTGGATGCTCGACCCCACCCCCGCCCTGGGCGTCGCCGCCGCGCTCGCCGACGCGGCCCCGCCCGCCCCGGCCTTCCGGATCGCCGCGGTCCCGAGCGCGCCCGCCCCGGTCGCGGCCGCCCATGTCGCGCCGGCCGAGCCCGTCGCCGCGATCGCGCAGGCGCCGGTCCGGGAGCCGGTGCGGGTCGCCGCGGCGACGCCGGCTGCGGTGACGGCCCCCGGCCCGGTCGCCGCGCTCGTGCCCCTGCCGGTCGCCCGGCCGCCGGAGCTGCGGCGCCCGCAGGTCGTGCCGGCGACCCGGGTCGCCGGCCGCCAGCCCCTGCCCCGCACCCGGGACGTCTTCCGCGCCGCGATGGCGGAGGAGCCCTCCTTCCTCGAACGGCTGTTCGGCGGGGGCCCGGCCGAGACGGCCCCCCGGACCACCGGCGCCCTCGCCTACGCCGACCCGGACGCGGTGGCCGCGCCCCGCCCGCGGCTGGTCCCCGGCCCCTCGGCGAGCCCGTCCGCGAGCCCTTCGGCCGCCACGGCGGTCTACGACATCACCGCCGGCACGGTGACGCTGCCGGGCGGCGAGGTGCTGGAGGCCCATTCCGGCTACGGCGCGATGATGGACGACCCGCGCTACGCCCACGTGCGCATGCGCGGGCCGACGCCGCCGGGCACCTACGACCTCACCGAGCGCGAGCGCCCGTTCCACGGGGTGCGGGCGATCCGCATGACGCCGGTGGGCGGCTCCGCCGCGATCCACGGGCGCGACGGCATCCTCGCCCACACCTACATGCTGCGTCAGCCCGGCGCCTCGAACGGCTGCGTCGTGTTCCGCGACTACCCGCGCTTCCTGAACGCCTTCCTGCGGGGCGAGGTCCGGCGGATGGTCGTGGTGGCCGGCGGCCGCGGCGACTTCTTCGGGAGCGCCCGGCGGATCGCGGACCGCTGAGGCGGGGCGGCCGCCCTCCCCGCTCGGCGCGGCCCCGTCAGCGGCGGTGATGCCGGCCGCCGCGGCCCCCGTGGAAGCCCCCGTGCCAGCCCCGGTGCCAGCCGGCGTGCCGGAAGCCGCCCCAGCGGTGTCCACCCCAGCGATGTCCACCCCAGCGGTGGCCGCCGTGCCAGGCGAAGCGGCGGTTCCAGCCGCCCCGCCAGCCCCAGCCGCGGTGCCACGCGGCGTGGCGGTGCCAGGCGTAGCCGCGGTGCCAGGCGTAGCCCCGGTGCCAAGCGTAGCCCCGGTGCCAGCCCCAGCGCCGCCAGCCGAACCGGCGGTAGCCGGCGCCGTAGGTCCGGTAGACCGGCGGCCGGTCGCCGAGGTTGCGCCAGCAGCGGTGCCCGTAGGGCCCGAGGTGCCAGCCCGGCGGGCAGGCGCGGCCGGCGTATCCGCCCCACCGGCCGCCGGGGCGGCAGCCGCCGAACGGCCCTCGGTGCCCGTAGGGCCCGCAGCCGCCGGAGACGTGGACGAGCGGCGCGGCGGGCGCCTCCGGCCGGGCGAGCGGCAGCGCCGCGGCCGGCGCCACCAGCCCGAGCAGGCCGAGTCCGGCCAGGATCAGCGATTTCATCATCGTACCTCCCGCGGCGATCTCCTTCGGTCCGGATCACCCGTTGCGCCAGCAGCGCCGGCCGTAGGGGCCGATGTGCCAGCCGGGCGGGCAGGCGCGGCCGGGGATGTAGCCGCCCCACTGGCCGCCCCGGCGGCAGCCGCCGTAGGGGCCGCGATGCCCGAACGGGCCGCAGCCGCCGTAGACCGGGATGATCCGCGCGTCGGGCAGGGCGTCCCCGGCCGCGAGGCCGGCGAGCGGCAGCGCCGAGGCCGGCAGCGGCGCGGCGAGGCCCGCGGCCAGGATGGCGGCGGGCAGGAATGTCCGGATCATGCGGCTCTCCTCGGGTCCGGCGGCGGCACGGGCCGCCGCGTCGGGAGGAGCCTCGCCCCGCCACCCGTCCCGGATGTGACGGGCGGGGGCGGCCGCGTGACGTTTTGTAACGCCGTCCGGTCCCGATCAGACGGTGATGTCGAGGAGACGGTCCGTCATGCGGTCGGCGGTCCGGATCACGGCCGCGTTCAGCCCGAAGGCGGCGCGCGCGCCCACGAGATCGCCCACCGCGCCGGACAGATCGACCCGGGCGGCCGGGGGCAGGGCGGCGCTGCCCGCCGGGATGCCGGTTTCGGCCCCGGTCTCGGTCCCGGCGATCGTCCGCGCGGCGGCGTCCAGGCCGCGGGACGCGGAGATCAGGCCGCCGGTCGCGGTGTGCAGGGCATCGAGCATCGGGCACCTCGTCGAGCGATCCTCGCACCGCGCCCGTCAAGGCGGCGTTGCGGCGATCCCGCGCATTCGAGCGATCGGGCCCGGATTCCGGGCGGATGTCCGGTCCCGGGCCCACGTCCTGCGGCCCCTCAGGCGGATGCCCCGGCGCGCGGCAGGCTGAGGGTGAAGCGGGCGCCGCCGAGGTGCCCGGTCGAGACTCGCAGGGCGCCCCCGTGCGCCTCGGCGATCTGGCGGGCGATGGCGAGGCCGAGCCCGCTGCCGCCGGTGCCGCGGCTGCGCGAGCCCTCGATCCGGTAGAACGGGCTGAAGATCGCCGCGGCCTGGGCCTCGCCGACTCCCGGCCCGTCGTCGTCCACGTGGACCCGGCAGGTCGCCGGCTCGACCGCGACCGCGATCTCCACCCGGCCGCGGCCGAACTTCACCGCGTTGTCGACGAGGTTGGCGAGCACCCGGCGCAGGGCCACCGCGTCGCCGTCCACCGCCGCGTCCTCGGTCTCGCCGTCGATCAAAGCCACCGGCTGGCCCACGGCGCAGCGCTCGGCCGCCTCGATCGCCGCGAGGTCGGCGAGGTCGACCCGCTCGCGGGCCCGCGACACGGTGGTGCCGCGGGCGAAGGCGAGCGCCGTCTCGATCAGCGCGGTCATCGCCTCGATGTCGGCGGCCATGCGCGCCCGCTGGCCGGCCTCCGCGATCCCCTCGGCGCGCAGGCGCAGCCGGGTCAGGTAGGTCTTCAGGTCGTGCGAGATCGCCCCGATCAGGAAGGAGCGCTCCTGCAAGAGGCCCGCGACCCGCTCCTGCATGGCGTGGACGGCCCGGGCGAGGCGGCGCATGTCCGGGGCGCCCGTGACCGGCACCGGCCCGGCGGGCGGGCTGCCGTCGAACGCCGAGGCCGCGGCGGTGAGGCGGCGCAGGGGCCGCATCTCGCGCTGCGCGCCGTAGAGGGCGAGGCCCGCCGCCGCGATCCCGAGGATCCCGATCCACAACCCCGGCGCCAGACCGAACAGCCGCAGCGACAGCCCGCGCGGCGCCTCGGCCTCGTCGAGGACGAGGACGCGCCCGTCGCCCGTGCGCCAGACGATCCGGGCGGGGCGGCCCTCCGTGGCGAACCGCGACGCGGGGCGCGCGTCCGCGTCCACGTAGGCGCGCAGGCCGTCACCGTCGCCCGGATCCGGGAACGCGTCCGGCGCGAAGGCGCGCAGGGTCGCCTCGATCCGCGGCGCCCGGCGCAGGGCCTCGGTCTCGGGCGGGGCCGCGTCCTGAAGGGTGACGCGCAGGTGCGGGCCGCTCACCGCCCGCAGGATCGCCGGCCGCAAGCTCGGGTCGGCCCGGCGGACGAGGTCGATCACCCCGGCCGCCTGGTCGAGGCGCGGGTAGGGCGTCGCGAAGGGCGGGGGCGTCGCCGCGCGCTCGTAGCGGCCGATGGCGATCGCCGCGACGATTACCGCCGTGAGCGCCGCCATCAGGATCAGCATGATCCGCCCGAGCAGGCCGATCCGGCCCATCGCGATCCTCTCCCCCGTTCTCCCTCGCCCGCCTCAGGCCGGCCGGACCGGGGCGGCGAGGATGTAGCCGGCGTTGCGCACGGTCTTGATCAGGGCCGAGGCCGCGCTGCCGCCCTCGTCGAGGCGGCGGCGCAGGCGGCTCACCTGCACGTCGATCGTCCGGTCGTACACGTCGGCGACGCGGCCCCGGGTCCAGTCGAGGAGCTGGTCGCGGGACAGCACCCGCTGCGGCCGGGTGACGAAGCACAGGAGCAGGTCGAACTCCGCGCTGGTGAGCGGCACCTCCCGGGGCTCTTCCCCTTCCCCTCCGGCCAGCACCGCCCGGGCGGCCGGGTCGATCACGAGGTCGGCGACCCGCAGCCGCTCCGGCGCGGGCTCGGGCGCCGCCGGCCCGCCCGCCTGTCCGCCCCCCTGCCCTCCCGCCCGGCGCAGCACCGCGCGGATGCGGGCGAGCAGCACCCGCGGGTTGAACGGCTTCGAGACGTAGTCGTCGGCGCCCATCTCCAGGCCGAGCACCCGGTCGATGTCCTCGTCCTTGGCGGTGAGCATCACCACGGGCGGACCGCCTGCCGCGCGAAGGCGGCGGCAGATCGACAGGCCGTCCTCGCCCGGCAGCATCCAGTCGAGCACGATCAGGTCCGGGGGCGGCCCCTGAGCCAGCCGCCGGTCGAGGGCCGCGCCGCCGTCGAGGCGGACGACGGAGAACCCCTCCCCCTCCAGGAAGCCGCCGAGCAGCGCCCGGATCTCGGGGTCGTCCTCGACGATGGCGAGCGTGGTGCCCTCGTTCATGGGGCCAGCATAGGCGGGCGGGCGCCCGCGGCAACGCGGGACTGCGTGCCGTCACAAAACGTTACAGGACATTTTGCCGAGCCGCCGCGCCTTTACGCGCGCGCCCGCGCCTGCCTTAACGGCGCGGACGCCACGCCCTGAAACAGAGGCACCCGATGAAACTGCCCCGCCGCTTCTTCCAGCCGCTCGCCACCGGCGCGCCCGCCCCGTTCCGCGAGCTGCCGGTCAAGCTGGAGCGGATGATCCACTTCGTGCCGCCCCACAACGACAAGGTCCGCGCCCGTGTGCCGGAGCTCGCCGGGACGGTCGACGTGGTGCTCGGCAACCTGGAGGACGCGGTGCCCGCCGACCAGAAGGAGGCGGCGCGGAAAGGTTTCGTGGCGATGGCCCAGGCCACCGACTTCGCCGCCACCGGCACCGGCCTGTGGACCCGGATCAACGCCCTCAACTCGCCCTGGATTCTCGACGACCTGTTCACCCTCGTCGCCGAGGTCGGATCGAAGCTCGACGTGGTGATGGTGCCCAAGGTCGAGGGGCCCTGGGACATCCACTACGTCGACCAGTTGCTCGCCCAGCTCGAAGCCCGCCACGGGGTGACGAAGCCGATTCTCGTCCACGCCATTCTGGAGACGGCCGAGGGCGTGGCCAACGTCGACGCCATCGCCTGCGCGAGCCCCCGCATGCACGGCATGAGCCTCGGGCCCGCCGATCTCGCGGCGTCGCGCGGCATGAAGACCACCCGCGTCGGCGGCGGCCACCCGGATTACCGCGTGCTCAGCGATCCCGCGGGCGACGCGCCCCGGGCCAGCGCCCAGCAGGATCTCTGGCACTACACCATCGCGCGGATGGTCGACGCCTGCATGGCCAACGGCCTCAAGGCGTTCTACGGGCCGTTCGGCGACTTCTCCGACGCGGCGGCCTGCGAGGTGCAGTTCCGCAACGCCTTCCTGATGGGCTGCGCCGGCGCCTGGACGCTGCACCCGAGCCAGGTGGCGATCGCCAAGCGCGTCTTCGCCCCCGACCCGGCCGAGGTGGCCTTCGCCGCGCGCATCGTCGCGGCGATGCCCGACGGCACCGGCGCGGTGATGCTCGACGGCAAGATGCAGGACGACGCCACCTGGAAGCAGGCCAAGGTCATCGTCGACCTCGCCAAGCTGGTCGCCGCGAAGGACCCGGATCTGGCGGCGGTCTACCAGTTGGGGTGAGGGGGCGCCTCGCCCGCTTCCCCTCTCCCCGCGTGCGGGGAGAGGGCCGAGCCCCCCTTGTCGGGGGCGAGGCGAGCGGCAGCGAGGGTGAGGGGGCGATCCCGGATGAGCCTCCCCGGATACGCCCCCTCACCGCCGCTTCGGCTGCGCCTCCGCTTCCCGCAGGCACGACGGGGTGCCTGCGGGCCTCTCCCCGCATGCGGGGCGAGGGGGCGGCAAAGCCCGACGCGCCGCCGCAGCGGAGACGGACGCGGCCCTACCCGCCCGTCGTCCCAATCCGGAAAATCGCCCGCGCCTCGGCCGGTGTCGCCGGCTCGCGGTCGAGATGGGCGAGCAGGCTCACCGCCTTCTCGACCAGCGCCGCGTTGCTCGGGGCGAGCCGCCCGCGCGACAGGTAGAGGTTGTCCTCCAGGCCGACGCGGACGTTGCCGCCCATCGCGGCGACCGCCGCCAGCATCGGGAATTCCCGCGCGCCGATGCCGAAGGCCGACCACACCGCGTCCTCCGGCAGCCGGGCGCGCATCGCCGCCAGCGCCTCGACGGTCGCCGGCGCCCCCCAGGGGATGCCGAGGCAGATCTGGAACAGCGGTGGGCGGGCGAGGTGCCCCTCGGCGATCAGGTGGCGGGCCAGCTCGATCTGGCCGAGATCGAACACCTCGATCTCCGGCTTCACCCCGGCCGCCCGGATCGTCTCGGCCATCGCCCGCAGGTGGGCGGGGGTGTTCAGGAACAGGTGCTCGCCGAAGTTCATCGTCGCGATGTCGAGGGTGCAGATCTCGGGGC
The DNA here is from genome assembly GCF_030700245.1 of Methylobacterium amylolyticum. Classification (GTDB taxonomy): domain Bacteria; phylum Pseudomonadota; class Alphaproteobacteria; order Rhizobiales; family Beijerinckiaceae; genus Methylobacterium. Next base: position 30,381 of record NZ_JAUYZI010000046.1, read on the forward strand.
GCAGCGCGGTCACGTGCCGGGTGCGCGCCTCGGGCCCGACGAAGGTGGTGCCGGGGCCGGCGACCGCCGGATCGGGCTCGCCCGGCACGAAGCGCCCGCCCGCCCCCGTCGTCAGGTTGAGGATCACGTCGGCGTTGCGCGCCCGCACCCGCTCGACGACCGCGCGGTAATGCGCCAGCTCCATGCTCGGCGCGCCCGTCTCGGGATCGCGCACGTGGATGTGCACCACCGCCGCCCCGGCGGCGGCGGCCTCCAGGGCCGAGTCCGCGATGGCCTGCGGGCTCACAGGCACGGCCGGGTTCTTCTTCGGCGTGTCGAAGGAGCCGGTCAGCGCGCAGGTGATCACCGTCTTTCTGTCCACGCCCGTCCTCCCGTGTCGTCGTGCGATGCCGCGACCCCTCAGGCCGGCGCGGCGGCCTTCGCCGCGGCGAACCGGTCGCGGGCGGCCAGAGGATCGAGGTCCGGCGCCTGCCGGCCGATCGCCAGGGCGCCGTCGAGGATCGCGCAGGCCCGGGCCCAGGTGCCGGGCACGAACGGTGCGGCGCCCTCGGCGACCTCGGCGGCGCAGCGGGCATCCTCCGCGGCCTGGCGCGCGGCGGCGGCCGTACGCGCGACCGCGGCCTGGAGCGCCCCGGCCCGCCACGCCCGCGCCCGGGCCGAGTCCTGCGCCAGCGCGCCGCCGCGCCACTCGGCGGCCCGGGCCGCGTCGAGGGCCGCGTGCAGGTCGGGGGCGGCGGCGCAGGCGGCGGCGTCCTCCGACATCCCCGCCACGGCGCAGAGGGGCGCGAGGATCGTCCGCACGCTCTCCAGGGCGAGGTGGCGGGTGCGGGCGGCCTCGATCCCGGGCGCGTCGGCCGAGCCCGAGAGCCGCAGCACGAAGGCGATCAGTTGAGGCCGCTCCGCGTCGGGCATCGCGTCGTTGAGGCCGAGCGCGTAGGCCGCGACGGCCCGGGAGAAGCAGGGCGGGCAGTCGGCGCTGGAGCGGATCGCCCGGTAGGGCAGCCCCGCCGCGACGATCGCCGCCTCGTTGATGCAGGTGCCCCCGTCCGGCCCGGGGAAGGCGTGCGAGCCGGCGAGCAGGCGCCAGTCGAGGATCTTCTGGAAGTCCGCGTGCATCCCGCACCTCCTACCGGGGGCAGGGTGGCACGGCGCCGGGCCGCTGGCGAGGGGCGGCACGACATCCGGGTTTCGAAAGGGCGGGCCCTTTCGCGGGTGCAGGGCGGAGCCTTGCGAACGTCGGGGCTCTGCCCCGACACCCCGCCAAAGGGCTCGCCCTTCGGGGTCCCCGTACGGTTTCGCTAGCCGCCGAGGTTCACCGCGAGGCCGGCGAGCATGCCGAGGCCCAGCACCAGCACGAAGGCGGCGGCGACGAGTTCGAGACCGCCGACCGCCAGGGCGCCGGCCTGCCCCCGCCCGCCCGCGAGGCGCAGGGCCGCGCGCTTGGCGAACACCGCGAGGCAGGCGAGCGCCGTGGTGGTGAGCGCCGTGCCGAGCGCCATCGCCAGCACCGCCAGCACCCCCGCACCGAGCACCCCCTGGGCCAGGGCGAAGACCAGCACCAGCACCGCCCCGGCGCAGGGCCGCGAGCCCGCCGCGAGCACCACCCCGGCCCGCGCCCGCCAGGACTCGGCCGCCGCGAGCGCTCCCGCATCGGGCGCGTGGGCGCAGCCCGGTCCGCAGGCGGCCGCCTGTCCCCCCAAGCGCCCGGCCAGGCCGCCCGCCTTGCGCCACGTCAGCGCGAGGCCGACCAGCGCCACGAGCGCGAAGCTCACGGTCTCCACGACGGTGCCGGCGCGGGTCATGCCGGCGGCGGTGGCGTTGAGGATCAGGGCACCGACCCCGACGAGCGCCAGCGCCACGCCGGCCTGGAGCAGGGCCGCGCAGGCGCTCAGCGCGCAGCCGCGCCGCAGCGCCCGCTCGCCCGCCAGGATGTAGCCGGCGATCACCGCCTTGCCGTGGCCCGGACCGGCCGCGTGGAACACGCCGTAGGCGAAGGCGAGCCCGATCAGCGGCCCCCAGTCGCCCCCGCCCTTCAGGCCGACCAGGGCCGCGTTGAGGGCGCGCGAGAAGCTCGCCTGGAGCGCGAGGATCAGGCCCCCGAGCCCGGTCGCGGCCGGCGCCGCCTCGCGGAAGCCGACGCCGAAGGGCGAGCGCGGCGGCGGCGCGGCGATCCCCGGCGCGACGAGCCACGCGAGGCCGGCGGCGACGAGGGCTGCGAGCGCCACCGCCCCCACCGCCAGCCCGAGCCGCAGGGGGAGCCGCGCGGACGGCGGCGCGGCGGCGAGCCCGACGCCTACGGACACGCGACGAGCACCCGGCTGGCGAACTGCACGCCGTAGGTCGAGGCGGCCGTGAGCGCCTCGAAGAACGCCTCGGTCATCCCGGGCTTGTCGCCGACGGTCTTGGCGTCGGCGATCTTGGGCTGCTCGGTCTTCGGCCGGGTGAGCGTGGCGACGCAGCCGGGCGGCGCTCCGGCCAGAGTGGCGGCCTCCGGCCCCTCGGCCATGGCGAAGGAGACGAAGAAGGTCGGGTCGTAGACCTCCAGCGCCGCGACGCCCCGCCCCTGCGCCGCGGGCGTCTTCAGCGGCAGCAGGAAGCTGAGGGTGAGCGCCTGCCCCTCCATCCGCATCGCGGGCTCGCGCGGCTCGGCGAAGGCCTGCTCCTTGCCGCCGACCTTGAGCTTGGTGAAGTAGCCGAACTCCGCGAGGTTCTCGGTGTTGGTGGCGGCGAGCCCCTGCAACTCGTCGGGGGTGAGCCGGCCGTCCTTGTTGGCGTCGAGGCCTTGCGTGACCCAGGTGGTGTATTCGGGGTCGAAGCTCCAGACGTGCCGCACCCCCGCGACCTTGCCGTCGGCGTAGACGAGTTCCGCCTTGGCGGTGACCCAGACGTGCGGGTGCGCGCTCGCGGAGATGCCGCTCGCGACGGTGGCGAGGCCGCCGAGGGCAGCGGCGAGGGCGAGGCGGCGGAGGTGGGCTGCGATCGGCATCGGAGGGGCCACGCTCGCGGCGGGAGGGTTAGGAAACCGTGAACGCCGTCCTCTCCGATCCGTTGGGCGAAAGCGAGGCGCGCGGCGGCGTCCGCTCCCATCGGAGCGAAAAGTTGTCTTCGATCAGGCTGATAGGGCCGTCTCCTCGATCGTCGAGCGAGGTACGGGGGAGGGACGGGGTTGAGCGAGGCCGAACTCGACGCGCTGCTGCGCGACTGCCCCGTCCTGTTCCACATGGCCGAGCGCGGCGCGTGGCCGACGATCCGCCGCCACGGCCTTCTCAGCACGGTGGCGGCCCTCGACCTGTTCGGCGTGACCGGCGAGGCTCGTGCCGCGGCCCTGCGGCGGCGTCCGGACGGGATCGTGCTGGAGCGGGCCGACCTCGGCCGGATCGTGCTGCGCGACCAGAAGCCCCTGAGCGACCGGGGCCTCGAACGCTGCCTGCGCGACGGGCTCACCCCGGCGGACTGGCACGCCCGGCTGAACGCGCGGGTGTTCTTCTGGCTGAGCCGCGCCCGGGTGCTGACCCTGCTCGCGGGCCGCGCCTACCGCGACCATGCCCACGAGGTGCTCGAACTCGACGCCGCCGCGCTGGTCGCCGCCCACCGCGACCGGATCGCGCTGTCGCCGATCAATTCCGGCGCGACCGGGCGCTTTCCCGCCCCGCGGGGGGCGGACACCTTCCTGCCCATCGCCGACTACCCCTACGCGGCCTACGCGCGGCGGCGGCGGGGCGAGCGCGCCGTGGAGCTGACGGTGCCGGGGGCCGTGCCCGACGCCGCCTGCTACGTGCGCCGGGTGTCGGTGATGCGCGGGCCGGAGACCGAGGCGGTGCTGTACGAGGCCCGCTGATACGCCCTCCGCATGATCGAAGCGGGGGGCGTATCGGCGCGCCCGCGCGGCGCTCGAGCGACGTCCGGATCCGCATCGCGAGGCGATCGATCGGATCTGGTACGCGCCCTCAATCCTCCTCGGCGAGCCCGATCAACTGGAAGCTGGTGCGCAGGTCGTTCGACATCGGCACGTTGAGCCGCTCGCCGTTCGGCAGGCGCTTGAGGAACCAGCGCTCGTAGGTCCAGCGCAGCTCGCGCGATTCGGCGAGCCGGATGAAGGTGTTGGTCACGACGCTCGCGAGCTGCGGGTCGTCCCGGCGGAACATGATGCCGTAGGGCTCGTAGGAGAGCTTGTCCGGCAGCACCGTGTAGGCCGCCCCGGCCGGGCCGTCGGCGGCGATCAGGCCGTAGAGCAGGATGTCGTCCAGCGCGAAGGCGTCCGCTTGGCCCGCCTTGACCATCGCGAACGAGGCGGCGTGATCGGGGGCGGTGAGCACCTCCGCCTGGATCTTCAGCTTGGCCAGCAGGTCGCGCACCGCCTTCTCGTTGGTGGTGCCGGCGGTGACGACCACCCGCTTGCCGCCGAGGTCGCGGTACGATTCGATCGGCGAGCCCCGCTTCACCAGGAGCTTGGTGGCGCTGATGTAGTCCACCGGCGAGAACGCCACCTGCCGGCGCCGCTCGGCGTTGGCGGTGGTCGAGCCGCATTCGAGGTCGACCTTGCCCGCGGTCACGGCGGCGATGCGGCTGTCGGGCGTCACGCGCTCGTAGCGCACCTTGAGGGGGCGGCCGATCTCCTTCTGGATGTCGTCGACGATCTCGCCGCACAGGTCGATCGTGTAGCCGATCACCCGCGGCGACCCGTCGGCGCTCTTGCCCTCGACGAAGGAGAACGGGATCGAGCTCTCGCGGTAGCCGATCACGATCTCGCCGCGCTCGGCCACGCTCTTCAGGGTGCCGGTGAGCACCTCGACCGCGGCGGCGGGGCCGCCCCAGGCCGATCCCAGGAGGGCGGCCAGCGCGGCTGCCAGAACCCGCAATCCCGACATCCCGCCCTCCTCGGACGCGCATCGCCGTCGACGGGCCGGGACCCGGCCCCGGCAGACCCCAGAAGAACTTACTCGGCCGGCGCGGGCGCGACCCCCGCGTGGTCGAGGCGCTGGTCGGTCATCGTGAGCTGGCCCTCCCACTTGGCGACCGCGACGGTGGCGACGCTGTTGCCGAGCACGTTGGTGGCCGAGCGGCCCATGTCGAGGAACTGGTCGATGCCGATGATCAGCAGCAGCCCCGCCTCGGGGATGTTGAAGTGCGACAGGGTCGCCGAGATCACCACCAGCGAGGCCCGCGGCACCCCGGCCATGCCCTTCGAGGTGACCATCAGCAGGAGCAGCATGGTGAATTGCTGCCCCCAGGTGAGCGGGATGTTGTACGCCTGCGCGATGAACATCACCGCGAAGGTGCAGTACATCATCGAGCCGTCGAGGTTGAACGAGTAGCCCATCGGCAGCACGAACGAGGTGATCTTGTTCGGCACGCCGAAGCGCTCGAGGTTGGACAGCAGCTTCGGGTAGGCCGCCTCGCTCGACGCGGTCGAGAAGGCCAGCACGAACGGCTCCTTGATGAGGTTGACGAGCCGCGTGATGCCGCCCGCGCCCACGAGCAGGGCGCCGACCGCCATCAGCAGCACCCAGAGCGTGGCGAGCCCGAGGTAGAACATCACCATGAACTTGCCGTAGGTCAGCAGCACGCCGATGCCCTGGGTGGTGATGGTGGCCGCGATCGCCGCGAACACCGCCACGGGGGCGAACAGCATCACGTAGCCCGTGATCTTCAGCATCACGTCGGCCAGACCCTCGATCCCTTGCGCGAGCAGGTGCCCCTTCTCGCCGAGCGCGGCGAGCGCCACGCCGAAGAAGATCGAGAACACCACGATCTGCAGGATCTCGTTGTTGGCCATCGCCTCCACCGCGCTCTTGGGCACGAGGTGGGTGACGAATTCCTTCAGCGACAGCGAGGCCGCCTTGAGGCCGGTGCCCGCGCCCGCATCCGGCAGCGGCAGGTTCAGGTTCTGGCCCGGCTCCAGCAGGTTGACGAGGACGAGGCCGAGCAGCAGCGAGCAGAACGAGGCGCCGACGAACCACAGCAGCGCCTTGCCGCCGACCCGGCCGACCGAGGCGGTGTCGCCCATGTGGGCGATGCCGACGACCAGCGTCGAGAACACCAGCGGCGCGATGATCATCTTGATCAGCCGCAGGAAGATGTCCGAGATCAGGGCGATGTAGCCGGCGATCATCTTCGCCGTCTGCGGGTCGGGCCACGTGACGCTGCACAGGTATCCCACGGCGATGCCGAGGATCATCCCGATGAAGATCAGGGTGGTGAGACGCGAGCCTGACATCGGACCCCTCCTCAGCATCCGCCCGGGATGACCGAGCCGAATAATTCGTTAACGTGAAGCAGGAACTACGCCACGCGCAAGTCCGGGCGGGGGGCTAAGGGCGTGACCGTGCGCGGGTTTTGTCACCCGGGTGCCCCGGCGAAAGCTGTGGCGGGGCGGCCACGCCTGCGGTACGGGTCTTGCGGACCTTCCCGACGTCACCGCCCCGGCCCGGCCGGGGCCTCACGGGCGCGCGCATGGACGTCTTCGTACAGCAGCTCATCAACGGGCTGACGCTCGGCTCGATCTACGGCCTGATCGCGATCGGCTACACGATGGTGTTCGGCATCATCGGCATGGTGAACTTCGCCCACGGCGACGTGTTCATGCTCTCCTGCTTCATCGCGCTGATCGCGTTCCTGATCCTGACCACGTGGCTCGGGATCAGCTCGGTGGCGCTCGCCTTCCTCGTGGTGCTGGTGGTGGCGATGCTGCTCACCGCCCTGTGGGGCTGGGCGATCGAGCGCGTCGCCTACCGGCCCCTGCGCGGCTCGTTCCGGCTCGCGCCGCTGATCTCGGCGATCGGCGTGTCGATCTTCCTGTCGAACTTCGTTCAGGTGGTGCAGGGCGCCCGCAACAAGCCGACGCCGCCGCTGCTGTCGGGGGGCATCACCCTGTTCGAGCGCGACGGCTACGCCGTGTTCCTGTCCTACAAGCAGTGCCTGATCATGGCGGTGACCGCCGTGCTGCTCACCGGCTTCTGGTATCTCGTGCAGAAGACGCCGTTCGGCCGGGCGCAGCGCGCCTGCGAGCAGGACCGCAAGATGGCCGCGCTGCTGGGCATCGACGTCGACCGGACGATCTCGCTGACCTTCGTGCTCGGGGCGGCGCTCGCGGCGGTCGCGGGCGTGCTCTACCTGATGTATTACGGCGTGGTGTCGTTCTCCGACGGCTTCGTGCCCGGCGTGAAGGCGTTCACCGCGGCGGTGCTCGGCGGCATCGGCTCGCTGCCCGGCGCGGTGCTCGGCGGGCTGATCATCGGCCTGATCGAGACCTTCTGGTCGGCCTATTTCTCGATCGAGTACAAGGACGTGGCCGCCTTCTCGATCCTGGCCATCACCCTGATCTTCATGCCGTCGGGCATCCTCGGCCGGCCCGAGGTCGAGAAGGTCTGATGGCCCGGACCACGGACGCCTCCTCCGCGAACGCCTCCCCCGAGGGCGCCCTGCCGGCCATCCTGCGCGACGCGGCGCTCTACGCGCTGGTCGCCTTCGGCCTGTGCGTGCCGATCGTCAGCTACCGGACCGAATCGGGTCCCGGCAGCGACCTCGTCCTGGTGCCGCGCTGGGGGCTCGTCGCGGCCCTGTGCGCCGCGATCTTCGTCGCGCGCCTGCTCCAGCGCCTCGTGCTGCTGCGCCGGGACGCGCGCCGGGCGCTCACCCCCGCTCCCGATCAGGCGACCGAGGCCGTCCACGGCGAACCCGATGCCGGCCAGCGCGTCTCGAAGGTCGGCCTCTGGGCGTTCCTCGGCATCGCCCTCACCCTGCCGCTGGTCGCGACGGCGGCCACCGGCGGCCTGTCCTCGGCCCGCTACTGGATCGACCTCGGCATCCTGATCCTGACCTACGTGATGCTGGGCTGGGGCCTCAACATCGTGGTCGGCCTCGCGGGGCTGCTCGACCTCGGCTACGTCGCCTTCTACGCGGTCGGGGCCTATTCCTACGCGCTCCTGTCGACGACCTTCGGGCTGTCGTTCTGGGTCTGCCTGCCGCTCGCCGGCCTGTTCGCCGGGCTGTGGGGCATGATCCTCGGCTTCCCCGTGCTTCGCCTGCGCGGCGACTACCTCGCCATCGTGACGCTGGCCTTCGGCGAGATCATCCGCCTCGTGCTGATCAACTGGGGCGACGTGACCGGGGGTGCGGCCGGCATCTCCTCGATCCCGCGGGCGACCTTCTTCGGCATCCCCTTCACCGCGGGCGAGGACGGGTTCGCGGCCCGGCTCGGCATCCCGTTCGACTCGATGCACCGGGTCGTGTTCCTGTACTATCTCATCCTGGTGTTGGCGCTCGTCACCAACGGCGTCACCATGCGCCTGCGCCGCCTGCCGATCGGGCGCGCCTGGGAGGCCCTGCGCGAGGACGAGATCGCCTGTCGGTCGCTCGGGATCGACACCACCGCGACGAAGCTCACCGCCTTCGCGCTGGGCGCCGCGTTCGGCGGCTTCGCCGGCTCGTTCTTCGCCGTGCGCCAGGGTTTCATCTCGCCGGAGAGTTTCAACTTCCTGGAGAGCGCGATCATCCTGGCGATCGTCGTCCTCGGCGGCATGGGCTCGCAGCTCGGCGTGGCCATCGCCGCGGTGGCGATGGTCGGCGGGCCGGAGCTGCTGCGCAACCTCGGCTTCCTCAAGGCCGTGTTCGGCGAGGGCTTCGATCCCAGCGAGTACCGGCTGCTGCTGTTCGGCCTCGCGATGGTGACGATGATGGTCTGGCGCCCCCGCGGGCTGATCTCGGTCCGCGTGCCCTCGGTGGCGCTGGGGCGGCGGCGGGCCATCTCCGGTGCCCACGTCAGCGAGGGGCACGGCTGATGGACCGGTCCAGCTCCGCCGACAACGCGGTGCTCACCGTCGAGCACCTGACCATGCGCTTCGGCGGCCTGACCGCCGTCTCCGACCTGTCCTTCGCGGTGCGCCGCGGCGACATCACCGCCCTGATCGGCCCGAACGGGGCCGGCAAGACCACGGTGTTCAACTGCATCACCGGCTTCTACCGGCCGACCGAGGGGATGCTGACGCTGCGCCACGGCGACGGCTCGCACCACCTGCTGGAGCGGCTGCCGAACCACGCGGTCAACCGCACGGCTCGGGTCGCCCGCACCTTCCAGAACATCCGCCTGTTCCCCGGCATGACCGTGCTGGAGAACCTGCTGGTGGCCCAGCACAAGCCGCTGATGCGCGCCTCCGGCTACACGGTGCTCGGGCTGCTGGGCCTGAAGACCTTCCGCGACGCGGAAGCCGCGGCGATCGAGCGGGCCAAGGCGTGGCTCGCGCGCATCGACCTGATGGAGCGCGCCGACGACCCGGCCGGCGCCCTCCCCTACGGGGCGCAGCGGCGGCTGGAGATCGCCCGGGCGATGTGCACCGATCCGGTGCTGCTCTGCCTCGACGAGCCGGCCGCCGGCCTCAACCCGCGCGAATCGGCCGAACTCAACGCGCTCCTGCGCCACATCTGCGATGCGGAAGCCACCTCGGTGCTGCTGATCGAGCACGACATGTCGGTGGTGATGGAGATCTCCGACCACGTCGTCGTCCTCGACTACGGCGTGAAGATCGCCGACGGCACGCCGGCCGAGGTCCGCGCCGACCCCAAGGTCATCGCCGCCTATCTCGGCGTCGAGGACGAGGAGGTGGAGGCGGTCGACGCCGAGGTGGGGCTCGCCGTCACCCACCTGGAGGAGCCGGCATGAGGCGGCGCGCGGTGGAGGGCGCACGATGAGCGTCGCCGGCATCAACGTGCTGGTCGAGGAGACGCGGGCGCTCCAGGCCGGGGAGAAGCCGCCGCAGGCCGGAACGAAGGCCCCGCTCCTGGCGGTGCGCGGCGTCTCGACCTACTACGGCAGCGTCGCGGCGCTGAAGGGCGTCGACCTCGACGTGGCCGAGGGCGAGATCGTCACCCTGATCGGCGCCAACGGCGCCGGCAAGTCGACCCTGATGATGACGATCTTCGGGGCGCCGCAGGCGCGCTCCGGATCGATCACCTACGACGGCGCGGACATCACCCGGCGCCCGACCCACGAGATCGCCCGGCTCGGGCTCGCCCAGTCGCCGGAAGGCCGGCGGGTCTTCCCGCGGATGACCGTCCACGAGAACCTTCAGATGGGCGCCTCGCTGCACGGCGGGCGCCACTTCGCCGAGGATCTCGACAAGGTCTGCGTCCTGTTCCCCCGTGTGAAGGAGCGGCTGCACCAGCGCGCCGGCACCATGTCGGGGGGCGAGCAGCAGATGCTGGCCATCGCCCGCGCCCTGATGAGCCGCCCGCGCCTGTTGCTGCTCGACGAGCCCTCGCTCGGCCTCGCGCCTCTCGTCGTGAAGGGCATCTTCGACGCGATCCGCCGGCTCAACCGCGAGGACGGCATGACGATCTTCCTCGTCGAGCAGAACGCCTACCACGCCCTCAAGCTCGCCCACCGCGGCTACGTGCTGGTCAACGGCCGCGTGACCATGAGCGGCAGCGGCCGGCAGCTCCTCGACGACCCGGCCGTGAAGGCGGCCTATCTCGAAGGCGGCCACGCCGCCCCGGCGGGGGCCTGAGCCATGCTCCAGGGCATCCTCTACGAGGAGGGCTCGGCGTGGCTCTTCCTGCTCGTCACCGCGCTGATGGGCGGCTGGGCCGCCTGGATGGCGGCCCGCGCCATCGCCCGCGGCTGGCGCCCGTTCTGGCACTGCGCGCTCGCGCTGCTGCTCGTGGCGGGGGCCGTGCGCTTCATCCACTTCGCGCTGTTCGACGGCACGCTCCTGTCACTGCACTACTATGCGGTCGACGCGATCGTCGTCATGATCGTCGGCGCGGTGGGCTTCCGCGTCACCCGCACCCGGCAGATGACCAGCCAGTACCGCTGGCTCTACGAGAAGACCTCGCCGCTGACGTGGCGGGCGCGGCCCGCCGGGACGCAGCACTGAGTTCGGTTCACGCACACGTTCGGACTGAAGCAAAGGGGACCTTCGTGATGAGAACGATCCTGCTGGCCGGGCTCGCCGTCGGCGCGCTGCTCACGGGGGCTCAGGCCGCCGACGTGAAGCTCGGCATCGCCACGCCGATCACCGGCCCGAACGCCGCGGTGGGCGCCAACATCAAGAACGGCGCCACCCAGGCGGTCGAGGACATCAACAAGTCCGGCGTCCTCAAGGGCACGACGCTCGTCGTCGCGGTGGGCGACGACGCCTCCGATCCGAAGCAGGGCGTCTCGGTCGCCAACAAGTTCGCCTCCGACGGCGTCAAGATGGTCGTCGGCGACTACAATTCCGGCGTCTCGATCCCCTCCTCCGACGTCTACCTCGACGCCGGCATCATCCAGGTCACGCCGGGCTCGACCGCGGTGAAGTTCACCGAGCGCGGGATGTGGAACACCTTCCGCACCTGCGGGCGCGACGACCAGCAGGGCGAGGTGGCCGGCGCCTACCTCGCCAAGCACTTCAAGGGCAAGAAGATCGCCTTCATCCACGACAAGACCCCCTACGGGAAGGGCTTGGCCGACGAGACCCTGAAGGCGATGAAGGCCAAGGGCGCGGGCAAGGAGGTCCTGTTCGAGGGCATCAATCCCGGCGAGAAGGACTACTCGGCGCTCGTCTCCAAATTGAAGTCGGCCGGCGTCGACATCGTCTATTTCGGCGGCCTCTACACCGAGGCCGGGCTGATCCTGCGCCAGATGCGCGACCAGGGCCTGAAGGCGCCGATGATGGGCGGCGACGGCATGGTCGACAGCGAGCTCGTGGCGATCGCGGGTCCCGCCGCCGAGGGCACGCTGACCACCTTCTCCCCGGACGCGCGCAAGAACCCGGCGGCCAAGGACGCGGTCGCCGCCTTCAAGGCCAAGGGCGTCGACCCGGCCGGCTACACCCTCTACGCCTACGCCGCCGTCCAGGTGCTTGCCAAGGCGATGGCCGAGACCGGCTCCAGCGACGGCAAGAAGCTCGCCGACTGGCTGCACCAGGGCAAGCCGATCCAGACCGTGGTCGGCCAGATCAGCTACGACAAGAAGGGCGACATCACGAAGCCGGACTACGTGATGTACGAGTGGAAGAAGGGCCCTGACGGCAAGATCGACTACACGGGCAACGAGCTGACGCAGTAGCGCCCGGCCAGGGGGCTCGATCCGGGCCTCGGCCCGGGTCCGGCCCCGGTCGTGGGCCCATCCCGGCCCGACGCCGCCCTCCGGGGCGGCGTTTTCGTTTCGGACGGGGCCGGATCGTCAGCGGATACGGTTCTCCGCCCCCGTGCGCGCGCCCAAGAAGTGTGCATGATGCCCCTCGCACGGGCGCGCGGGCCCGGCTCCGCGTTTCGGGGGCAGACGAATGGGCGTCGGGGAGATCGCGGCGGCAGCCGGCCGGGAGCGCCCGGCCATCCGCGCCCGGCGTCCCGTTTCCCAGCGATTCGGCACCACCCTTGCACAGGCGCCGTCCGAGCGGCCGGACCCGCGCCCCCGACCGCCCGCCGACACCGTTCGGCCCGATCCAGGAGTCTCGACTTGACGCAGTTTGAACTCGCCCGCCGCGGCGTCGCCGCGGCGCTCGGCCTGACCCTCGCCCTGGCGCCGCTGAGCGGCCACGCGCAGGACCTGACCGGCACCCTCAAGAAGGTGAAGGATTCCGGCGCCATCACCATCGGCTACCGCGACGCCTCCGTGCCGTTCTCCTATCTCGGCGCCGACCAGAAGCCGATCGGCTACGCCCTGGACATCTGCTACAAGATCGCCGACGCGGTGAAGGCCGAGCTGAAGCTCGACAAGATGGAGGTGAAGCTCAACCCCGTTACCTCCGCCACCCGCATCCCCCTGATCGCCAACGGCACGATCGACCTCGAGTGCGGCTCGACCACCAACAACGCCGAGCGCGAGAAGCAGGTGGCGTTCACCAACTCGCACTTCCTCACCGCCACCCGGTTCGTGTCGAAGAAGTCGGCCAACCTGCACACGATCGAGGACCTGAAAGGCAAGACCGTCGTCTCGACCTCGGGCACGACCAACATCAAGCAGATCAACGAGGCCAACACCGAGCGCAAGCTCGGCCTGACGATCCTCCCGGCCAAGGACCACGCCGAGGCGTTCCTGATGGTCGAGACCGGCCGCGCCGCCGCCTTCGTGATGGACGACGTGCTGCTCGCCTCGCTGGTGGCCTCCTCGAAGGACCCCGGCGCCTACGAGATCTCCAAGGAAGCGCTGTCGAAGCCCGAGCCCTACGGCATCATGCTGCGCAAGGACGACCCGGCCTTCAAGAAGGTCGCGGACGCGGCGACCGCCAAGCTCTACACCAGCCCCGCCGGGCCGGCGCTCTACGACAAGTGGTTCACGCAGGCCATCCCGCCGCGCGGCATCAACCTGAACCTGCCGATGTCGGAGGAGATGAAGAAGCAGTTCGCGAACCCGATCGCCAGCCCCGATCCGGCCGCCTACTGATCGATCCGGACGAGCGCCCCGCTGGGCGCCGGTCGATGACGGACCCCCGCGCGCCGCTCCGGCGCGCGGGGGAGAGCGACAAGAAGACCTGCCGGCCGCGCGCTCGCTTCGGGCGCCCGGGTGGCTCAAGGCACGCGCGGGGGGCTGAGCCGTGAACTACAACTGGAACTGGGGCATCTTCTTCGACGCCTCGCCCGAGGGCAACGGCACCTACGCCGACATGCTGCTCTCGGGGCTGATGTGGACGATCGTCACCGCGCTCTGCGCCTGGGTGATCGCCTTCTGCCTCGGCTCGGTGATCGGGGTGCTGCGCACCCTGCCCTCGAAGACCGCCAACGCGATCGGCACGGCCTATGTCGAGCTGTTCCGCAACATCCCGCTGCTCGTGCAGATGTTCCTCTGGTACTTCGTCCTGCCGGAGCTGCTGCCCCAGCGCCTCGGCGACGCGGTCAAGCAGATGCCCGACGCCCCGTTCTACACCGCGGTCGTCTGCCTCGGCTTCTTCACCGCCTCCCGCGTCGCCGAGCAGGTGCGCGCCGGCATCCAGGCGCTGCCGCGGGGCCAGCGCATGGCCGGCACGGCGATGGGCTTCACGGTCGCCCAGACCTACCGCTACGTGCTCCTGCCGAACGCCTACCGCATCATCCTGCCGCCGCTGACCTCCGAGTTCCTGAACAACCTCAAGAACACGTCCGTGGCGCTCACCATCGGCCTCCTCGAACTCACCGCCCGCGCCCGCTCGATGCAGGAGTTCTCGTTCCAGGTGTTCGAGGCGTTCACCGCGGCGACGATCCTCTACGTGATCATCAACCTCTGCGTCGTCACCGCCGCGACCTTCCTGGAGAAGGCGGTGGCGATCCCCGGCCAGCGCTGACCGGTCGCCCCAACCCAGGCCGGGGCGCCCGCCCCGGCTCCCCGCCCCGCCCGCCCACGGCGACCGCGCAGAGCCGAACGGATCACCGCCCCGATGCTCTCGAACTTCGACTTCAGCGTCATCCTGACCTCGCTGCCCTACCTGTTCGGCCAGGGCATGGTCTTCACCGTGTCGCTGACCGCGATGGCCGCGGCCGGCGGCGTCGTGTTCGGCACGCTGCTGGCGATGGCCCGGCTCTCGGGCATCCCCGGCCTGTGGCACGTGGCCAAGGGCTACGTCGAGCTGTGCCGCTCGCTGCCGCTGGTGCTGGTGATCTTCTGGTTCTACTTCCTCGTGCCCTATATCGGCGCCTACCTGACCGGCTCGTCGACCCCGATCCAGGTCGGCGCCTTCCCCTCGGCGCTGATCACCTTCATCGCGTTCGAGGCGGCCTACTTCGCCGAGATCATGCGCGCGGGCATCCAGTCGATCCCCAAGGGGCAGACCGCCGCCGCCCAGGCGCTCGGCATGAACTACTGGCAGACCATGGGCAACGTCGTCCTGCCCCAGGCCTTCCGCAACATGCTGCCGCTGCTGCTGACCCAGACGATCGTGCTCTTCCAGGACACCTCGCTGGTCTACGTGCTGTCGCTCACCGACTTCATGGGCGCGGCCTCGAAGGTGGCCCAGCGCGACGGCCGGCTCGTGGAGATGTATATCTTCGCGGCGCTCGTCTACTTCGCCGTCTGCTTCACGGCCTCGTTCCTGGTGCGCCGCCTCCAGCGCCGCGTCGCCATCATCCGCTGACGAAACCCGGAAAGGACCGCGCCATGACCTCCTCCCCGATGCCGGCCCCGACCGTCACGACGCCCGCCGTCGACGCCGACCACGCCCCGAAGGACGACGGCCTCCAGCCCGGCAGCCTGATCGCGGGGGCGCAGAAGGCCGCGCCGGGCGAGACGATGATCGCCATCGACGCGATCAGCAAATGGTACGGCGAGTTCCAGGTTCTGACGAACTGCACCACGGCGGTGGCCAAGGGCGAGGTGGTGGTGGTCTGCGGTCCCTCGGGCTCGGGCAAGTCGACGCTGATCAAGTGCGTGAACGCGCTCGAACCGTTCCAGAAGGGCCAGATCACGGTCGCCGGCACCAAGGTGCTCGACAAGGCGACCAACCTGCCCAAGCTGCGCTCGCGCGTCGGCATGGTGTTCCAGCACTTCGAGCTGTTCCCGCACCTGACGATCACGGACAACCTGACGATCGCCCAGCGCAAGGTGCTCAAGCGCGGGGCCGAGGACGCCAGGAAGCGCGGGCTCGACCTGCTCGCCCGGGTCGGCCTCTCGGCCCACGCCCACAAGTATCCGGGCCAGCTCTCGGGCGGCCAGCAGCAGCGCGTGGCCATCGCCCGGGCGCTGGCCATGAACCCGGTGGTGATGCTGTTCGACGAGCCGACCTCGGCGCTCGATCCCGAGATGGTCGGGGAGGTGCTGGACGTGATGGTCGAGCTCGCCAAGGAGGGCATGACCATGATGGTCGTGACCCACGAGATGGGCTTCGCCCGCAAGGTCGCCGACCGGGTGATCTTCATGGACCGCGGCGAGATCGTCGAGGACGCGCGCAAGGAGGACTTCTTCGGCAGCCCCCGCTCCGAGCGCGCCCAGACCTTCCTGTCAAAGATCCTGCAGCACTGAAGGTTTGGGATTTTTCGCGTTCGTCCTATCCGGCCCTGCATCCCGAGCAGGATGCGGGTCTGATACGGTTTCCGGCTGAATCCTTCGATGATCCGGGCCCGCGCCGTCATCGCGAGCGAGATCGTCATCGCGAGCGAAACGATGCGACCCAGGGCAGCGCGCGGTCTCATACCAACGGCGGTCTACGCTGACACGTTTGCCCATGTCCGTGACGCGATGGCGGTGATGGTGTCTGGCGTGGCGATCAGCCAATTCCAGGCCTTGCAGCACGCTTCGACGATCGCGTCGTAGGTGTCGTAGAGACGATGGGCGAGCTTGTTGCGGCGCAGATACTGCCAGATCATCTCGACGGGATTGAGCTCGGGCGCATAGGGCGGCAGCATCAGGAGCGAGATGTTGCCGGGAACGACGAGAGCGCTGCTCGTGTGCCACCCGGCGCCGTCCAGCACGAGGACGGCGTGAGCCCCCGGCATCACGCTGCGGGCGATCTCGGCCAGATGCGCGTTCAGGCCCTCGGTGTCGGCGCGCGGCATCACCAGGCCCGCGCCCACGCCCCGCTGCGGGCAGACGGCGCCGAACAGGTAGGCCGAGGTATAGCGGGTGTCCTGCACCGCGCGCGGGCGCGTGCCGCGGCGCGCCCAGACATAGGCCAGCGTGCCCTTCTGGCCGATGCGCGCCTCGTCCTGGAACCAGATCTCGACCGGCTTGGTCCTGGCGTCTTCGGGGATCACCTGCGTGGCCTGCGCGGCGAAGGTCTTTTAAAAGCCTCCTGGGCCGCCTCGTCGCCGTTGGGATGACGCGGGCGCACCGAGACGTGGCGGAAGCCGCGGGCGCGCAGAAGGTCCCCCACCGTGCGCTCGGCCATCACCACCCCGAAGCGGGCCTCGATCACCCGCTTGAGATCGATCCGGCGCCAGCGCACCACCCCGTCCACCGCCACGTCCGGACCCGTCTCCACGATCGTGTCGAACTCAGCCCGCTGCGCCGCGCTCAAGAGGCCGGGACGCGCCGGGCGCGACCGATCCAGCAAGCCGGCCACACCGTCCGCGTTGTAGCGGTGGACCCAGTCCCGCAGCGTCTGTCGCTGCATCCCAGCATTCTCGGCGGCGGCCGTGCGCGTGCTGCCATCCAGAACGGAGGCGATCGCCAGACAGCGACGGGCCTGGGCGGCGTCCTTGCTCGACCGCGCCGCCCGGCGCAGATCCTCGGCCGTCAGGTCCGTGCGCGTGATCGCAAGGGTCATCGGAGGCTCCCGCCGCTCAGCAGGACCCCATCGAATCACACCAAACCCAGCACGTCATCCAAAACGAGTCATACCAACGGCCTGTGAGGGTGACTCGGCGGGTTGCGGGTTGAGCTGGCTTCTGATTCGTTTGGCGGATCAGGAGGACACGCCATGTCCGGGATCGCGATCACCCGCACGGATCTGAGCGCCGAGGGGTTGCGCGCCGCCGCCTCCAAGGCGCCCAGCATCCCGGCGGCCCGTCGCATGCTGGCGCTCGCCCTGGTGCTGGAGGGCGCTGATCGCACCACCGCCGCCCGCGCCTGCGGCATGGACCGCCAGACCCTGCGCGACTGGGTGCACCGCTACAACG
>NZ_JAUYZI010000047.1 GCF_030700245.1 Methylobacterium amylolyticum
TAGGCTTGCAGTGAGCCGAGAAGAGGAAGGGAGCGGGACGATGACGATCGCGGTTCTCGGGATCGACCTGGGCAAGAACAGCTGCAGCCTCGTCGGGCTGGACGCGGCGGGACGGGTCGTGCTGCGCCGACGCATGCGGCGCGAGGGGGTGATCGCCTTCGGCGCGAAGCTGCCGGGATGCGTCGTGGCGATGGAGGCCTGCTGCGGTGCCCATCACATGGGCCGCGCCATGGCCGAGCAGGGCCACACGGTCCGCCTGATGTCGCCGGAGTACGTGCGTCCCTACGTCAAGGCGCACAAGAATGACGATCGCGACGCGGAGGCCATCGCCGAGGCGGCCACCCGCCCGACGATGCGGTTCGTGGCGCTCAAGACCGAGGCGCAGCTCGACGTGCAGACCCTGCACCGGGTGCGCGACCAACTCGTCGGTGAGCGCACGGCGCTGATGAACCAGATCCGCGCCATCCTTCTGGAGCGCGGCCACGTCGTGGCGCAAGGGCGCGCCAAGTTGGCCGCCTGTCTGACCGAGTTGCTCGACATGGAGGCGGGCACGTCGCTCACGCCACGCATGCGCGCCCTCGTGGCCGAGGTACGTGAGCGCTGGCAGGGCCTCGACCGGCGCATCGCCGCGCTGGACGCTGAGTTCGCCGAGCAGGCCCGCACGGACGCGGACGCACGCCGGCTGACCACCATCCCGGGGATCGGCGCGCTCAACGCGACCGCGCTGGTTGCAGCCATCGGCGATGTGACGACCTTCGCCCGCGGGCGCGACCTAGCGGCTTGGCTCGGCCTCGTGCCGCGGCAGGTGACGACAGGTGGGAAGCCCCGGCTCGTCGGCATCACCAAGCGCGGCAGCAAGTACCTGCGCAAGACGCTGATCCAGGGCGCGCGCGCCGCGCTGCCCTCGTTGCGGCAGAGCGACACCCATCTCGGGCAATGGCTGCGCGGGTTGCTGGCGCGGGCGCACGTCAACACGGCGGTGGTGGCGCTGGCCGCCAAGATCGCCCGCATCGTCTGGGCGTTGCTGCGCCACGGGCGGGTCTACGAGCCGGCGGCGGTCGCCGCCTGATCCGAGTTCGGCCGGCGGAACATGCGCTGGCCTTCCGATGTCTGCGGGCGGTGAGAAGAAGATGGCCTGACAGTCGACCGGTGTTCTGGAAGCCTCTCCCGTAAAATGGCGCTCGACGCCGTCCCCTTTATGAGGCCCGGAATGCGCGGATCTCCATCTTGGCCAACGGCTCCGCCGAAAGGCCGGATACGTTTATGCAGACTGCTCAGACCAGCGGATCCAGAGCCACTTGCGGACGGGGCGGGCCATACGTTTTAGCCGGCACCCACGCACTGTCGAGGCAGGCCCGGCTCCAGTCGAGCTGGCCGGCCGCGTGCAGGCGCTCCAGCAGTACCTGATGCAGCCGCGCCCACACGCCCGCCGCCTGCCAATCCCGCAGCCGTCGCCAGCAACACATGCCCGAGCCACGGCCCATCTCGGCCGGCAGCATCTCCCACGGCAGGCCCGAGCGCAGCACGAAGCGGATGCCCGTCAGCGCCGCCCGGTTCGCGATCGCAGGCCGACTGCCCTCCGGGCGCGGCCGGGGCGGCGGTAGAAGTGGGGCGATCGCGTCCCAGAGATCATCGGGCAAACGCGGGCGAGCCATTTCGACCCATCGCCGCAAACCCGCCTCCCTGCCGTTCTGTTGGGCGCCCTATATTACTACAGACCAAACCACGATTCTGAAGATATAATTTCAGGCATTATCAAAGGCGCTCTCCGGTGTCGCGTCTAATGATTCCACCACCGATGAGCCGCTTGAACGGGCTAGCACGGCTGCCCGGTAGTGGCCGGCGATGCGGGTCGACGATGCCCACGTGCCGATCACGTTGACGACGCACCCGCGCGATGGTGCCGAGATCGATGACTGTTTTGGCTGCGTGGCAGGGGCGACACAGCACTTGGCAGTTGTCGAGCGAGGCGTCCTCGGTCAGCGCTGCCGGGATGATATGGTCGTAATGGAAGCGTCCGGCTTGCAGACTGCATGGGCACCGGCTGCCGTCGGTTAAAGCGCCCTCGCAGCGCCCTACGGCGCGGGCGAGAGCGGCGCGCTGAACCGCTTTGCTGAACTCCCGGCGGCTCATTGCGGCGCTCCAGCGGTGATCGTCTGCGCCGGTCCGCCTAGATCCGCGGCAATCGCCGCGCGGTCGGCCTGATCTTCGGCCAAGCGGTGCGCGTGCAACTCGATCGCCCCGAGCTGCGCGCAGGCGGCGAGCCAACCGAGATAGCCGGGATCGCCGGCGTTGCAGGCGCGGACGGCGACAGCGGTGGCGCGCCCCTCGGCGTCGCGGTGCACGGCAAGGGTGACCGCCGCCTGATCGGCGACGAGGTCGGGTTGATCGAGGTCATGAACGACGACGACGTAGCGCCGTCCGGAGGCGCCGCGCCATGCACTGAGGGCGGTGGGGGCAGCGCCGCGCAATCCGGCCGCGGTGCGCAGACGTTCTTCGCGGATCGCCGGTCTGGTCGCGCGGTCGGCCTTCATGTCGCGCAAGGCCGCGGCCCAGGACAGAGTGCGGTCACGCATGAGCGCCTCCCGCACTCTCCGGGGCGAGGAGTGTGCTGCGGCAAGGCCAGCCTGCGGAGTGTTCCGATGCGAGATCCGGGATCAACCAATCCGGGAGGCGGGTGCGCGCATCCGGCGAGCGCTGCCTCGACAAACATATGAGGGGGTGGGTCATTGAGACGGAGCATCCAATCAAGCGGCGGGATATGCCCCGCCACTGCCCCGGCCCCGCACTCGGCTGAGGTCGCCGGCGGGGCATCGATGAAGACATATCTTATCAACCGCGCGCGGGGCCGACCGTGATCGACGCCGCGTTATGACCGGTACTCAAATTGGAATCGCCTCGACGAGGTAGATCCGAGCAAATCCACGTCTCCGTGGCGATTATCAGAAATAGTTTCAATTCTGGCTTCTTTGCGCATGCACGAGAATCAAGCAATCCAAGATCTGATCTTTCGCTTTGTATGTCGGTCAATTGCGCGCGATTCATAGCCATCGAATCGACTGCGGCATCTCTGCCGGACTGTTCGGTCATAGCCCCACGAAAGCTCCAACTCGCGGTGTAGTCCAGTCCAATAGTGCGGAAATCTCTTCAAAAGGAGCCTTGCATTTTTCACGCTAATTGCGATCCACGCAGCCCATGAACGGGTCTCATCCGCTTGGCTTGACCGCTGATCCATTCCGCTTGCCATTCCAGCTAAGGTTGCGCTAAGGTCGTTCTTGCTGATTCGTCAGTGGACGGAAGCACCCGCGGCGCCCACGCTTGTTTGTGGGCCGGTAGCGGAAGCATCCCTTTCCAAGTCTCCTCCCCTATAGACCGAGGGAGGCAGGCACTCGGCATCGCGCGTACTTGCGAAAGTCCGGCAGCCTGGATGCAGATTCAACGTGCCGCAGTTTTGCTGGGGCGCCGTTGGGCACGCATTCTGCTGTTCGGTCTTCCACCTGCGCGGGGCGAGAGCCATTATGACCACTAATACCACAATTCGTGTGCGCCAGCGCCTTGCGCGAGTAGGGGCCCGCTCAGGCCCAACCGCGATCTCGCCGGTAACACGGACGGCTCCCGCGCGCGTCACGGTCACGCATCAGCCGATCGCCACGCTGCGCCCGCTCGATAGGCCGCTACGGCGGCGGGGACGCGGACAGGTTGACCGCCTCGCTACGAATATCGTGCGGTTCGGATGCCTTGTCCCGATCTTGGTGACCGCCACCGGTGAGATCATCGACGGCCACGCGATCTATGCCGCCTGCCTCCAGCTTGGCCACGAGACGGTGCCGACGATCGCCGTCGATCATCTCTCGGACGCCGAGATCCGGACCCTTCGGATCTCGCTGAACAAGATTAGCGAGGAGAGCCGGTGGGACCCGGAGGTCCTCGCCGGCGAGTTCGCACATCTGTTGGCGATTGACCCCGACTTGATCGCATTCACGGGCTTCAGCATGCCGGAGGTCGACTTCGCGCTGGCGGCGCCCGGCATTGATGGCTCCGATCCCGCTGACCTGTTGCCTGACATGCCGGGCGCAGCGGTCTCTCGCCCCGGCGATCTTTGGGAGTTCACCGGCGGCCATCGCCTCCTGTGCGGAAACGCCCGGACGGCCGACAGCTACGTCGCCCTACTCGGCGGCCAGCGTGCTCAGAAGGTGGCGACCGACCCCCCATTCGGCTGTCGCATCGCCGGGTACGTCAGCGGCACACACGGCGAGTTCGTCGAGGGATCGGGCATGAGTGAGGCCGAAGCTTCGACCTTCTTCGTCAATTTCCTCACCGCGATGATCCCGCATCTGCAAGACGGGGCGATCGTCGAGATGTTCATCGACGCGCGGGGCATGCTGCCGTTGCTGACTGCCGCGCGTGGGGCGGGTCTCACGCAGCTCACCACATGCGTCTGGGACAAGGGCGTCGGTGGGATGGGTAGCCTGTACCGCCAGCAGGCCGAGTTCGTGCTGGTGATGAAGCATGGGCGCGGCCGGCATATCAACAATGTCTCGCTGGGCCGCCATGGACGCAACCGCACCACGATCTGGTCTGCGCCCGGGCTCAACGGTTTCGGGGCGGGACGGCAGGAGGCTTTGGCGCTCCACCCGACCGTGAAGCCGGTGGGACTGATCGCCGACGCGTTGCTCGACACCTCCGAGCGCGGCGGCCTGATCCTCGACCCGTTTTGCGGCTCGGGCACGACCTTGCTCGCTGCTCACCGCACCGGACAGATCGGGCGTGGGATTGAGCTCGATCCCGTTTACGTCGATGTCGCCGTGCGGCGCATGGAAGCCCTAACCGGGTCGCCTGCCCGCCATGCTGAATCAGGGCTGACGTTCGCCGAGGTAGCCGAGATGCGGCTGCAGGCTCAACCAAACGAACGGGCGGCTTCGGCCGTCGCGGCGATCGCCTGAGGTGGCCGGCATGTCTCGCAAGAGAAAAAACATCGAGCCGGTCCCGGAGTATCGTGGGGACCGCGCGTCACAGGACGTCTCAAGCGACGCCATCGAGAGCGTCCTCGAGGGGCAGGATGATCTCAGGCCACGGGAAAGATCGGAAAGCCTCGATGACCTCCGGCCGGAATCGGGCGACCGCACGACCGGGGGACGGTTCGCTCCGGGACACTCAGGCAATCGGCGCGGCAGGCCGCGCAAGCCGATCGAACCTCTACAGGAGATGATGTCGCGCGTTCTATCCGAGAAAATCGTGATTACGCTGAATGGAAAGACGATGGAAATCACCATCGGTGAGGCCATCTTCCGTGGGCTGTGCGTCAAAGGCCTCAGAGATGTACGCGCGGGCCTATCCGTTTTCAAGCTTGCCAGTCTCGGGGCGACCGCGGCTGATCCGGCTGAAATCGATGCGCAACTCGCCCGCGGTCAGGACGCGCTCGACAATCATCTCGCCCGCATGCGCCGCCAGATCACGGTCGAGCTTTCCGATGCGAGGGGAGCGGCATCGGTCAGCGACAACGATAATGGCGCATCTGACCCGTCCTACGGATCGGAGGTCGGGTGATGATTGCTGCTCACGAGAATTTTGCGCTTGACGTTCTGTCGGCCGCCCTTCGCAGGGATCTCGCCACTTTTGTCGAGCGGAGCTTCGCCGCGCTCGAGCCGGGCACCGCGTTCTCGCCGAACTGGCACTACGAGCACCTCTGCTGGATGCTCACGCGCGTCCTGCGCGGCGAGATCCGCCGGTTGATCATCAACGTTCCGCCGCGCTCAGGCAAATCGATCATCGCGAGCGTGGCGTTTCCGCTGTTCGCGCTGGGACAGGATCCGACGCGACGGATCATCTGCACGTCACACACCGAGGACTTGGCCCGGAAATTCAGCGTCGATCGGCGGATGGTAGCGCAGAGCCTGTGGTTTCGCGCGGCCTTCCCGAACGTTCAGCTGGGCGGTCGTCCTCCACGCGACCTCGAGCTGACGACCACACTCCGAGGCTCGATTCTGGCTGCCGGCATGGGAGGTGCGGTGCTCGGGCGCGGCGCGGATCTCATCGTGATCGACGACCCGATCAAGGCGGTCGATGCTCGGTCTCAGGCGGAGCGACGGCGCGTCAACGAAGCGTTCGACAACACGCTGCTCACCCGGCTGAACGACAAACAGCGTGGCGCCATCGTCATCGTGATGCAGCGCCTGCACGCCGATGACCTCGTCGGACATGTCCTCGAGCGGGATGCGTGGGAAGTCGTGTCGCTGCCGGCGATCGCCAATGAGGATACGGTGCATCGCCTGAGCGACGTGCGGGGCGACGTCCACCGGCGTCGGGTGGGCGAGCTTCTCCATCCGGAGCGCGATCCGATAGAGGTTCTAGAGCAGATTCGACGGTCGCAGGGTTCGCTGACGTTCCAAGCTCAGTACCAGCAGGATCCGGCCTCGGCTGGCGGCAACGTAATTCGCCGCGAATGGCTGCGCACCTATGATCGACCCCCTCCCCGCTTCGACCGTGTGGTCGTTGCCTGGGACACTGCCTCGACCCTTGCAGAGACCGCCGATTGGTCCGTCGGGACGGTCTGGGGCGCCGTAGGTTTAGACTTCTACCTGCTCGACGTCGTTCGCGACCGTCTCGAGGCGCCAGACTTGCGCCGAGCGATCGTTGCCCTGCACCAGAGATGGCAGGCTGATGTGACGCTGATCGAGAAAACGCACTTAGGCCACGCCCTCCTCCACGATTTGCGGCAGACCAATATGCTACGGCCGATCCTTATCCCACCCCGCTATGACAAGGAGGCGCGGCTGTTGGCCCAATCAGCGAGGTTTGAAGCCGGACAGATCCATCTTCCGGTCAATGCGCCTTGGCTGGGTGCCTATGTCGCGGAATTGCTGGCGTTTCCGAACGGACGGCACGACGATCAGGTCGACGCGACGAGCTACGCGCTGCAATACCTGACGAGCCGGCAGGGCCGGGTTGAGCCTCCGGCTCGCCGCAGTCGGGAGAGCATGCGGGCTAGCCCGCGTCGACGGTCCTGCGATGACACGATCACGGACGGTCACGCGGCTGATGTGACGCCGACCACTTCCGAGCCGAGACGGGTGTCGGTTCCAGCGCGCTGGCGTGAGGGTGACCGGGTACCGCTCTAGTTTTGGTGCATCAACAGGATGTTTCGGCGAGGCTGAGGCTGCCGATGGGCGTGCTGCCGTTTATGCAACCATGATCGCGGCTACAGCTCTAGCGGAAGAGGCGGACGAGCAGGTCTTAGGGGCGCCGCTTGTAGGTTCGGGATGCTCGGGCGTAGTCCTGCGCGCTATGAGATTTACGATTGCTCTGTTAATTGCGGGCTTGATAGGGGCGATCCAAAACGACCCAGATTTGACCCGACAAAACCGGAACGGAATGGTATGACGGTCGAGATCCGCGGTAATCTAAGCGCGAACAACCTTGTGTTGTCCGAGAAATTCCGTCGCTATTCAACGGGCACGATCCTATTCACTGGCGTGGGCGCACGGGTCGAGATCGACGGACCGGTGTCCAGCGGCGACATTACCCTTACAATCGGGTCGGGTGCTTCGGTGTCGATTGGCCAGGATTGTGTGATCGGCCGTCTAAGCTTGAACCTGTTCGGCGAGGGTGCCCGGATCGACATCGGGCGCTCGGTTGGCTTCGCAGGTTCGGTGAACCTCAGCACGCACGAGGGCGGGCGGATCAATATCGGTGCGCAGTGCCTGATCGCTGGAGACACGGTGTTCGCGGCTTCAGACGGTCACCCAATCTTCGACGTTTCGACGGGCGAGCGCATCAACCAAGCCGCGGATATCTGCGTCGGCGAACACGTCTGGATTGCGGCACGGGCGATGGTGTTAAAAGGGGCGGATATCGGCCGCAATTCCGTCGTTGGTGCCGGCTCGATCGTTACGGGTCACTTCGGGCCGAACAGTCTAATCGTCGGCAACCCGGCACGGGTCCTGCGCTCGGGCATCAATTGGCGGGAATGAAAAGTGGGGCGCGAGTGCCGATTGCGAGCGGATCTATGATGCGTTCTGCCAGACCAATACCGATGGCGCACCGGATCGTGTCGGAATAAGGGTCCGGAGATCGAGGGGTGCACCTCAGACCTCGGCGCACCCAGCCGTGAAGAGGCGCAGCTCGCGAAACAGGCCTATAAGGTCCTGAATTGTGGCGCGCATGGGCGGGCGAAGAAGATTAGGATAAGCGCGTGAGCGACGGGATGGATAAGAAGGCCGGCGCCAAATCAGATTTAGTGGTATCAGATACACTCGGAACTACCAGTCTGACGAGTGGCAACAACATGGTCGTCCGATGATCCGTCATACTCTTCTGCTCAAATTCAACAGCTGTGCTGCCTCTATGGAGCGCGATGCAATCCTACAATCCCTCATTGCGTTGTGTGACCGTGTTGGCGCGGTGAATTCTCTCGCGTGCGGCCCTGATGTTGATCCTCGATCACGCGCGGACGGCTTCACGCATGCCTTCTCGGTCGTTTTTGGGACAGAGGAGGCGCGTCAAGCGTTCCGCGCTCTACCGGACTACGCGGAGGCCCTGGCAGGCATGGCACAGGTTGCTGAGACTATGCCTCTGGCCGATTAGCAGGTCCTCGGCAGAGAGAGTAGGTTTTAAGTATCTAAAAACCATGCGAAATTTGCTGCAGTTTTGAACCTCCACGCATTTGCTTGTCTGGACATCGAGGGGTTCGAAGTGACTGTTCCGCTACCTTTCCAACAGCTCTCCCGCGTCGATACGGATGAATTACTGCTGGTTTTGGCAATGATGCATTATTATATATTTCGTTAATTATTATATTTTTATTATCGTCAATTATCAATATCTGAGTCCCCGTCAGCCTGGGAATGCAACGGACAAAGTTTTTAAGATTTTATCAAATTCGCCCACCTCCATCTCGCAATATCTTCGAGTGCACGCTGGGTGATCCGCGGCTCCAGGACGCGAGCCTCACCCCCGCCTTAAATAAAAAAGGCTGAGACGCTGGTAAGATATCGGACAGCTGGCCCAAGCGCTCGCAGCGCTCGTCGGCATGTAGCTTATCCCTCGGAAAAGAGCTAATAGGCCGACATCGCCGGCTGCTGGCTCTGAGATAAAAGTTCGAGAGAGACTGTACATGTTGCGAGACGGAGCAGACCGTGATCAGCTCATTGATCTTATTGGGCGCAGCAATCCCACCATTCTAGAAGTTGGCGCGCACATGGCGGACCAGAGTGTAAGGTTTGCCGAGTGGTTCCCCTACGGGCAGGTGTTCGCTTTTGAGCCGGATCCGCGGCCGATAAGGAATTTTCAATCGAGGCCGGGTAATCCACGAGTACATATGGTGGAATGCGCGCTCGGAAATCATATCGGCAAGACTACATTCTACCAAAGTGATGGTGTTCCACCAGCGACGCCGGAGGAAGACATTAAAAAATACCATCCTGAGGGCTGGGACCATTCCGGCTCTATCCGCCCGCCTAAAGAGCATTTGCATGAATTTCCCTGGGTCAAATTCGATAACACAATAGAGGTGGAGGTGACGACTCTTGATGCTTGGTCAGAAGAAGTGGGAGTCAAATACATTGATCTCATATGGGCTGATGTTCAAGGGGCTGAGCAGGACTTAATAGCCGGCGGGCGCAAGACTCTGCTGAATACTCGCTTTTTCTATACCGAATTTTCTGAAAAGGAATTATATAAGGGGGCGCTAGATGCGAGCGCCATATTGAAGCTTCTGCCTGATTTTGAATTAGTTGAAATGTTCAAGCATGATATGTTGCTGAGAAACAAGCGAGCCTGGGATCAGCCTGTACGCTCGCCAACGTGGCGCGACTGGCTTCTCCCAAATCGACGTGCTTAGAGCCGTTGCCGGTCGGATTGAGTCAAGGGGTTGCAGCCTACGGCGATGAGGCTCAATGGCGTTCTTCAGGAGTAAAAGCCACAGGACCCCATAATTGACGGCCCAGTGTACTGGGATAAGGCAGGCGGAGGCCGCGCTGCACTGCACTGACCCCGAGCGCGGGCCGGAGATGATCGTGTTGTGGAGCGTAACGGCGCTGGGACGTCGGATTGCCTCTCTTGGAAGTCTGTCGCCACCTCGGCGTCGAAATTCAGCGGTAGTAGTCGGATATCGTGATCGCCCACGCCACGCCTGACTGCCCGTTCTGTTCTCGATCGTTACCCTGCTGGCCGTGCGGCTCGCGGCACACCCGGGCGCCTTCTTTAGCGCCCGCGCAGGAAAATCAAACGGGAGTTCCAGCGGCTGGACCTTGTGCCCGAGCAGGTCGAGGCGGCCGAGGTTGAGCGGGACGCGCCGTAGCGGATCCGGCCCGGGCGGATGCTGAGGTTGAGAAGGTGGCACGTCTGGTCCTGCTCGGTGGCAACGGCTCTGAGGGTCGGGCTCGTGACGCCGCGGACCGTCCAGCGTCATCGAAGACGCTCTCCTGTATCGCGGCGGACGATCCCACCGCCGATCAACCGCTTGAACGGACTGGCGCGGCTGCCCGGCAGCGGACGGCGGTGCGGTTCGGCGATGCCCGTGTGCCGGTCGCGCTGGCGGCGCACGCGAGCGATGACGGCGACATCGGTGGCCGTCTTGGCCGCGTGACAGGGTCGGCAAAGGACCTGGCAATTGGCGAGCGAGGCGTCCTCGGTAAGTGCCGCCGGGATGATGTGGTCATAGTGGAAACGCCCGACCTGCAGGGTGCAGGGGCAGCGGGTGCCGTCCGTCAGTACTCCTTCGCAGCGGCCCCCGGCCCGTGCGAGCGCGGCGCGTTGGACCGCCTTGGTGAACTCGCGGCGGGTCATGGCGATACCCCGGCAGCGGGCACCGGTCCGGTCAAATCTCTAGCGATCGCCGCGCGCTCGGCTTGACCTTCCGCCAAGCGGTGTACGTGGATCTCGACCGCCCCGAGCTGCGCGCAGGCGGCGAGCCAGCCGAGATAGCCGGAATCGCCAGTTTCGCAGGCCCGGACGGCGACGGGGCTGGCACGACTTTCAGCATCGCGGCGTACGGCGAGGACGACCGCCGGGTGAGCGGTGACGAGGTCGGGCTGATCGAAGCCGTGGACGACCACGACGTAGCGCCGGCCCGAGACGCCGCGCCAGGCGCTGAGCGCCGCGGGTGGTGATCCACGCAGGCCGGCGGTGGAGCGCAGGCGTTCCTCGCGGGTGATGGGGCGTGTGGCCCGGTCGGCCTTCAGATCGCGTAGCGCTGCGGCCCAGGAAATGGTGCGGTCTCGCATCCCTGCCTCACGCAGTCCGAGGAGCGAGGATGGCGGAAGGGTGTGGCCTGGCGGCGGGCCTGTCCAATCTGGGCTCGTTGCCGAATTGGGTGCGACGGTTGCGCGGCCCTCGGGCCGGTGGGCGAGTTACATATAAGGAGTGAGGCATGGATGCGTCCGGCTCAGCGGCGGGAAGGGCCCCGCCACTGCTCCAGCCCCGCTCACGACCAGGACGGTCGGCGGGGCTACCTCGACAGCAAGAAAATGGGTTTGCCCTTCGTCAGGCCTCGACCGCGGCCGAGCTAGGCCTGGACCGCGTTCGGACGATCGGCCGCTTCTCAAGTGGGCCGGCGGATCTGAGTCGATATGGGCCGCTCATTGAAATACTGCGGTGTCGGCTGGTCGCTGCGTCGTGGTTCAGCATGGACGCTCCAATTCGCAGCCATCCGTATGGATGGCCCCTCAAGGGCGGTTTGCTGTGCGGCGCTCGCCGGATCACGCATGTGACAGGCGATCGAGGTTCCGCCGGCTTGGTGCATCCAGGGCCAAACGACGACTGCCGGAGGATCTCCTCCCTTCGCATGCACGGCGCGCCGTGACCGCCGGTTGAGATCATCGTCTCGTCTGGTCCAAGGACCCGACGGGGCGTCCTGCGCCTGCAGCATGCAGCGGACGATCCGCGCCTCATTTGTCGGCGAGTGCCTGAGAACATGCTGGGTGACACCCTTGGTTTCCGATCTTCGAGCCCGAGCCGCAGTGGCGGTTCAGATCTCCCTGCCAGACGTAGCAATTTTGCAACGATCATGATCGTCGAACCAAAATGATAACAATGGGAGCATGACACAGAGAGCACCCGAGAGTACTGTGCGGTCTAAATTATTTGACGTTCCGATGTGGCATATGTCGTCCATGAATGATGAGCCGGGACGCCGCGAGAAATTTCTCCACCACGTTCGGTATTTCGACGCGTCCGTTCGATATCCTGTTCCCTTCGTCGGCTTCACAGGCCGACCCGGCCACTGCCCCGAACACCAGTGCCTGCCCTACGATGCCGCTGGCTTTCTCAACGCTGAACCGGCCGGACACCGCACCGATCCGAACGAGATCCGGATATTTGTCCTAGGCGACAGCACGATGCTGGATGGCGCGAGTTGGCAGGATTTGGTACCGGGCAGGCTCCAGGATCTCCTCCGGGCGACTTGTTCCGACCGCGTCCGAGTCTTTAACTTCGGTGTGGTCTCGTCCTGCACCGAACAAATGTGCGCTTTGATCTGGACCCGCTTACTTGATCTCGATCCGGACGTACTTATAGTTCTTAGTGGTGGAACCGATGCTTTCCTGCCCCTGACGTTCGATCCGCGTCCAGGATATCCTTACAACGCATTCCTTATAGAATATCTCTACGCGCATTACTTTAGCGAGACGAACGATAGATCCTGGCAGTCAGGCCTCGACTATGATGGTGTGATCGATGGCGCGTTTGACCTGCTTCGGCAGAGCCGGCAGCGTGTTGATTACGGCTCGCCGGACTGGGAAGCGAGCGTCGCGCGCAGCTACGAGGCTTCGCTGCGGAAGTTTGTCCGGCTGGCACGGGCGGTCGACATCCCGGTCTTCTACGCCTTGGAACCAATTGTTGTGCGGAAGCGCAGCCTGGAGCCGGCAGAGGCTAGTCTCGCTTCTCCAGGGACACTTGCCTATCTCACCCGCCTCTACGATCGCTTCGAGGCGGCGTTGACGGATTTGCGGGTTCGAAGTCTTCCGGGCAACCTGCACCTGATTGACGCCAGCCGAGTCCTGACGGACGTCGGCCCCGGCCTATTCACCAATGTTGTGCATTATGACGGCGCCGGCCGCGCTACGGTCAGCCAGTTCCTCGCTGACAACGTGTTCGACGCGGTGCGCCGTTGCAGCGACGGAGGGCGCCGGGGCGATGCGACGGCGTGGTTCCGCAGCGTATTCCGGCGACCGCTGTTGAGAACGGCTCGCTAAGGATCAGGATGCGGCCCCCTACTGGGCGAGCGACCGGTGCGCCCTAACGTATGGCGTCCTCCGGAAGTCGCCAACGTCGCCGGAGGTCACGCGTATGGAGGGGACTCCGACCCCAGTGCGACACAATTACGGAACAGAAAGGCGCGCTATCCGATGAAGCCGTAGCCGTCGGGTCACCGCCCGAGGAGTAGTTGATGCTGGAAGCGTTGCAGCAGATGAACGTCGCCGGCTTCTTCGTGAACGGCATCCTCCATGTCGGCGCGAATGAGGGTCAGGAGCGGAATGACTATGAGGCGAATGGGGCGAGCCCGTGCCTGTACGTCGAGCCGGTGGCCGACGCCTTCGCCATCCTCAAGGCCAACCTCGCCGGCATGCCGTTTCATAAGGCGATCCAGGCCGTCTGCGCCGAGCGCGCGGGCGAGGAGGTGCTGTTCAACGTGGCCAGCAACGGCGGGCAGTCCTCGAGCCTCTTGGGCTTGGGCGCGCACGCCGAGCATCACCCGGACATCGTCTATACGGGCGTGCAGCGGATGGTGACGACGACGGTGGACGCGATCGTGGCCGAGCACGGCCCGGGGCGGGTGCCAAACCTGCTGGTGGTGGATGCACAGGGGGCGGATCTGCGAGTGCTGCGGGGCGCGACGCAGAGCCTGCCGGAGGTCGACGGGGTGTATGTCGAGGTGAGCGATGCACCGCTCTACGAGGGTGGGTGCACGCTGGAGGAGGTCACCGCCTTCCTGAAGGAGTTCGGCCTCAATCCGCGGTGGCTACAGCTCAACGAGGCCGGCCACGGCGAGGCATTCTATTGCCGGAAGCGCCCGGAGTATCCCACCTTACCGCTCTACGACGGGGTCTTGAGCGTGGGGAAGCCCGCGGCACAGAGTAGCTATTGCGAGTGGTCGCATTTCGATGTGGCCGACAGCCCGATGGGGTGTCTCGATGGTGCACCCACGGGCCGGCCCGGGTTCCACACCGACATCGAGGACGCACCATGGTGGCAGGTGGATCTCGAGGCGGTAAAGCCACTAAACGAGGTGCGGATCTTCAACCGGATGGATGCAGCACGAGATCGATCGCGAACGCTGCGCGTGCTGGTGTCGGACGACGGCGAAGCGTGGCGGCTAGTGCATGACCAGGGCGGCTACACGTTCGGAGGAGCGGACGGCAGGCCATTGCAACTCCAGCTGTCGCGCGAGCAGGCGCGTTACGTGCGGCTGCAGCTCGCCGAGCGGACCTACCTTCACCTCGACAAAGTCTTTATCCTATGACGCATCAGTATTGAGGCGTGCCGGATTGAACATTTGGAGCCACCCGCATAATCATTACTATACCCATAGTGTATCTGGCCGGCATATCATCCGCACGCAATATCTATCTATCTACGTTGGATTCACCAAGTGTCCACAAGACAGCGTAATCGTCGTTTAAAATCGCAATTTGCCGCATAATAGTGCGCATAAAGTTCCGCCGCACTGGCAGTCGGCGAAATGCCAGACGCATACCAAGCGCTTTCTCGACTGCCCGAACCGCAGCCTCGGAACAGTCCTTAGCAATGTGAGCTATTCCGTCACTATACCGCCGTTTGAGCGACCCGTCCAGCGAGCGGTACCTCGCCGGGATTTCAACATAAACACATTTATATTTTTGGGCTTGCGCCCGAAGCGCTTCATTGAGGAGAAACCAAGCAACCAAGCGTTCTGAAAGCGTGCCCGTATGGGGTAAAATAGGATTCTGTACGAGAGGATCGATCGGTGGAACAACGCCCATGATGCAAATCCGCGGCCGGCTTGGAAAACCGGCAAACGCATTTCTTAATGCGGTGATATACCGATCCGCGAGATCGTTGGCTTCCTCTTGAAGTGAGCGTCCCTTCGAAGCCGCGACTCGCAGCAGATGGCAGCGCACATCGATCTCGCCAAAGACGAAGATAACAGTATCATCAACACCTAAGTGAACAGGCTGCACCATGTCCGCGATGCCGTCGCGAGCAACACGGTGCATGGTTCGTCCGACCGTGCAGTGCAAGATTGTCTGTTCAGTTCTTGAAAAGAGATAGTTTCCATGGCTGTCGCCAAAGACATGCACAGTCATTAAAGCCTCGCGGAGTTTCTCCAAGACTACTCGCTTCTAGTCTGTGAATTTTATTTCAATCAGTAAAAAATCATGGCAATTAAAAAAATATACGCTGTTGAATGATAAGAAGAGTCAAACCTGCCCTCCAAAACTCTGATTTGTGGCAATGCAGAGTTTAGAATTTATTATCGAACCGCCATCATTGGTTTGGCGCGGTTGAGCATGAGGTTGCCGAAGATAATAAAAGAGAGACGCTCCGGCGTGATGGCGTAGCGCTTCTGGAAAAAAGGTGCGGACAACAGGTCTTCCACACGAAGGACTGCTTTACCACCCGGCGCCGCGGAGGAGCACGAAACAGCCCTCGGCCTCAATGTCGTTGCGCTGCCGTGAGCCGCACTAAACCGACGATTATCGCCGGCCAGGAGAGTCTGCTATCCTCTTCCCGCTTCGACACCAAGCACGCTGCATTGTCGTCGAGGCGGAAAAGGTTGACCCAGTCCGCCTGGGTGGCCCGAACACGTAGGCCGCGTTGCAGAAAGGTAGATTGTCGTCGAAGCTGTCGAGCCCTCGCGCAGCCGATCCTCCGGCACGCTTCCACAATTCCTTGGACTTCATAGCAACCGCCGCGGACACCGCATCTGTCGAACCTACCATCGGACGCCTCTCAGCGTAGCGACTTCCGCTGCGGTTGTAGCACGCGAGACGCGGCTGATCCGCCTCGAAACGCTAACGGCCCTCACGAGTGTTCCCCTGCAACCACGCGGCGACGTCTGCGAGGGCCGAAGCTGAGAGGGCCGTCTCGCCCCTGTGTTCACCGCCGGCGCTCCCGAAAAACATGGCGGTAGGGAAATCCGCGTCGCTGAGGGGCCTGAGCGGCTAAAAATTACATCCTATGATTTATGATTCTATTCTTGTCCATTCATCTCGGTTTGCAAATCTTAGTTTATTGTCGTTTATGCAGGCTTTCATGGTAAAATTTGCCTCTCCATTGAAAACGACTATATACCCTCCCGGGAATAAACGGACTTCGCCTAAAGCGATGCCGAAATTAGTAATAAGAGCGGTATTATCAGAGGTTTGCATGATTTGCATTCCGCCTATATATGTACCACAGACGGCCGAGATGTCCGGCCCGTGAAATGCAGATTTAAATAACGTATATGATAATTCTCTTACGAGAATATCCGGCATCGGATATGTTATTGTGCCAACAAAGCGGGTTAAAAGCAAATCTTTGTAACGGTCGGGGAGGGAATTTACAGAAATATAGTCGTCGATGTTTCCGCATAAAAGCACTATACGGAAGTTTTGAGCGCCGAAATGCTCAAGTTCTTCAATCAGCTCTAAAACGAAATCAGCATCTATTCCAAAAGAGTCGCTATACTGGCCGCCTTTTTGGTAAAA
The DNA here is from genome assembly GCF_030700245.1 of Methylobacterium amylolyticum. Taxonomy (GTDB): domain Bacteria; phylum Pseudomonadota; class Alphaproteobacteria; order Rhizobiales; family Beijerinckiaceae; genus Methylobacterium. The sequence goes on from NZ_JAUYZI010000047.1 coordinate 16,668, forward strand.
GTGATTAAATAGATGTTGTGAATTTGCCAGGAAAAAGATTTTCTCATAATTATCATCTTGGCATAAGCTTTTAAATTTTAGCCATCGACGCTGATATTTTGCACTCAAAGCATTGAACTTTTGAGCCCATTCGTTTCTTTGACTGAAGTCAGCATCTATGGGAAACTCATGCATATAAAAAAGTCCTTTTGCCTCAATTCCATACGTAAATGGGACCCGATCCCACGTAGGTTTGCAATCATCAGAATTAAATTCAAAAACCTTTCCGTCAAATCTTAAGCTTTCTAGCAACAATTTCTTCGGAGTTATTATATTATCAAATGGCATTGATACCATTGTAACTGATATCTGTTCTATAGTCTGTCTCGACTCGCAACCGAATCCTAGAGACAGCATGACCGTTTTTTCTTGCCTCACTGGAGAGCCCCTGCGTGCTGATCGAAGCCATTTCTAATTTTGAGCCGCGACATTGAACAGCATCATTCACTGAACCAATTAACAGGAGTTGGCTGCGCAGAGCCAGCGGAAGTTATAGAATAATGTTGATGCCAGATGCCGTTACTAGGCCATTCCCTCGTGCATCACCTGCCGGTGATGGGTACTAGCTAAAGCCAACATTCATCTGCCGATTTTAAAATGTAAAATTAATCACGATCGACCTCAGTCTAACAAATGCTTAAAGTGAACCAAGATGCGATGCTTGCGATGACGGAGGTAAATAATTATTTCGGAAGATATCTTGGCGCATATCTGTAGAATCTTGCAGTTATCAATGATGCATCAATGAACATTGAACGATTACCGACAGGCGAGGGCTCGCGCTAACCGGCTTAGCCTTCGCGCCTGAACGTCTTTAGTGACTTCAGAAGGATACATCAGTTCGAACCCGTGGTAAGCACCAGGATAGACCTCGAACGCGACAGGTACTGCAGCCCGCGCCAAGCGGCGAACAAACTCGAGATTTTCGTCGAAAAATAAGTCTAAGGTTCCTACCTGGATATGCGTCGACGGCAGCTCAGACAAGTTAATCGCTCGCGCCGGCGCTGCGTAGTGCGATACGCCTTGGGAACCTGGCTCTCGACCTAGGTAACACTTCCAAGCGAATCGGTTACTATCCCGATTCCAAATAAATTGTCCAGTAGTTGGATTGGGATCTGGCTCTGTAACCGTTCGATCGTCGAGCATTGGGCATAATAAGCTTTGAAATTTTATCGCGGGTCCCCTTCTGTCGCGGCTGACGAGCGCGAGAGCCGCTGCCAAGCCTGCGCCTGAGCTCTCGCCCATAACGGCGATCCGCGTTGGGTCTACGCCGAGCGCCGTTGCCTCACGGGCAAACCATACCAGTGCTGCATAGCAATCTTCGAGCGGAACCGGGAACGAAACTTCCGGAGCCAACCTATAATCCACCGCCGCTACAACGCAGTCGAGGGCGGCCACAACTTGTCGAATGAATGGGAGCGCTAATCCAGCGCTTCCAACAATGAAGCCTCCGCCGTGAACATAAAGAATGCCGAATCGGACCGGGCTTTGTCGCTTTGGAGTGGCTACGAGGATGCTAATCTGTGGTTCGCCCGATGCAATTTGTATCTTATGCTCAGAAACGCTCACCGGCAGACCATCAGCATCAGGGTCCGAACTGGCCACCTGCTCCGTCATTGCGGCGCGAACCACTGCAACGAGCTCGGGATCGTAAGTCACTGCGGGTCCATTCGCGACCCAGGAAAGGAGTTCCGGATCGACGAGGTGTGTTGTGTCTTGTAGGATTGTCGGCGACGTGACTGTGGATCTAAATATCGGCGACGGTAGCGTAACGGCACGCCGGACCTGCAACCGCAGCGCATTAATCAGTCCAGCGAGCTTCCGGTCGGCCCGGATCATAGCCGGGACAGGCTCTGCTGGGAGGTTCCGATCTGCCGCAGCGATGCTAGATCGCCCCGCCGAACCGACCATATCCGCGCGTATCGCTTACGCAAGCTGGTGAGTCGGTCTGGTCGTTTGTGGCCGAGCCGAACTCCCGCAATGCGCTCGACAGCTTCGCACAGGTGATACACATGATCCTCTGCGATGTGTCCTCGACCATCGCTTAGACACGGATTTAGGGTGCCATCTGGCGTCTCGTAGAGCTTGGGGACCCCTACGAAAGCAACCCCTAAGGCGTGACAGCTATCGCTCAAAGCAATATTTAAAGCCTTACGGGCGTCGCACCGCGCTTTCAACGTCCCGTACGGCGGCGACGCCGTATCGTCCCATTGTGGTTCTACTGGCGGGAGTACTCCAACAATGCAGACCCGCACAGGAAAATCGAAAAGCGTCGTCAACCACCTAACTGCTTCAGTATAGCCCTGGGCTAAGGCGGTGATGGTGGTTTTGACGTCGCCCCCTTTCATTGGCGTAGAGCGGAACAGAAAGCGCCGGATGTCCTCGCTGCCGACCATATAGATCATCGTGTCGCCGGACTCGGGCATCCCGATCTCTAAGGTTTTAAAGGCACCGCCCTGCCCCAGCCGCCGCATAGTATAAGGTCCGAGTGCACGCAGCTTGACGTTCGCGCACATCCTAAAAGTATGGAAGGCATGGTCGTCGCCAAACACAATAATCGTCACGGCCTTATTTGCCTTGGGATTTCTGGGTCATTGGTGCCTCGTCTGGTGCGATAAACATCGTTAGCTTGGATCTGCTGTTGGGATCCGGTGCGTCGTCGCTTGATCGCTCGGCAACCTCGATGCCCAGGTCGCTTACCCGCAGCCACGGCGCGATGAGGAGTATTAGGTGGGTTGGGCGCGTCTTCGGCGGGCCGAGGGTGAGATAGGAAGCACCCACGGGCTTATTGGCGGGCTCCTTGCGGAAGAGATCTGAGGGGCAGCCGACCCAAGCAACGGCAACTCAGCACTTTTGTGTACTTTGCCTTGAGCATCATTTTAGAGCGGCTGGCCCGTCGCTTGGTCAGCCGTCTTGCAGTTGCAAACTAAGCCACTCTTCGGTTCACTGGGTCGCTAACACGTCAAACCGCCGTTTTGCTAACAACCGTCTTCAGTGAGAACAATCCGACAGCCAGGCAGGCCAGCGAGCACATAACCACGTAGAGGTAGTCGATCTCCAACGTCGAAGATGGATAGTAGGCCGACCGCATCCATTCACAAATCTGCAAAACAGGATTGAATTTAAGCCAGTAATATACTTTGTCTGGCAAGTAACTTGGCATAAATATTACGCCACTTGTAACATATACAATTATACTGAACAGCGCATATCCGATCAGCCAGCCAGGAAAAAATCCGATTATTGCTACGTTGATGGCGCCTAGACCGATTCCCAGCAAGATAGCAGTCAGGTACCCGCATACGGCCAGGAACGGGTCATGCGGACGAGGGTCAACGCCAAGAGCGAGCAAAACTCCGCAGACTAACAGCAAGCTCAGGAAACCGATGACAATTTCTACCAATATGCGAGAGAAAATAAGGTAAAAAGCTTTACTTGTGGATAATAAGTAATCAGTCTATTCATAAAGACAGATTTCATAACTTCGCGAGAGATGTATTGAAATATCAATACAGGTACAGCTCCGGTGGCAAAGAATAGGGGGCGATTGTCACCGAGCGGAACCGGCATCTTTTGAAATGTATAGATTGCGATTAACACAAAAACGTGCACGCATGGCCATAATACCACGACCCCGTAGCCCCATAGGGAGCTTCCAAACCGCGCACGCATGTCGCGCAACATCAGAGCATGCAGGACATGCAGATAGGTTTCGAAGGCGCCCATTTTCGCGCCCGCGGTCCTCGTTATAGCCATTTCCTCGACCTTGGTTGCCCTCTACATGCATTGGCAACGAAAGCGGCCAAACTGCGTCGGAGGTCCCTATTTCGGCTTGCTTGCGTGCCGGGGGTCGGTGAGATCTATGGTATGACCGTATGTCCGCGGCGCTGCAGGGCTCGTCTCAAGGCTCGGCCATCAAACGGTGCTGGAATGGGCCAAGCCGATCCTCACCTTGAGAGGGCGAGCGGTGGAGCAATGCAGCGATGTTTTCATGGCACCTGACGGGTCGAAGATGCGCAACGCGCTCGCCGTTGCCGATGGCGACCGTGAGGAGATACGCTACTTCGGGGAGGCCGACGTCGCGATAGAGAGGATGCGTTGGCTCGTCAAGCGTCTAGCTGTTGAACAGGCGCGGGTGCAGTTCTGCTACGAGGCGGGCCTGACACGCAAGAGCTTGCATCACCTCAGCACCGACCTTGGCCATTCCTGAATCATGGTCTCCCCGGAGCTGGTCTCACGAGAACTCGTCGATCAGGCCAGACCAACCGCCCCGACACCCTGATGCTGGCTAAGCTCCTGCGCGCCGGTGAACTCAGGTCGATGTAAGTGCCCGTCGCGCGTCGTCACGCCATACGCGATCTCGTCCGTTCCATGTGGCTGCGGTCGCTTCAGAGCTTGTGTAGCGTTAGAAGGTGAGCGCCCCCATGCTCAAGCATGACCGCGTCTACTTACGCTAAGACGGGCTGGACGATGCGCTACGTATGCTGGCTCAAGGTGCCGAGGTTCGAACATCCGGCCCACCAGATCACACTGCAGGAAATGGTCGAGGCGGTGCACATTGGCAAAGATCGCGTCACTTGCATCGAGCCGGCCATCGCTGAGTTCGTCCCATCGTGGTCGCTCGGACCCGGTCGGGCGGGGCCTTCCGACCCTGCCAGGCGTCGATCTGGCCGCGGCCGTGACATTCGGCACCGAGGTCGGCGACCTGACGCGCTTCGAGAATAAGCTATCTCCGCCTTGCTACCGAGCGAACGCTCCACCCAAGACTTGGCCCCGCGCGGGGGACGATCAAAGTGGCAAGCGGGCGGATGCGCCACATGCATGCCGAAAGCGCGTGAACCTAGCGGAGAAGCTCTACCGCCTAGAGGCGGTTCCGCGGCGGATGGGTGAAATGGCGTGGGAGGCGCAGAGTCGCCTGGCGGTGAGCTATCTGGCGCCAAGCGGCCGGGGCAAGGAGGCGACGGTGGTCTGGACCGCCAGCGCGCGAGAGCTCGTCGGCTTCAGACGGTCGCTAGCTCCCAACGGCCAGACGACGGCAGGACGCGCAGTACCGGCGGTCAACGCGACGCGGCACCTCGAGGAACTGCCCGGGGTTACACCGATCGCCCTGCAATCAAAAGGGCGGTTCTGCGGAGATCGCGCACGAAGGCGGTGTGTTCTTAGCCAAACGCGGACAAGACTTACGATCAGCGGTCTGGAACGGCACAGGTCGGTCATCGAGCGGACTCTGCCCTGGCCGACCAATCCGCCAGATCACCATTCGCTACGAGGGACGGGTGGACGTCCCTTGTTGTTTCTCGACGTCGGCCGCAACGCTCATTGTGCGCGCCTCACCGAAAGACGATGTAATTGGGGGATCCTGATCGAAGGGACGCCGGGCAGGCCTCATTGCAGGCCGCGCGCATGAGCCAATAGGACGGAAATGTCCTCGCGGAAGGAAACACTGAACGCAAACGAAAGTAGCTGTCATCGATTCAGTGAACGGAAAGCACGGGCGGAGCATATGGAAAGCGAAAAAACACCGGGCGATTTCGACCCGCACACATATCTGTTGATCAACCCGGACGTTGCCGCCGCCAGGGTAGATCCAGCAGAACATTATCTTCGTTTCGGACGTAGCGAGGGCCGGGAATATAAGTTCCCAGAAGCAGATAACGTTCCTGAAGCTGGGGCCGACACAGGTCCTGGCAAGACTGAAACTCAGGACGTTGATCGGGAGATGATCGCAAGGAGTGGGTTATTTGATGATTGCTGGTACCGCATAGCCGCTGGAATAACCGACGAAACAATCGATCCAATAAACCATTACGTTGATATTGGAGAGCGTTCAGGTTTGAATCCTTCTAAACGATTTGACGCTCAAGGTTATAGATATATAAATGACGATATTGGTAAAAGTAAATACAACGCCCTTGTTCATTACTTGCGTTTCGGCCGATCTGAAGGTAGAGCTAGATCAATCTTAGACAAAATTGTAATGAAGGACGTAATTACGACCGAAAGACAATTTATCGTTGTTTTGTTCCATGAATGCAGCCGGACCGGAGCGCCAATCCTTGGGTGGAACCTGATCGAGCACCTCAAGCAAAAATACAGAGTGATTGCTCTAGTCAAAGCAACGGGCCCAATAATTCAGTCGATCAAAAAATCCGCCGAAGTAACAATTGTAATACCAGACGGCGTCGTTCTGTTCCCGGCCCAATGCTATTTGCTGGCCAAAAGATTATATGAGATGTACAAACCTAAATATGCTATCGCGAATTCAGTCGAAACGCGCTGTTTTGTTCCTTCATTTGAGGAGATTGGCATTCCAACTTTAAGTTTAGTGCATGAGTTCGCAGACTACGAATGGATTCCACCTGGGTCGCTAAATGATCTATTTAAAAAATCGACGCACGTTGTATTTTCGACTGACTTAGTTGCACGTAATTGCGTGTCTCATTATCCGTGTCTATTAAACGTGCCCTATGAAATCTTAGCGCAGGGGAGATCGAGCCTTCCTATCGAAGATGCTAAGACGGTTCGCTCGAGCGGCAATCCCCTCGGGAGGCGGATAGAGATGCTCCGCAACAAAGACAATTTCATAGTAGCGGGAATGGGGCGGGTAACACATCGAAAAGGAGTTGACCTATTTATCGAAACAGCATTCGAATTTTACAAGCGGTACCCAATAAGGAATATATTTTTCATTTGGATAGGCGGCTGGGATGAATCAGACACTGCCTATGCTGAATACCAACAAAAGGTTGTTCGAGAGCACGGTCTTGGAGACAAGGTCCATTTCTTTCCAGAAATGTATGACCTTGACTACGTTTACAGCCGAATCGATCTACTCTATCTATCCTCTAGGCTCGATCCTATGCCGAACGTGGCAATCGATGCTACATGCCACGGAATACCCATAATTTGCTTCAGGCGAGCGAGTGGCATCGCGGAGCTCTTTGAGCAGTCATGCGAATTCTCTCATTATGTTGTAGAGAGATTTGATGTTGAGGCCGCAGCAGACGCAATTTGTAAACTATCAGAGACTGGAGATGCTAAACCGATGAAAGCGAGAATGAAAGATTTTTCAAGGTTATTTCAAATGGAAAACTACGTAAAAAAACTTGACAATAAAATGATCGAGCTATCAAAAGCGGCAAGACGCGACTATGAGGAATAGGCACATTGTAATTGGCGGATCGGGCTTCATCGGGCGTCATGTATGTCGGACGCTTATCGAGCATGGCCACTCCGTTGAAATTGTAAGCAGAACATTAATAGCGCCGAGCATCGAAGGAAGCAAATTTTCGCAGCTAGATTTATCAACCGCCACAGTCGAAGAGATAATACACGTTATCGATGAGAGTGAAACGATTCACCATTATGCATGGTCAACGGTACCGCATACCGCTGAGAAAGATCCAGTTGGTGACCTATACCAAAATGTAGGTTCGACACTCAAATTACTCGAAGCAGCAAAACGTCTAGGGGGTAAAAGAATAGTTTTCGCGTCGTCTGGGGGGACGGTCTACGGGAAGCTCAACTCAATACCAGCCGGTGAAGATCATAGGCTTAACCCTATTAACGCATACGGCATCAGTAAGGTGACATGTGAAAATTATCTAAATTTATTTAGGAATGAATATGGATTGGATATTCGGATCGCTCGGATATCGAACCCTTATGGCCCTGGCCAGAACGCACTTCGAGGGCAAGGTGTTATTGCCACTTTTATATACAATGCGCTCTTCAATCGCGAAATCGAGATTTTTGGAGACGGTACGATAGTACGTGATTTCATTCACATTCATGATGTCGCGGCGGCATTATTTAAATTATCCACCGTCGAGTTTGAGGGATCAGATCTACCGAGAACTTACAATATTGGCGGTGGCGAAAAACGCTCGATCAACAGTATTGTTGAGTCTATAAGCCGCTGCGTTGTTGGGCCTTTCGCAGTAAAAAGATCAGAGGGAAGAGCTTTCGACGTGCCGATAAGCGTGTTAGATATCACAAATGCGCAAAAATACCTCAGCTGGAAGCCGCTGATATTCTTAGATCAGGGAATCCAGTGGATGGTTGAGGATATAGAGTTGAATAGAGACAATTCATTCGGCATGATAAGGCGTTGAATTATCTCGTTTGCTATTGGATCCTAAAACAAGGTAAAGGGATCGGCGGGTTTTCAGGGAGCGCCATTTCTGTATACTACGTTTTCGGAGTTAGCTACTCAGGCCTGTGAGGGGGGGCGAGCGCCGGCGGTCTCAAAGATTATGGCGAAGAGGTTGGCGCCCGTCGGGCGCGCGGCGCCGACGACAGTGCGGATGTGGCCTCACCCTCGGTCGGTGATTATCCACGCCTGTGACGGCGGCGCTCAGATGCCGACGGACCTGAGGGTTGTGGCGAAGGAGCGGGTGCCCGCGATGTTCGCTGTGTCGACGACGGTGCGGATGTCGGTCTCGCCCCAGGTTGCGCACATGGCGCGGTAGCCGTTGGTCATCTTCCGCTCGGCGACGGCCGGACGCGTGCTACGGCTCGGAGGCGTTGTTGGTGGGCTTGACCGTGCCGGGTTAGGCCAGGAAGACCAGGAGCTGCTCGCGGGCCCGGCTGATCCTGTCCTGTGGCTCGCGCGTCAGGTCGCAGCGGCTCGGCGAGGCGAGGATGGCGCCGGGCTGCTGATCCAGGCTCCGGCGTTTGGCGGCCGGCGTCGAGGCGGCCCGATCGATGACACTCTCCGCCAGGGTGAAGACATATCGCAACAAGAGCTCAGTGTAAGCGGTGTTTTCAGGCGACGGCCTGAAGGGTTAGCGCGGGCGCAAAGGCCCATGGCTAGCTCCTCATAGGGAGCGCCCAGTGAATCAGCGCCACACCGTCGCGTAAACCCAAAAGTCCGACTCAGCTCAAACAGAAAAATCTCTAAAAATCATTAGCTCCAGGGACGTGGTTAGTAATATTAATCACCCACCCAAAATGTGATTGACGTCGTTGGCGCTGATCTGTTCAATGATGTCGGGTTCGATCTGATATCTATAACGGGCACCCAGTACTCGACGAGCGTGCGAAGCATTATAGGCGAGGGTAGGCCAAAGTTGCCAGTAGGCACAGTGTAAGTCCTCCTTCGTCATGGCGAGCTTTCTCCTAATCTCGTTCATAATATATTTAACACGCGCAGAGGGATCGAGAATAAGATCATACGTTTCGTCAAAAAATCCATCAAAAGTCTTGAAACCCAAGCCTTTAAGTAATTGCAAGCTGTAAGGATTGCCAATTATTATAATTGGATGGTACATGGCGAGCGGTTTTATCACCTTTTCGGTGATCCGCACCATGTCACCGCCGGAAACCTCAGTCTCAGTTACAATTGAGAAGTACGAATCTGCGTAGATATAAGGGGGGCCTAATTCAAACTCAGGCGGTGCCTGGCTTGCAGGATCCAAATCGATGACTAGAGGTAGGTGAGGCAGCAGTATCTGCAACCCCTTCTGAATTTCATATATTTCTGGGAACCAGCTACACAGCTCAGGAGAATGCTGGCCTTTCTTTCGAAGATCGAAGGAGCCAAATGAAACATATCCCTTCGTGATATAGTCGTTTACCATCAACCAGCTGACGACGGAAGTCCGATTTGGTCTCGGTGTAAAATTCAAGCAGGTATAAAATTTTGATCTAAGTCCAGCCTTGACTGCAAGAAGAGGCTCCATATTTTCCATGTAACCGATCATGCGACGCGGGTAATAGTCATAGGCAAATATACGCATGGGCTCGAATTGCTGTTTTAAGATCCAGTCACGGTATTGTTGGAAAAACATTCTATTCTGCTGAAGCAATACGCATTGGCCCGACGGAATGCCGCGCTGGTCAAGAGCATTATGGAGCAACGTCATCCAATCTTCCAATAAGGGTTGTCCTTCGTTTGACATGTCAATGAGAAGCCGAAGTTTTTTGTGTTGCATCATCGCTTGGTAGACATGAGGAATACAATTTAATATACCGTCTGCACTTGGACAGCCGTTGTCGTCGCGCCACATACTGTCACCGAATGCCGCTCCGAGGACGCCGAAAACTGGATACGACTTTGGGCTAGGAAGAGTGTTAGAGTGTTCGTCAGCAAACTCCACTCGGTTTTCAAATAACCACGATCTACCAGCGAAAGCGATACTTCCAAAAATCTTTGACTTTGAGCCTTGAGTTTCGAGTGTCTCTATATAGTTGTTTGGTATTGCGATAGATATATTCCGGCCATCAGGCGTCGTAGCCGAAAGATCGAAACGGCGGAGCCACAAAGCTGCCCGAACGATGTCGCCATCAAATGCGAAATCAAACGTATAGCACGCTTCTGTATCATTCGGATGTGCTTGAATGGGGTGCGCTACTGTTCCGGCCTCTACACCAATCTCTACAAGCAGAAGACGTACTATCGAAATCCTATCCGAACTTTGCAACCGGCCCGTTATTGCATAATCGATGATGTCAATATTCAAAGTAGCTTCGAGATCGCAGGTTTTGGTCATAATTGATTGATCGCTCTTTTAACATAACTTAGATTGCATTTGACTTTGTCTGATTTCAAGTGTCCTATATGTCCGCTACCATCATGTTGATCAATGGACCGTCGTTCGCCCTCAGATTTCGCTATAGTTCGCAACGACCGTAAACGACTATCGTTCCGGGTGCCGCTCGACGAGCGGCTTCGCTGTGAGTCTTCTCCCTGTCCTGCGCCAAGTTCTTATTTCCGGAACGGCTCCGGAGCCGAGCGATGACGGTCTTGCTTCTACCCTACCACAGCAGACTGAAGCCGCGAGTCATGAAGGCGTCGCGAGCGCCAGGCGTGCGGGTCTGCTGCATCTCACTCGGTCTCAACGCGAGTACTGCGGATGCAACGAGGATTGCGGCATCGCGCGCGGCGAGGCTACACCCACTTTCCGTCGGAGTGGTTCCCCCGAGGACGATGGAGGAAGAATTGGCAGAGGACGTTTGAGAAAGTGACGGTTTGATCAGCTATCGCGCTCGTACTAATCCTCTTTGCCCGCGGAGGATCTCGTACCTCTTACTCGGCCACAGAAAAAAGAGGAACAACTTTCAGAAGCGATAAGCTATTACTCCGTTGGCCGTTGAGCCCAAATCCACGCTGGGTAGGCCCGGGTCGGGTACATCTCCTGCGGCGGCGTCGCGAACCAGGCGATATCTTCATGCCTAGGACTATTTGGGTTGGCAAATAAGTAGGGGCGACGGAATTTCGATATAGCCCTACAACGGAATAGGAGGGAGATAAAATGTCCACGCTTATAAGAGCGGTCCACATCTAGGATGCAGCATGGGTCAGCCTCATGCTCTACGTCCACACCAAGCTCTCGATCTGCGACTGCTCGGATGCGGTCTGAAAATTGCTCGTTGAGCCGTATGATTCCGCCCGGGATGTGCCACCCAATCCCGAGCGCATCTTCTCGCCAGGCCAGCAGTATTTTCCCTGCTTCGTCACGCAAAAGTAGGTCAACGTTCACCATCGGAACGATTTCCATTGCGAAAGCAAAGACTGGATCGGGCAAGCCCAGTTCTGGATTAGGAATTGAAGCTCGGACATGCATCATGAGAGCTTCAAGGTGGTCGTACTTCGCATTCATCGCATCACGCTTCGGTTTGTAGGCTATGCAATTCGGTCCGATCGTCGATCAGCATACACAAAGCTGGACACCAATAAATTCCAGTCTCAGCATCTGAAATCACCTTTGCCAATGTCTACTTTTGAAGGTAATCGGCGCGAATTATACCTGAAGCTGCCGACATTTTTTATCAATACATACAGCGAGTCCCATCTTGGGATATTGATGCACGATTATGTATAATTTTCGCTTTTATCGCATCCTGTGCGTTTGATGATTAGCGTAGACATCAACAATTATTGGAAGCTGGAATGCCCTTTATATTGGCCGCGGATTTTGTTGGGAGCGTCGGACATAATTCTGCGGTGCCGGTAGCCCGAGGCTAGCCGAGTCGTCCACCCTCCAATTCTTTTCGGGCCTGCTCAAGAGAAAGTTTAAGCTCGACAATTTCATGTTGAGCAGCTTGGAGGCGACGAGCGAGGAGTCCGTCAAGTTTACGTGCCGCAGGGAAGCCGAACATGATTGCCTTGAGGGACTCCGGAGATATCTGGTAAAGCCAATGAGACTCAGAATAAACAGTCGATTGTTCGCCGGAGATCAATTGTCGAAACGGCCGCGTTTTCTCGTTGGCCAGCTTTTCGATCACCGCAACGGAATCGTATAAAGCGACGCGCCCGACTGTAGAGCTTAACTCGTGCATCGCGTCCTTGTCTGCGATGCTTAGACTGGGGTCGTTTTGAAAGTAATCGAAGTTCAGTATATCCACGAAAGACTTGATCCATTCCAGCGATGAGCCAGGTTTTAAATACCCTCCTTCAAACGATTCAAAGTAACTCGTATGAAGATCCTCAATTATGTACTTGCCACCGGGTTTTAAGCGGCGAAACAAGATTTTGAACGTATTCTTTACGTGGCTGCAAATGTGAGATCCGTCGTCAATTATGATATCGAAATCTTGATGCTGCAGCAGATTATCGATGCCATTTTCGTCTGTTGCATCTTGAACGAACGCCCGCACGTTCGCATTTTCGAATTTCAGATCTCTTACTTGGGGATCTATGTCGATGCCAGTGATGTATGATCCTTCCGGAAGATATTCGCTCCAGATCTCAAGTGACCCGCCATTTTGGACGCCTATCTCTAACAGGTTCATGGGTGTATTTCTCAATATATAAGGCGCCAACTCAACCTCATACATTGATAAATACTGTTCCCATTTAGTCACCGACTTACCTGTTTTTGTAAAAAAAATTTGGCTAAGACTTTTGGGCATATCCAAATCTCTGTGAGTTGTCGAAACAACTGATCGCCACTCCGGCATACGGCATGCTGTCACCGTCGCTGTTGAATGGTGTCGATAGTTCCCTCAGCGGGCTCGACAGGTACCGCGAGGATGTCGCGCCGTCCACCCACTGACCGGGGTCGGTGGAATGGTCCCCATTCCGATGGGACGCCGGGCGCAGCTGTGAGGGCCTAGGTGGAAGCCTAGACGTCCGCTTATGTCGAGGCGCTACACTGCCCACGAGAAGGTGCGCTTTGTCGAGCAGACGATGCAGCCCGGCATGACCGTCTCGGCGGTGGCCCAGATGCATGGTCTCTCGCCGAGCCTGCTGTTCGGATAGAGGCGTCGTATGGCCGAGGGCGGACAGGTGGCGGTGCAGGCCGACGACGAGGGGGGCGCCGCCAGCCGGATGCGCGAGCTGGAAGACCGCGTGCGCGATCTGGAACGGCTGCTCGGACGCAAGACGCTGGCGGTCGAGATGCTGAAGGAGGCGCTGGCCGTCGCATGAGTAAAAAAGCCGCGTGGCCGCTGCCGTCGCCGCCCGCGGGCTCTTCCCGGTGAAAGACGTGGTCGACGTATTCGGCGTGGCCCGCTCCAACCGCGTCGAGCGGATACGGGGCGCGCCGCGCTCGCGCGGTCCTTATCGCCGTGCCGACGACGAGGCCGTCCTGATCGCCATCCGCGCCCTCACGGACGTGCGGCCGACCAACGGCTATCGGCGGGTGACGGCGATCCTGAACCGGAGGCGGCGCGCCACCGACGAGCCCGCGCTGAACCATAAGCGGGTGTTCCGTAAGACCGTATGTCCGCGGCGCTGAGGGTGGCTCGCCCTACACTGCGCCTTCAAGGGTTGCTCGGGTAGGCCGAGCCGATCCTCACCGTAGGAGGGCGAGCCGTGGAGCAGTGTAGCGAGGTTTTCGTCGGCATCGACGTGTCGAAGTTGCGCAATGCCATCGCGGTCGCCGACAGTGAGCGCGGCGGCAAGGTTCGGTATCTTGGCGAGATCGATGCTGCGCCCGAGAGCATGCGCCGGCTCGTCAAGCGTCTGGCCGCCAAGCATACGCACCTGCAGTTCTGCTACGAGGCAGGGCCCACTGGCTACGGCTTGCATCGCCTCATCACCGACCTCGGCCATTCCTGCATCGTGGTCGCCCCTTCGCTGATCCCACGAAAGCCCGGCGATCGGGTCAAGACGAACCGTCGCGACGCCCTGGCGCTGGCCAAACTTCTGCGCGCCGGCGAGCTGACCGCGGTGTGGGTGCCCGACGAGGGCCACGAGGCCATGCGCGATCTCGTCCGCGCCCGCGCGGCGGCAGTCGAGAGCCTGCGGGTGCATCGCCAGCAGGTGAGCGCCTTCATGCTCAAGCACGGGCGCGTTTACCCGCGAAAGACCAGCTGGACGATGCGCTACCTGCGCTGGCTCCAGGAGCAGCGCTTCGAGCACCCCGCCCACTAGATCGCGCTGCAGGAGATGGTCGAGGCGGTGCGAATCAGCAAAGAACGCGTCGCCCGCCTCGAGACGGCCATCGCCGAGTTCGTCCCGACGTGGTCGCTCGGCCCGGTCGTGCGCGCCCTGCAGACCCTGCGCGGCGTCGACCTGATCGTGGCCGTGACCTTCGCCACCGAGGTCGGCGACGTCACCCGCTTCGAGAGCCCGCGCCAGCTCATGGGTTACCTCGGCCTGGTGCCGAGCGAGCGCTCCACCGGCGACACGGTCCGGCGCGGCGGGATCACCAAGGCCGGCAACGGACGGGTGCGCCACATGCTCGTCGAGAGCGCCTGGACCTACCGTCATCCGCCCAAGGTCGGTAAGGAGAAGCTCTACCGCCTGGAGGAGGCACCGCAACGGGTACGCGAGATCGCCTGGAAGGCGCAGAGCCGCCTGACGGCCCGCTACCGGGCGCTGAGCGGGCTGGGCAAGAAGACGACGGTGGTCTGCACCGCCATCGCCCGCGAGCTCGTCGGCTTCATGTGGTCCGTCGCCCGCGAGGCGCGGGCCACCTGACGCGCCGCCGAGCGGCGGATCATCCCTCGCGCATCGGTGGGGGTGGGACCACGGCAGGGGAATGCCCGTCAGACGCTTTGTGGCCGGCCGACAGGCCGACGCCCGCTGTAAGATCGGGACAGCTCCGGACGCACACTCGGGAATGCGGTAGCCTACCCGCGCATCAGAGCTTGATCACCGACGTCCTTCGAAACTCATGACTGGGAGGTGATCGCCTGCGTGGCCGGGCAGGGTCACCGGTCAGATGGCGCAATCTCAGGCTGACTTGCGTGGAGGCGCGTTTCGGCAGCCTGGAAATTCACTTCGGCGGCCTGCGCGCAACCCATACCGTGCAGTGGTTGGCCGACAACGGCTCGGCCTTCACGGCCGCCAATACTCTGTCCTTCGCGGCAGCCCTTGGCCTGGTGCCTGCTTCACACCCGTGTGCTTGCCCGAGAGCAACGGGGTGAGCGAGGCGTTCGTGAAAACGCTCAAGCGCGACTATCCCCGCGTGTAACCCCGTCGTGACGCCGACACCGTTCTGGATCGGATCGGCGCCTGGATCACCGATTACAACGAATACCCTTCCCATCATGGGCTCGGCACGCGCTCGCCGCGCGCGTTCATCCGTGCTCAGATGCAACCAGCCCCGTTTCGGGTTTGGTGAGGGCAACTCAAGTCGGGCATCACGCTCGCTGAGTAGGTCGCATGGGCCATGATGCGAGCGCACCTACGCTTCGTTCAACCGCTTCCCACGCCTGCCCATCCGATACGAGCGACACAGCGACGTCTATCAGACCTTCACCAGCCTAGCAGCAAGCCTCATTACACTCAATCAGACAGACCACTCTGTTAGCCGCTCCAAGAGCGTCTGACAACCGCCTAATTCGTCAACGGATAGCGGCGGCCTATAGCATCTGGTAAACGGGCCATCGGTGGCAAGCGAAGCGCTCGCCGCAAAAATATAATGCAGCCCGTTAACATACCAAGGCAAGTTTGTATGCCGCCTACGATTGTAAAAATTTTGATCGCCGCGCTAATCAGCCGATACACATCGCGGATGGCAAAGGTTATACTCGACTTCGTGGGGCTGAAACATGTCAACATGTCGCTCGCACAGCGGATCGGGCACCTCGCGATGGAAGGCGATACCTTCCTGAGAGATCAAATTATGAAAACGGGCCGACGTCCAACAGCGGTAATGATAGAACCAACCCCAGGCGGTTTTGCCAACCCTGTTTTAGCAGAATATTTTTCACGCTACATCGCTATTATTCCTCTTATTGAGCGAGCTGATATTATACAACAAGCCCTAGCCAAAGCCGGATATACAATCAATACGGCGCCCTATGCAGTGGCAATGTACGAGACCGCTTTAGGCTATGATGTTTATCGACGGTGGGGAACTCGGCCTCCACTGTTTGATCTATATGCACGCGACAAGGCGATCACAAAGAATTTTCTAAGATCAGTGGGTGTACCAGACGGAGCATGGTTTGTTTGTATGCATGCTCGCGGTGGTGGCTATTCACCTTACGATGAACACCTTCATTCTCATCGTAATGTCGAGATCAACGACTATCACGAAGCTATAGATCGAATCGTAGCGCGCGGAGGCTGGTGTATCCGCATGGGGGATCCGACAATGAAACCTATGCCTCCTCGCCAAGGTGTGATCGATTATGCCTGTAGTCAATATAAATCGCCGCGGCTCGACATCGGCTTAGTGGCGAGCTGTCGCTTTTTTCTCGGCTGCTCTTCAGGGTTGCATAATGTCGCAGTGATGTTTGGGCGACCATCTGCTCTTGCTAACACAACCCCACTATCCGGATCATACGCGCTTGGTGTCAGCGATCTGGCAATTCCCCAGACTGTTGCAGATGCCAGTGGCCGCGCTCTAGAAATTGACGAGATATTTAAATCGGACATCGCTAATTTTCGGTTGGCCGAAGAATTTCGTAGGCGCGGGCTAACAACGAAAAACGTCGAACCTACCGCGATTGCCGCGTTAGTCGACGAAATGATGGACCGACTCGAAGGTATTGCAGAGTACACTGCGGACGACATATTGCGTCAAAATAAATTTCGGTCATTTTTCCGTCCTGGACACTACGCTTATGGGGCGGGATCCCAAATCGGTCGAGATTACCTGCGTTCACATCTGCCGCTGTAAATAAAACTAGTGCTGCTTTTTTTATAGAACTAAATATTACATGATAGTAAAAATTTATTATTTAAGCTTTCCTGCGCCATAAGAACATCGTTATCGAGGT
This sequence comes from Methylobacterium amylolyticum, assembly GCF_030700245.1. Lineage (GTDB taxonomy): Bacteria > Pseudomonadota > Alphaproteobacteria > Rhizobiales > Beijerinckiaceae > Methylobacterium. The sequence continues at coordinate 33,828 of NZ_JAUYZI010000047.1, forward strand.
CGATCTATGAAGAGCATAATAAGGCGGTCAAATTTTGAGCCGGCCAAAATATACGCTAACAATGAATCAAATAACATACCATTTTGGTCAGTGATGATCCCAACCTATAATAGGAGTCGTTATTTGAAGGAGGCTTTAGAAAGCGTTCTTAGGCAGGATCCTGGCCGAGACAGGATGCAAATAGGTGTATTAGATAACGCAACATCAACGTTCGATGTCAAACATATGATTGAGAATATCTCGCCAGGGAGAATTGAATATATCAGGCACTCGAAAAACATTGGTGGAATAAAAAATATTAATTCATGTATAGCAGCTTCAAGAGGATTATATGTACACATACTTCACGACGATGATATGGTTCTTGAGGACTTTTATTTAATTATGGAAGATGCAATTCTAGAAAATTCCACGGGCACGATTTTCATGGCTCCGATAATCGGTATTGATGAAAACGGCCATGAAATCGGGCGGTCATTTCCTCCCTGTGCTAGCCCCGGTGTAATACAAAATTTTCGACTGGAGCAAGCTTTTTCGAACCGAGCTCCGACACAGACACTTGTCATTCCGAGGGCTGTTTACGAGCGAGTTGGGGGCTATACCGAAAGCCTATCCTTCACTCCAGATTGGGAGATGGCCTTCCGCGCCGCGTCAGATGGTTGCGCAGTGGCTGCAACAACCACAAAGCCGCTGGCAGCCGCAAGATGGCATTCGGGGAGTGACAGCGCTAAGATCATACAGGGGACGCGACATATTATTGAAATGAAGACTACAATCGACGAACTGGTTGGCCGCCTTACACAAAGCGAAAAAGCGAATGTTCATCGGAAAAAATACTCGTTTCCAGCAATGGCTGCGGCGCATTATGCTTCGATACTAAAAAATTCGGGCAACAAGTGGGGCGCTCTAATCAATCTATGTGGGGCACTGATGTTGGAGCCGACAGCGGCGCGTCTGAAATCGCTAATACGAGAACTACTTCCGACGCGTTAAAAAATTATTTGGTTGGCAATTTGATCTAATCGGCGTGTATTCAGAAGCAACAACATAGGGTTGGTACATGGGGCGACTGATTGGAAGATTATTCTTTATCATGTCGAAGTTGCGATGAAAGGATTCTTCACGATGATCATCGGCAATCACACTTAGCTAGCGGGCAGGTACCTAATCGGCGCGACTTAAACCGATTTGGAAATCGGACATCATATGCAGTGCATTGAGCGTCTTCGAAAGCAGGTGTATAATTCTCAGCAAGCAACACGTTGTTGCTGCTCGCTCGAAAAAATATCACAGAAAACTGGGATTGCAAGAAAGAACTGCTCCAACTCGATTTCTTGATAATGGGAACGTAATGTCCTGGCCGGACTCCCGGTCGCAACGCAAATATTAATAATTTGTAGTCGCGGAACAATTATGGCGTGAGAAGTAAAGTGTATAGTTCAATAAGTCCAAAAGCGAACTTACAAATCGGGATGATGCTCGTGAGTTCGAGAGGATTGCATGAAAAGTATCGCAGATAAGCTTCTTAATCATTATTCTGAAGCTTTTGAAAAGTACGGGCCGACGAGCGAAGGCGTTGACTGGGGGAGCGATGCCAATAAACTTATGACGCGATATCAAAACATGATAAACGTTATCCGGTTCGCAGAATATGATCGGCCTAGTCTACTGGACGTTGGATGCGGCTATGGCGGTCTGTTGGACTTTATTAAAGAGCGTAAGCTTGATATTATATATACGGGCATTGATGGCGCACAAAACATGATACGATGGGCAAAGTCCCATCATGCGTCTAATCATGGGACCTTTATTTCGTCCGAATTCATGGACTTTTCGCCTGAGGCATGTTTTGATTATGTTGTTTGTAATGGGATATTGACGCAGAAGCTAGATGTCACCAATTTAGACATGGACATATACGCAGCTAAGTTGATCAAGAGAATGTTTCAAACTTGCAATATAGGCGTTGCTTTTAACATAATGACCACAAAATCTAATTACTACTCTAAGAATTTGTACTATAGGAGTCCTGTTGAGATACTAGCTTGGTGTTTAAGCGAAGTCACTGGCAACATTAAGATTGACCACTCTTATGGTATGTACGAGTACACAGTTTATCTGTATAAATAATGGTTCATCGACGGTATGCGCGCCATTTATGGCGATCTTATAACGAGTTTAACACTAGAACGAAAATGGCTTCAGCGTCGGGATAAGAGGAATGAAGATGAAAAGCTTGATTATCTACGGTACCGGCGCTATTGCAGAGGTAGCAGAGTTTTATTTTCGGCGAGATAGTGAACGTCAGATCGCTGCGTTTACGAACGCTGGAGAGTACATTTCTCAAGATCGATTTCTTGACCACGCCGTATATCCCTTCGAGACTATTGAGAAACTTTTTCCTCCCGAAGAGTTCGATATTTTTATTGCAATTGGCTACAAAAAGACAAATCAACTTAGACGTTCGCGTTTTCTTGAGGCAAAAGCAAAAGGTTACAGCTGCGCATCATATATAAGCACGAAAGCGTCTTATTTCGGAAACAGCTACGGGGAAAACTGCTTAGTTCTCGAAAATAATGTAATTCAGCCGTATGTAACGCTAGGAAACAATGTTTTTCTTTGGTCGGGGAATCATGTTGGACATCACAGCAAGATTTGCGATCATTCCTTTGTGAGTTCTCATGTGGTAATTTCTGGTAATTGCATCATTGGCCAGTGCGCCTTCCTTGGGGTCAATGCGACACTGCGGGATAATATAGTGCTAGGTGATTATTGTGTCATCTCTCCCGGCGCTGTTGTCATGGAGAACTGTCAGGACAGGTCGGTTGTGACCGCGCCGAAATCAGAGGTCCGTTTGATAAAGAGGGACGTAATATAATTGTATTTCGAAGCGATCATTGGTTTAATTTGAAGGTGTTTCTATGTCAAGTTTTTTATTTTTGGGATTGTTTCAATTGTAGATCTATTTTTGACAAGTCTGCCTATCAGGCAAATGGTACCTGAAGAATGCGAGGTCGCAGTGATGCAGAACAAGATTGTTGTATTGCAACCGTTGTTCTTGCCCTGGATTGGCGTATTCGAGCAGATCAAGATGGCGGACATATATGTTCATTATGACGATGTGCAGCTCCCATTCGGCCGGAGTTTTACAAATAGAGTTCAATTGAAGACTGGGCCCTCTACATCTTGGCTAACGGCACCAATTGAAAGGCAGTATGCAAATGTGCTGATAAAACAGGTAAAATTTGCAGAAGAAAGATGGAGAACTAAACATCTCGAGCGCATTCGACACATCTATTCGAAGGCGAGGTATTTTGATACTATGTTTGAGCTCGTCCGTGAGATTTATCACTATGATACGAGCTGCTTGGCAGATTTCAATATAAATGCTTTAGAGTTTCTTGCGCGATGGCTTAAATTGAATCCTCGTTTCATTCGTTCTTCAGAGATCGGGCTTGAAGGTTCTGGAACAGAACGACTCCTTAAGATTTGCATGGCGCTCGGTGGATCTACATATATTACGGGGCATGGGGCGGCGAATTATCTTGATCATAGTAGATTCGACGAACATCATGTACAAGTCGAGTATATAAACTACAAGAAGATCTCATATGCTCAGTTAGCTGGTGATTTTACGCCATATGTTTCGATAATTGATGCGATTGCCAATCTCGGGGAAGGTGTAAGCAGTTTGCTTTGTTCAGAGACCATGAGTTGGAAGGATTTTACAAGCGGCCGGTCCCTCTTCGGCTTATGACGGGATCACGGATGGGTTGGGGGCCGCAGCCTCCTGCAGGAGGCCACTGCGACGTTTCTCGCGCAGCCGGTAGCTGCGGCTCGATGGCTTGGCGGACTGGCTGGCCGAGCGCTTCCGGCGGCATGCGGGCAACGCCGACGTCGTGCGCCAGGATCTAGCTGCCGAGAAGAGCGTCCACGTCAGCCTGCGCACGGTCGAGCGGGCGGTGGCGCCGCTGCGGCGGGACTCGGTGATCGCCGCGCGGGCGAGCGTCCGGTTCGAGACGCGGCCGGGCGAGCAGATGCAGATCGACTTCGGCGAGCGACGGGTCGAGATCGGCGGCGTGCCGACCCGGGTGTCGCTGTTTGTGGTCACGCTCGGTTACTCCCGCCGCCTGCACGTGCGCGCCTTTGGCCACGAGCGGCAGGCGGACTGGTTCGCCGGGCTGGAGAGCGCGTTCCAGGCCTTCGGCAGCGTACCGCGCGAGGTGCTGCTCGACAACGCCCGCGCCCTGCGCCGCCCCGGGGTCAACCTGATGGTGCTCTGGGCGGAGTACCGGGAGGCCCATCCGGAGGGCTAAGGCTGCCGCACTTCATCGAAGAAGTCTATAACACCCGCCGCCAGCACTCCGCGCTCGGTTATCTGAGCCCCGTGCAGTTCGAGGAGCAGCAGCCCCGGCAGACGGTCAAAACCGCCGCCTGATCCTACCCACCTCAGGGGCCCTCTCCACCAATGGGGTCAAATCTTCACTTCGCTTGACACCTGGCACAGGCCAGCCGCTCAGCCCGGTGATACGCCATCAGCGCTTCCGGTCTCGCCCTCTCAAAGCAGCTTCAAGCCTCGTTACTCGAACGGGCCCCTAGAGGTCGAACGGCCCATAAGCGGGCCGTAATTACTCACGGGGTGGATTGGTCGGCGGCTGAACGCCCACCGCTGCGCGGCTTGCCGGGACGAGCTTGCCTCTTGCGCGGGTCGGATTTCGCTGATTCCGTCGCGGGATGGGCCGAAGCGAACTGGAACGGCTGAGCCGCGAGGAGCTGATCGAGTTGGTGCTGCGGCTGCAGCGGCCAGAGAAGACCTCGCGCACGTCGTCCAAGCCGCCTGCGAGCGATCGCAAGGAGCAGCGCGCGCAGTCCAAGCCCGGCGGCGCCAAGCCCGGTCACGAGGGTCACAGCCGGGTGCTGAGCGCCGATCCCGCTATGATCGTCGAGCATCGTCCTGAGGCGTGCACGTGCTGCGGTCGCCGCTTGCACGCCGCTCTTCCGGCAGTGATCGTCAGCGTCTCTGAACAAATCGAGCTGCCCGCGGTGGCGCCGATCGTGACGCAGCACCAGCGTCTGGCGGTTCGGTGCCCGAGCTGCGGCGAGCAGGGCGTCGCACCTGTGCCGGAGGCGGCGCGCGGCACGCCTTTCGGCCCACGGCTGCACGCGGTGGCGACGGACCTGAAGACCTTTCAGGCCTTGTCCTACGAGCGGCTGCAGGCGGCGCTCTCCGACCTGTTCGGCCTGACGCTCAGCCAGGGCGGGTTGATGAACCTGCTCCGCCGCGCGCAGGGCCGCTTCCGTCCGGGTCGCGACGCGGCCGTCGCGGCCCTGCGCCGGGCTGAGGTCGTCGCCTGCGACGAGACCGGCGTGCGCATCGAAGGCTCGAACGCCTACCACTGGATCTTCCACTCGGCGCAAGCCGTGGTGCACACGGCCTCGCCGACGCGCGGCGCCGTCGTGGTGCGGGAGATGATGGACGGGCATCGGCCCGCGGTGTGGATCTCCGACCGCTACACGGCCCAACAAGGCCACGCGGATGAGCACCAGACCTGCCTGGCGCATCTGGCCCGCGATGTCGCCTACGTCGTCGAGGTCAGCGACGATCCCGTCCCCTGGCGCCTGCAACTCTGGCTGGGAAGCGTGTTCGCCCTGGCCGAGCGCGTCACCGATCTGGCCGTCTCGACCTTGGCCGCCAAGCGCCGGAGCCTGGATCGGCAACTCGGCGCCATCCTGACCACGCCGAGCCGCTGTGACCTGACCCGCGATCTGCAGGCTAAGATTAGCCGCGCGCGCGATCAGCTCCTGGTCTTCCTCGCCTATCCCGGAAAGGTCGAGCCCACGAACAACGGCTCCGAGCGGCTGCTTCGTCCGGCTGTCGTCCAGCGGAAGGTGACCAACGGATACCGCGCCATGTGGGCGGCTGAGGGCGAGGCCGCCATCCGCACCGTCGTCGACACCGCCCGCCTCACAGGCAGCAGCCCCTTCAGCACCGTCCTCAAAACCATCGGTGCCTGAACCCTGCCATCACAGGCCTGGGTAATTACAGCGGGAAGCCTTCCGGCGAGCGCTGAAAGCGGCGTCAAGCCCGATCCCTGCTACTCGTGGGGGCGTCTAAGGCCTGGGCTGAAAAGGTCCTGCCGCAGATCTCGCGCGGCTTTGATCCGGACCCGGGCTGGTAGTCGCGGCAAGGCCCTAAAACGGCCCAAACACGGTGCAGGACCGGGTAAGCACGAGCATTTTGGAAACCCTATACGTCAGTCATCAGATAGTAACACAACTCATTATATGCTGTCGTAAACACGGGAAGATCAGCCGCCCAACTAGCAGAAGGATGTAAATCTAACCTGCGCCCGAAGCCTGTGTCATCAAACACCTTGCGTTCCAACGTTCGAACAGTCTTGTTGATCTGACTTAATTTTTTACGTTCGGATATACTCTGGAGCCTGCCCATAAGAGATTCAATGCGACCCATTACCCCGCCCCTTTCACTCTGGGATCGTAACGCTTGGAAAATGTCCGAATGGAATCTGTACCCGTCATTCGGCCAAAGCTGTTCTAGGCGGGTATAATGGTAGTGCTCCGAGAAGCCGCTCGCGAAGTACGAAGCATGGGATATATCACATACCCTAAAAAACTCATCGCGATCAAATTCGCCATCAATGACGTTTAACTTATAGTATCTCCACAGCGCATGGCGATAGATCGCATATTGACTGAAAACTTCCGCGGGGTTATCTGAAAACCAAAAAAAAGTTTGCCACTTCCTTCTTGATGGGTCGGCTGGAGGTCCAGATCTTCGGGCATAGAAATATTTCGGGAACCGCTTTGTTTTACCAGCAATAACTAGCGCACAAGACTGGAAAAGCTCCTGGAAAGCGTCGCCATCTAAACGTGCACTCTCTTCAATGACAGTTCGGAGATCAATTGTACGGCACACGCCATAGAAGACAGCTTCGTAATGGCGAAGAAACTGGAACAGCCGCGCACCGGGATGTGAAGCTTCGATCCCCGCTCCACCGTATTCATTAAATATTGAAATATTCTCATCCGAAAGTGTGAAATTCATGTAAAGCCCGTGCGCGACTGAGTAAGATGCGTCGCTCAACAGAAATTCTCTTGCCTCCAACAGGCCGTCAAAAAATAATAGATCGTCGTCTGCACAGAAAGAGACCGTAGAAGTTGTGACCTTTCTTATACCCATAACTATTTTCACGATAGGATCTAAGCTCGGATCATATACATTATAGCATATTTGGTTCTTGTGAGGACCAACAACGGAAGAATTTAGGGCTACGACGTCAGATCTGCTTGAGTCCAGGACTAAAACCCTGACTGTCGTAGACTTTCGAACGATGTAATTAACTAATGACCGGAATAGTTCTGGCCGATTATAGGTCGCTATAATAATAGTGTGATCAAGTAAATTCTCGTCATAATCATGTTTTATCATCATAAGTCCCGCTAGGCGCGTCGATGATGGGAGCCGAAACTCAATTGAAAGTCATCTCAATAGCAGCTAAATGCTGTTGTCGGCAAGCGTGATATACAATCATTAAAATGATAAAATAGCTTCCAGCCAATGTTAATCATTATTCAGTATTGCATATCCAATGCCGCCAACCCCAACATGGTTTCCGCTGTAAATCATGAAATCGCGCCCTTTGTATTTATAAAACCCGGGATAACAAACCATTTCAGAGTCCCAACCTGAATCAGACCTAATAAGAGTGACCTCTTCATCACATCTTATCCACTTATAGCCGTCCGCCGACCGGGCCATGCCGATAACGTAGTTTTTCGAGACACGATCCTTGCAACCACGCGTCGAATACCACATCGTGTAGCCGTCTGGTGTTTTACTGACCCATGGCGCCGAAATCACCTCGCCGTCGTAAGCATATCGAATGCAGGGCTCTGTCGAGACTTGCCACCTAACGCCATCATGCGATTCAGCATGAAATACGGTGTATAGAGGCTCCGGATTCCCTTCTGGGAATTTCCAGCCCGTGCCAGAGCAATACCACATTCGATAACGATCACCTTCTTTGATTACGAATGGATTTGCTGCCATAAAAGGATGATAGATGTCCTGCGCGACTATAGGACCCTTGAAAACTCTTTCGAAAGTGTCGGCCGCTTTATTCCACTTTATCATTCCAATAGAAACTTCAAAGCTTACTTCACGGCGACGCTTCCACCCGCCGTAATAGAACATTACATCTTCTCCGTAGTCAACATAGCTACCGAAGACAACGCCCGAGTCATCAAATGTGCCCTTTTCGCCAAGGTCGACGAGGGGTACCTCCGGCATGGCGATGATAGTTCTAGGGTCACCCGGTTCAACGTCAATAAAAGTCGGAAGCATCGTATTTGTGTTGTCGCGCGATGCAAAGAAAATTCGTAACTTAGAGTCGTCGATGAGATAAGGTATTGGCCTTGTTACGTGACTTTTAAAGAACCCGAATCCCGAAACATTGTAGATAAAACCCCTCTTTACCCAATGCTGCTGCATAGCTAACCCCGATCGGAATGTTGAACTAAATGGCCGTCGAATTTCTTCCTTAAATAGCCGCCCGTAGAGCTGGAAAGGATCATTTTTCCGTTTAGTTCTTCGTCGAGCTCAAAATCATCATGCTCATTTAGATAATCATGAAGTGCCGAAAGCGGCTCGTCACCCTTATACCAAATCTTCGAACGCTCTTTTGGGATTTCATCTGCTGTCATTCTGCCCAGCATCGTGTCAGCGACAATCATATATTGGCCCGGGCTGACAAGTTTTCCGTACAAATCCAATTCTTTCCTTACGTGATCGTAAGAATGGTCAGAGTCAAGAACTACCATTACTGAACTACCAGACGGTATTAAATTCATGACTTGCTCATATAAATTATCGGCTATCGACGATCCCTCCAATAACGTTACCCGCTTCGAGAAAATATTGTCTTCAATTGAACGTCTATTGTGCTGCCTAATATCAATGTCGATGCCAATGACACGGCCGTTCCCTATCAACTCAAGCAGCGACGCGAAAAAAATGATCGAACCCCCTCGCGCCACACCGGTTTCAATAATCACATCCGGTCGCCTGTCCCAAACCACCTCCTGCATGGCTAATACATCGGATGGGAGTTGTATTATCGGCACTCCAAGCCACTTCCACAGGTAAGAGTATCGATACTTGTCTGCTAAAGCCAACAGTTTTGTAGACTCGCGAAATAAGGCCTCATCTTTTCCCATGTCAATAGAACTGGTACGCCTTTGTTCGTCGAAAATCTTTCGGTCGTCGCTCACCAGATGCTCCTTTGCGATTCATGCGTTGTTAAAGCAGACTTGCGCCATTGAATTTACTAGCAATGGGTGAACTACCGTGATCACGCCTCATAATCATTGATCAACCTGTGTTAGATATGCCCTATCTTTAAATCGAACTATGTTCGGCCATGCGAATCTGGGATGCAGTGAAATATCTCAATTTTTCTTCTGGTTTTCAACCCGTTTGATGTAAACCGATTTTCCATTAAGCCAAAAACTTGTATTTGAAATTTTACACTATCGGCAGACGGTGGAGGCATCTCTTGATGAATCCTTGTTGCGGCCACTGTGAATTTTATAGATCACAATCATATGAAAATTATATCATGTATACATAAATTCATGAGATGGTTTATTGGTACACTTTGCTATGGGCAAATTGAGAATCCTTCATAATTTGTCCAACATTGTTAAGATAGCTCGTAGAACACGACATATCGCCATTCTATTCTTTGTTTGGAAAATAGAGCTTCATATGATTGGTAATCGAACTTCTTACAATTTCTTCTGAATCAGTTCCAGGAGAACGGTTACTACTCGATCTGTGTCGGACTCGGTCATGACAAGAGAGCTTGGTAAGTTAATGCCCCACGGCGAGATGCTATGCGCGACATGGTTTCGCTCACGAGCAGCTTTTGCTTGGGCTGTTCTACTGTACGCTGGGATCAATGATAGAGGATTAAAGAATGGACGTACATCGATACCGCTGTCCCTTAACATCGGAATAAGAATTGTCTTGTTTAGCTGAGTTGATGCGTTCAGGATCGCAGTTGACATCCAATAACTATTGAATACATTATCGCTATCTGGATTTAATGTAATTTCTTCTATTGCTGCGGTGCGTTCTTTATACCAACTAAATATTCGACGCTTCATCGCCACAAGCTCGCTCAGACGGGAAAGTTGGGCGTGCCCGAGTGCCGCCTGGATAGGGGACATCTTGTATTTATAACCAATCTCATCATTGTTGAACATCACATCGCCCGGTACCCTACCATGGTCTCTCAGTTTGTTTATGCGATCATACATTTTTTTATCATTGCAGACGAACATGCCGCCTTCGCCCGTCGTAAGAGTCTTTGATCCGTGAAACGAGAATACCGAGCAATCTCCGAAGGAACCGGCGGGCCTCCCTCGATATAGCGACCCAATTGACTCAGCTGCATCTTCTATGATGAATAAGTTGTACTTTCGTGCGATGCGAAGTATGTCATCCCAATCTGGCATGTTGCCATAAAGATTAACTGCAATGACGGCTTTTGTGTTGCTCGATACGCAGTCTTCAATCGAATTTCCAGAAATGCACCAAGTATTTTTGTCGATATCTGCAAAAACTGGAGTAGCTCCAACGTAGTTGACCGGCGCGCAGCTTGCAATCCAAGTGCAATCGGGTACGATGACCTCGTCTCCTGGGCCAATATTTAGCGCCGATAGTGCAAGGTGTATGCCCGCAGTACAAGACGGTAGTGAAACTGCATATTTTCGGTCGACGGCGTTCGAAAACGCCTCTTCAAATCTTAGAATATGCTCAAACGCGTTATTGTACCAGCCGTTCTTCACAGCATCAATTACACAATTAATTTCCACTTCAGTAATCGATGGGCCCGCTATCGGAATACGTTCGCTAAACGCAGCAGCAAATCCCTTATTCTTTTCTTTTTCCATGGCTCAGCCCGTCTCGTTGGCATTTCGTTGAATTGTCTACAAGGAGTCATTCTCGGACTTACGTTGGGATATTTATTCTATGTAAGATATACATTGATAAAATCTGCGGGATAAATCTAACTTACTGATCTCGGCCATTTGGGTTAGCCTATTGCGTGCGTTTGGCGCCAGGAACGAGGACATGGACCGTTGTTAACACACCTGGGTCGACGTTGGCCAATTTGTAGGTGGCCCGCCGGCTTCCACTTCGCCATATTTGCTCAGCTTCTCGCTCGTTCTAGGACGGCTGTAACTTCGTATCGTTCCCGCCCACCTGTAGGGAGGAAATGCCGGGACGACGCGGCACGGACATCCCAGGAGACCGGCGCGGCGCCGCCGTGGCAATTCCCTTGTTTTGCTCTCGGCGGGCGTCGACTAGAGCTGCGCCCGATCGGCTTGCAATATGGATGGATCTGAGAGCCTGTTTGAGGGCGAGAGCTTAGGCTGGATTGTTGAGGGCGTTGGCGGCCATGAGGCAGGCGACGCAGGTGAGGCGACCGGTCGCCACGTCGAGACGGCCGGCACGCTCGCGCAGCAGGCCGCCCCAGTGGCTGAGCCAGCCGAAAGTGCGCTCGACGAGCCAGCGCCGCTCCAGCACGACGAAGCCCTTCTGATCCGGGTCCTTCTCGACGACGCGGTGGCGCATGCCGTGCAGATGGCACCAGTCCTTGCAGCGCTCGGCGGTGAAGGCACCGTCTAGGATGGCCAGACGCAGGCTGGGCCACGCCGCCTTGCCGTTATCCAGCGCCGTCAGCGTATCGCGATCCTGAACGTTGGCCGGCACGACGGCGAGCCCCAGGACGTGCCCCTCGGCATCGACCAGCGCCACGCGTTTGCGCCCGACCAGCTTCTTGGCGGCGTCGTAGCCGCGTGGCCCGCGCACAC
>NZ_JAUYZI010000048.1 GCF_030700245.1 Methylobacterium amylolyticum
ATGGGGTCCGGGCGCGGCTCATTTGGTGCCGCGCCGGGCGCGTACGCCCCTGCCTCCATGCCCGCACCCGAGCCGTCCCGCACCGGACGCGCCGCCCGGGGCGGCGACGACCGAAGTCGCCGACGCGGGCACCGCCCCGCCGCCCGAACCGCCCCGGTCGGTCACCGGGGGGCTCCCTGGGCGGGGCGAAGTCCGGAAGGACCCCGCCCCGCCGGGCAGCGGATGGCTCATCAGAACCACGCATCAGGACAAAAGTCAATGTTTTTGTTTTTTTTCTTCTGAATCCCGGCCATGGAGGGGGACCGGCGCCCTGGGTCGCCCGATCCCGCCATTGACGGTCCCGCCCCCGATGCGGGAGATCCCCGTCACCGTTCGGGGGAGAACGCCCGGTGTCCGACGACCGTCACCCGCCCGCCCGCTTCAACGCGGCCCGGTACTGCCTCGCCGACAACGCGCGGCTGCGCCCCGACAAGACCGCGCTGATCCTGGTCGGCGACGGCACCGTCTCCCGCCTCACCTTCGCGGAGGTCGACCGGGCGGTGCGCGGCATCGCGGCGGGGCTGCTCGGCCTGGGGCTGAAGCCCGGCGACCGGGTGATGATCCGCATGGGCAACGACGCGGACTACGCCCTGCTCCATTTCGGCGCGATGGCCGCGGGCCTCGTCGCCCTGCCCTCCTCGCCGCAACTCACCGAGCCCGAGGCCGCCTTCCTGATGGAGAATTCCGGGGCGGCCGCGGTGGCGATCGGCGGCGGCTGCACCGTGAGCCCGGCGGCGCTCGGCGGACGGCTGCGGCTCGACGCGGACGGAATCGCCGCGCTGAAGGCCGGTCCGCCCCTGCCCGGCTACGCCGACACCGCCGCCGACGACCCGGCGATGCTGATCTACACCTCCGGCACCACCAGCCGGCCGAAGGGCGTGCTGCACGGCCACCGCGCGGCCTACGGGCGGCGGCCGATGGTCGACCACTGGGTCGGGCTGACCGAGACCGACGTGATGCTCCACGCGGGCACGATGAACTGGACCTACACGCTCGGCGTCGGCCTGAGCGACCCGTGGTCGGTCGGGGCCACCACGGTGCTCTACAACGGCCCGCGCGACCCGTCCGTCTGGCCGCGGCTGATGGCCGAGTACGGGGCCACCCTGTTCGCCGCGGTGCCGACCCTCTACCGGCAGATCCTCAAGTACGGCGACCTGCCGGCCCACGATCTCTCCCGCCTGCGCCACGGCTGCACGGCGGGCGAGCCGCTGCCGGTGGACCTCCTCGACGCCTGGACCGCGGCGACGGGCAAGCCGCTCTACGAGGCGCTGGGGATGAGCGAGATCTCCACCTACATCTCCAGCGGCCCGACGATCCCCGTGCGCCCCGGCTCGCCGGGCAAGCCGCAGCCGGGCCGGCGCGTGGCGATCCTGCCGGTCGAGGGCGCGCCGGTGCCGCTGCCGGCCGGCGAGAGCGGGCTGCTCGCCGTCCACCGCTCCGAGCCGGGGCTGATGCTCGGCTACTGGCACCGCCCCGAGGAGGAGGCCGAGGTCTTCCGCGGCGACTGGTTCGTCGGCGGCGACCTCGCCCGCCTCGACGCCGACGGCTACCTCTGGTTCGAGGGCCGCAACAACGACCTGATGAAGGCGATGGGCTACCGGGTCGCGCCGAACGAGGTCGAGGTGGTGCTGGCCACCCACCCCAGCGTGGCCGAGGTCGGGGTGGCCGAGCTGCCGGTGCGGGCCGACGTGTCGGTGATCTGCGGTTTCGTGGTGCTCCAGCCCGGGGCCGCGCCGGACGCCGACGCCCTGCTCGCGTGGTGCGCCGAGCGGCTGGCCGCCTACAAGCGCCCCCGCGAGATCCGCTTCCTCGACGCCCTGCCGCGCACCGCCAACGGCAAGGTCCAGCGCAAGCGGCTCGCGGCCGCCGCGGGCTAAGCGGGCGACGCCCCCGCCACGCGCCGCCTCTCCCCTTTGCGGTCCACCGGGTTCCCGCATCGTGGCCGGGCGCGCCTCTCCCCTCTGCGGGAGAGGATGGCGCCCGAAGGGTGTCGGGTGAGGGGAGCGCCGGTGCAGGATCGGGCCGTGCCCTGCGTGACGGTCGCGCCTCTGCCTGAAGCCGGGCTCCCCTCTCCCGACCCGGCCTCACGCGAAGGGCGCCTTCTTGGCCACCCTCCCCCGCAGAGGGGGGAGGGAGACGCGGCGGTTCGGTCTGCCGTCCGCACCCCTCACGGCCGCAGCGGCGCCAGCGCCTTGGCGGTCTTCGCGGCGCGCACGAGCTGCACGAACTCGCCGCGGTAGCCGTAGGGATCCTCGCCCTTGGCCGCCGCGGCGATGCGGGCCACGTCGTCGAGGTTGAACCCACCGAGGTATTTGCCGCCGCGCAGGATCTCGGCGAAGCCGGCCACCGCGACCGCGAACCGGGCCTCCTGCGGGGCTTCCGCGAAGGCCGCCGCCTCCCCGGCCCGGCCGATCGGCGCCTCGATCAGCCGGCTCCCGGCCTCGTCCGGCAGCTTGTAGCGCACCGCCACGTGGCCGTACTCGGCCGCGTCCCCGGTGCCGGTCCCGGCGGCTTTGGGCTCCGCCTTGCCGTAGCGCAGCCGGCCGAGCACGCTCGGGCCCCCCGTCGGCACGATCTCGTAGAGCGCGGTGACGCTCTGGCCGGAGCCGACCTCGCCCGCGTCCACCGCGTCGTTGGAAAAGTCCTCGCGGGCGAGCGCCCGGGTCTCGTAGCCGATCAGCCGGTACTCGGCGACCGCGGCCGGGTTGAACTCGACCTGGATCTTCACGTCCTTTGCGATCGGGATCAGCGTCGCGGTCGCCTCCTCGACGAGCACCTTGCGGGCCTCGCCGAGCGTGTCGATGTAGGCCGCCGCGCCGTTGCCGTTCTGGGCGAGCGCCTGCATCAGCGCGTCGTTGTAGTTGCCCATGCCGAAGCCGAGCACGGACAGGAAGATCCCCTTGCCGCGCTCGCGCGACACGAAGTCCGTCAGCGCCTCGCGGCCGGCGATGCCGACGTTGAAGTCGCCGTCGGTGGCCAGCACCACGCGGTTGACGCCGTTCGGGTCGAGGCTGCGCTCGGCCAGCGCGTAGGCCTGCCGCAGCCCCTCCCCGCCCGCCGTGCCGCCCCCGGCCTCCAGCCCGTCGATCACGCCGAGGATCCGGCGCGCCTGGTCGGCCGGCGTCGGCTCCAGCGCGATGCCGGCCTGCCCGGCATAGGTGACGATCGCCACCCGGTCGCGCCGGTCGAGCCGGGTCAGCAGCATCGCGAGCGCCTGCTTGACCAGCGGCAGCCGGTTCGGGGACCCCATCGAGCCCGACGTGTCGATCAGGAACACGAGGTTGGCCGCCGGGCGCTCGGCCGGCCGCAGCGCGTAGCCCTGGACGCCGATCCGCACGATCTTGCGGCCCGCCGCCCAGGGGCTCGGCAGGACGGCCGCGTCGATCCGGAACGGCGCCTCGGCGTCGGCCGGGCCCGGATAGGCGTAGGGGAAGTAGTTGATCATCTCCTCGGGCCGCACCGCGTCCTTCGGCGGCAGGACGTTGCGGGCGAGCGCGGCGCGGACGAAGCCGTAGGAGGCGGTGTCCACGTCGATCGAGACGGTCGAGACCGGCTGCTCGGCGACCGCGTGGAAGCCGGACTGGGCCGCGGCGGCGAACCGGTCGCCGCCCGCGGGCTCGGACGCGCTCGGCGCCTCGGCCGCCCGCCTCGCCGGCGCGTCGCCGCCGAAGCCGAGCCCGACCATCGGCGCAGCCCGCGGCGCGGGCGCGGGCGGGGGCGGCACGGCGAGGAGCGCGGCGCGGCTCTCCTGCTGGCCGAGCGAGCGCGCGCGGGCGGGCGCGGCGGCCGCCGCCTCCGCGGACCGCGCGCGCTCGGCCGTCTCCCGGGCCGTCTCCCGGGCCGTCTCCCGGGCCGTCGCGGCCGCGGCCCCGGGCCGGGCCTCGTCCTTCGGCGGCTCGGTCTTCAGCGGCTCGGGCTTGCGCGGCTCGGCCTGCACGATCCGCGGGGCCGGCGTGGGAAGCTCGGCCGCCGGCGGCTCGGACGGCCGGGCGGGGAGCGGGGCCGGCGCCGCGGGCCCGGCGGGCTCGTCCTTCGGGGTCGGGGCGGTGCCGGGCGGGGGGGGCGCGTCGCTCCGGGGACCGGATTCCGGGGCGGGTTCGCGGGCGGCTTCCCAGGCGATCGGAGCGGCGATCAGCGCGACGGCGATCGTCGCGACGGCGAGGCGGGTTCGGGCCATGAAGCGGGTCTCCGGGACGGCGTTGCGCCTCCTCGGACGCGCCGGCTCCGGATTTCCTTGGTGCGACGGGTGGCGCGACGGGCCGTGGCGGCCCTGCGCGGCGTCGAACCGCGCGAGCGCCACCCCGAGCGCGGCCTCCCGGGCGGCGGGGTCCGGGGCCGGCGCGGGCGGCAGGGTCTCGGTCTCAGGCGCCATCGCGGGCCTCGTGCGTCTTCAGGATGCGGCGCGCTTCGTGCAGGCGCCAGGAGACGGTGGATTCGGCGAGCCCGAGGGCGGCGGCGGCCTCCGCGTGGGTCAGGCCCTCGCCGCCGACGAGCACCACCGTCTCGCGCAAGGGGGCGTCGAGCCGGGCGAGCGCCCCGGCGAGCCACGCCCGCCGGTGGAGGTCGCGCCCGTCCGGCCCCGGCGCGAGCCCGACCAGCACGGCGAGCCCGTCCTTCAGGCGTCCCAGGGTGGCGCGGCGGCGGTGGTGATCGCGGCAGGCGTTGATCACGATGCCGGTGAGCCACGTCGCCACCGTCGCCTCGCCGCGGTAGCCGGCGATGCGGGTGACGAGGGCGCAGCACACCTCCTGCGCGATGTCCTCGGCGTCGTGGCGCGAGCCGGTCATCCGCCACGCGACGCGGTGCATCCGGTCGTAGTGGCGGCGCAGCAGCGCCTCGAACGCCGCGCGCTCGCCCGCGGCCGCGCGGCGGGCGAGGTCCGCGTCGCGCTCGGCCTCGGGGGGCGGGCGCGGCGCTTCACGCGGCGGCATGTCCTGGGACGCGGCGAGCAGCATCCTCTGTCCCGGCTCCGGTCACCCCGGGCTCGTCCCGGCGGCGTCGATCCTGTGACGCGCCGGGACGCCGGATCCTTGGACCCGCCGCGATCTTTTTTTCTAACAGGTTCGCGTCGGCACGCCACACGGGACACGACGCGGCGAGCCGAGGGGCGTTTCGGACCCTCGACCTCATCCTGAGGTGCCCGCGAGAGCGGGCCTCGAAGGAGACCTCCAGGGATCGCGCGGCCGGCTGGAGGACTCCTTCGAGGCCCCTTGCCAAGGCAAGGGGCACCTCAGGATGAGGGGGTTGGTAGGATCGGCCGGCGTAAACTCCAATCTGTCGTGGACTGTCGGCACGCCAACGCTTCACCCGCTCAGATCCTTGAAGGATCGCAGGTTCTCGACGCCGAACCGGCGACCGCTTCGGCGAAACCTGCTCGGGCGCGGCGTCAGGCCGCCCAGATCTCCTCGTCGCTCGGCACCGGCCGTGCGATCACGTCGCCGATGCGCGAGACGTTCATCAGGTGCTTGTAGTCGAGGTTCTCGGAGATCGAGTTGCCGCCCCAGGAGCCGCAGCCCAGCGTCGTGGTCGGCGCGAAGCCGTTGGTCAGCGAGCCGCCGGCGGTGAGCGCCGAGGACTGGTTCACCACGAGCCGGCTCACCGGCAGGGCGAGGCCCATCATCCGGATATGCGCCGGATCGCCGGAATGCAGCGCCGCCGAGTGGCCCGCGCCTTCCACCAGCAGGTTCGCCTTGGCCAACTCCACCGCCTCCTCGAAGCTGCGGTAGGGCAGGATCGCCACCACCGGGCAGAGCTTCTCCTTGGCCAGGATGTCGTCGTCGCCGGCCCCGTCGGCGGGCACGAGGATGATCCGCGCACCCTCCGGCACCCGCAGCCCGGCCTTGGCGCCGATCTCCTGGGCGGAGCGCCCGACCACGTCCTTGTTCAGGTGCCCGTCCACGAACACCACCGCGCGGACCCGGTCGACCTCGGCCGGATCGTCGGTGAAGAACACCCGGCCGGTGTCGCGGAAGGCCGCCACCGTGTCGGCGTAGTGCTCCTCGGGGGCGAGCACGAACTGCTCGTGCGAGCAGATGATGCCGTTGTCGAACGACGCGCCCGCGACGATCTTCTCGGCCGCCTCGCGCAGGTCGACGCCGCGGTCGATCACCACCGGCACGTTGCCCGCGCCGACGCCGTAGGACGGCTTGCCCGAGGAATAGGCCGACTTGACCATGGCGCCGCCGCCGGTGGCGACCACCACGTCGACCGCCTTCATCAGCGTCTGCGTCGTCTGCACCGAGCCGCGCCGCACCGCCTGGACGAGATGGTCGGGGCCGCCGTGCTCGCGCACGATGCGCTGGTACTCCTTGGTGAGGTGCCACGTGGCGTCGTCGGCCTTGGGGTGGGGCGCGAAGATGATGGCGTTGCCGGCCTTCAGCGCGAACATCGCGTTGCACATCGGCGTGACGATCGGGTTGGTGACCGGGCAGACCGCGCCGACCACGCCCATCGGCTTGGCGACCAGGGTGAGGCCGTTCTCCGGATCCTCGCCGATGATGCCGCGGGACTTCTTGCCCTTGAGGTTGTGCCAGATGACCCGCGACTTGCCCTTCGCCTTGGCGACCTTGTCCTCGTAGACGCCGAGGGCGGTCTCCTTGTGCGCCATGCCGGCCAGCGCCTCGGCGTTGTCGTAGACGTACTTGGCGAAGTCGCGCACGATCGCATCGACCCGCTCCTGCGGGAAGGTCTCGAACACGGCCTGCGCCTCCCGCGCCCGGGCGACGAGGCGCTGGACCTGATCGGGCGAGGTCGTCGTGGTCTCGGCCACCTCGCCGCCCAGGGCGGCCTCGAGGGTGGGGCTGGGCATGAACTGTCCTCCGCTGCCGCCGCGCGGACGGGGCCGTCCGGCGGGGCTGCGAACGTAGGACGGCGCGCGGCCGATGAGACGGCGCGGAACGCCGGTTCGGCGAGGGTCGGTCGAACCTGTAACCGTGCGCCCCGCGATCCGGCCGGGATCAGAGCAGCGTGCCGCGCAGGATCAGCAGCGCCACGGAAAAGTAGATGACGAGCCCGGTGACATCGACCAGCGTCGCCACGAACGGCGCCGAGGCGGTGGCCGGGTCGAAGCCGATCCGCTGGAGCAGGAACGGCAGCATCGAGCCGGCGAGCGAGCCGAAGGTGACGATGCCGACGAGCGCCGCGCCGACGGTGGCGGCCACCAGCGGCCAGTGCGGGCCGTAATCGTACAGGCCGAGCTTCTGCCACGCCACGATCCGCACCACCGCGATCACCCCGAGGATCGCGCCGAGCACGATGCCGGTGGGCAGCTCGCGCAGGGCCACCCGCCACCAGTCGCGCAGGCGGATCTGGTGGAGCGCCAGCGCCCGGATCAGCAGCGAGGTCGCCTGGGAGCCGGAATTGCCGCCCGAGCTCATGATCAGCGGGATGAACAGGGTCAGGACGATCGCCTTCTCCAACTCGCCCTCGAAGCCCTGCATGGCGGAGGCGGTCAGCATCTCCGACAGGAACAGGGCGCACAGCCAGCCGGCGCGCTTGCGGATCATCGTCAGGAAGCCGATGTCCATGTAGGGCTCGGGCAGGGCCTCCATGCCGCCGAAGCGCTGCACGTCCTGGGTCTGCTTCTCGACCATCGCGTCGATCATGTCGTCGACGGTGACGATGCCGATCAGGTGGCCGACCGCGTCGACCACCGGCAGGGCCAGCAGGTCGTATTTCGAGATCAGGCGCGCCGCCTCCTCGCGGCTGGCGGTGGGCGAGACGGCGAGCGGCGCCCGCCCGGCGGCCACCGACAGCACGTTGGCCCCGGGCTCGCCCGCGATCAGCCGGCGCAGCGTCACCGCCTTGGTCAGCGCCCGGGTGCGCGGGTCGAGCACGAAGATCGCGTAGATCGTCTCCCGGGTCTTCTCCACCCGGCGGACGTGGTCGAGCGTCTGACCCACGGTCCACGTGCCCGGCACGGTGACGAACTCGGTGGTCATCAGCGAGCCGACCGTCTCCTCGCCGTAGGCCGACAGCCGGTCGACCGCGCCGCGGGTCTCGGCGTCGAGCCGGGCGCGCAGGTCGGAGCGGCCGGGCTCCTCGATCTCGCGGAACACGTCGGTGACCCGGTCGGCGGACATCCCCGAGAGGAAGCCCGCCACCCGGTCGCGCGGCAGCATCTCGATGATCTCGGACGCGCATTCGAGCTCGGGCTGGTCGAGCACCTCGATCGCCCGCTCCATCGGCAGCCCGAGCAGGATCGCGGCGGCGACCTCCGGGGCCTCCTCGTTCAGGGCCTCGACGATGTCGGGGGCGCGCTCGTCGGAGAGCCGGGCCGCCAGGGCGGCGGGCTCGACGCGGACGTCGTGGGGGGCGATGTCGTTCATCACGCGCCTCGCGGGTGGAGGCGGCGCGCCGCGGGAATCAGGAGCCGCGGCCGGCCGCCGCGTCCCCCGGGCCCTTCAGCGGCTCAGGCGGGACGGCGCGCGGCCGGACACGGCAGGCACGATCGGTCGGGCACGTCGCTTCGCGTCTCGATGCTGAGAGGGACCGGCGACGCCCGGTGGGACGCCGCCGCGCGGCCGCCTCTGCTCCCGGGAACCGGTTCCGTCAAGCCGTAACCCGCCCGGTCCTTTCGAGGCGCCGGGGACGCGCCCGGACTGTGACCCGCGGGCCGCGCCTCTCCGCAAGGGCTGCCGGATTCACGTATCGCGGCCCCGCGCCCCCCTCTCCCCTCTGCGGGAGAGGGGGGCCCCCGCAGGGGGTCGGGTGAGGGAAGCGACGGTGCCGGAGGTGGCGCGCAGCGGCCACTGCGGTGATCGATCCTGAAGCCGGGCTCCCCTCTCCCGACCCGGCCTCACGGCCGGGCCACCCTCCCCCGCAGAGGGGGGAGGGAGAGGCGCGCGGGCTCGACACGATGTGTGAATAGAGCATCGTCCCGAAAGGTGGTCACCGGCTTTCGGAAAAAATTATGCATGATCAATGGGATAGCGCATCGTCCGGGATCCGATATCCAGGACGATGCGCTAGCGTAGCCCGCGAGGGGGTAGGAATCGCGTGACGATCTGGCGATCCGTCCCGGAGACGACGAAATCCCTCCGATGAACGACGCCCGAGGCGCCTGCGCGGACCGACCCTATGGGAAATATAAGTGTTGTGTCCGCTTGTATCGTGCCCCAGGTATCGGCTATATGATGCGCATCACAACTGAGGAGGATGTCATGGCCTGGACCGCTCCCGTCGTCTCCGAGATCTGCGTCGGCATGGAAGTCACGAGCTACGAGTCGGCCGAGATCGACACCTTCAACTGAGTTTCGTCGGCTCCCGCCGGAGCCGCGCGGGGATCGCCCCCGCATCACCCCCCTGAAACCCGAACCCTGAGGATCACCGTCATGGCCTGGACCGCCCCCGTCGTCTCCGAGATCTGCGTCGGCATGGAAGTCACCAGCTACGAGTCGGCCGAGATCGACACCTTCAACTGAGCCCACGGCTCGGTCGAACGTTTGCGGCGCCGCTTCCCGGAAGCGGCGCCGTTTTCGTATGTCCAGACCCGATCGTGACCTCTCGGCCCGGCCGGCGGCGGCGGGCGGCCCCTTGACGCGGCGGTGCGAATCGGCCCGATAGCGCCCACTGCGGCGCCCCCGGGGCCCGCACCCGCTCCAAGCCAGAGAGACGATGCAGCCGGTCCCGAACGCACCCAGAGCTGCCGCCTCGTCCGAGATCGCGATCCCGCCCTGCCCGATCACCGGCGCCCCGGCGATCCGCTGCATCGAGCGCCTGGACACCACCTTCCTCACCGCCCTGTGGCGCTACTCGGGCCACGTCGATGTCGGCCCGCTGCTGATGCCGGTGGGCACGATCCGCCTGTGGGAATCGCCGACCGGGCTGGCCTTCTTCCACCCGCCGGTCGACGGCGACGAGGCGTTCTACCGGGCGTTCTACAAGCGGATCGACGCGCACGGGAAGCTCGCCGGGCCGGAGACGGTGCGCCTGGAGTTCCAGCAGGCGGCGAAGCACGTGCCGCCGGGGGGGCGGGTGCTCGACGTCGGCTGCGGCCACGGCGGCTTCCGCAACTACCTGCCGGCCGGCGCCACCTACACGGGGCTCGACCCGAACTTCGCCGCCGAGGATCCGACCGGAGCGATCCTGAACGAGACGCTGGAGGCGCACGGCCGGCGCGTCGGGCCGGTCTACGACGTGGCCTGCGTCTTCCAGGTGCTGGAGCACGTCTCCGACCCGCTCGGCTTCGCCAAGGCGCTCGCGGCTTGCGTCAAGCCGGGCGGCATGGTGCTGATCGGGGTGCCGTTCTGGCCCTCGCCGATCACCACCCTGCCGAACTTCGTGCTCAACGCGCCGCCGCACCACCTGACGTGGTGGACCGACAACGCGCTGCGCACGCTCGCCCGCGAGATCGGCTGCACGGCCGAGGCGGTGCACGAGATCGGCATGGACCAGCACGATTCGGTGATCTACTGGATGGTGAAGGCCTCGGCGGTGCGCACGCGCGGCCGCTACTTCCGGTTCAACTGGGGCTGGATCGCCTCGCTCGCCCTCGCCTACGCGGTCGGCTCGCGCCTCGACCGCTGGCTGAAGCTGCCGAAGAAGACACCCGCCAACGCCCTGCTGCTCGCCGCCCGCAAGGCCGCCTGAGGCCCCTCACCCGATGAACAGCCCGGCGATGGCCGCGCTCGTCAGGTTCGACAGGGTGCCGGCCAGGATCGCCCGCAGCCCGTAGCGCGCCACCTCGGCGCGGCGCTCGGGCACGAGGCTCGAGAAGCTCGCGAGCTGGATGGCGATCGAGGCGAAGTTGGCGAAGCCGCACAGGGCGAAGCAGACGATCGCCTGGGAGCGCGGGTCGAGGGTCCCGGCCTTCAAGGTCGGCGACAGGCCGGCGTAGGCCAGGAACTCGTTGAAGGCGAGCTTCTGGCCGATGGCGCCGCCGACCAGCCCCGCCTGCTCCCAGGGCACGCCGAGCAGCCACGCCAGGGGGCTGAGCGCCCAGCCCAGCACCCCCTGGATCGACGCGCCCGGATACCCGACGAGCGAGCCTAGAAATCCAAAAAAACCGTCGGCCAGCGCGATCAGGCCGACGAAGGCGATCAGCATCGCGCCGACCGCGACGGCGACCGCGAGGCCCTTCTGGGTGCCGTCGGCGGCGGCCTCGATGAGGTTGGCGGCGCGCGTCTCGCCGAACGTGACCCGGGTCGAGACGATCCGCGTCGGCTCGGTCGAGGGCACCAGCATCTTGGCGTAGAGCAGGCCGCCGGGGATCGCCATCACGGAGGCGGCGAGCAGGTAGGTCATCGGCACGCCGAGCGCCGCGTAGCCCGCCAGGATCGAGCCGGCGGTGGAGGCGGCCCCGCTCGACATCACCGCGAACAGCTCCGCCCCGGTCAGCAGGGCGAGGAAGGGCCGCAGGGCGACCGCGATCTCGCTCTGGCCGATGGCGATGGTGATCACCGCCGAGAACGACTCGATCGGCGAGGTGCCGACCACCCGCCGCAGCGCCCAGCCGAGGCCGCGGGCGAGCGCCTGCATGACCCCGAGGTGGTAGAGCACCGCGATCAGGGCCGAGACGTAGAGGATCTGCGGCAGCACCCGCAGGGCCAGGATGAAGCCCGAGCCGCCGAACAGCTCGAACATCTTCGGCTCGACGAGGCCCCCGAACAGGAAGGCAGTGCCGCGGTCGCCGTAGGCCAGCACCGCCACCACCGCGTCGGCCGCCGCCGCCAGCGCCGCCCGCCCCGCGGGCACGAACAGCACCAGCGCCCCGAGCCCGACCTGCAACGCCAGCGCGGTGAGCACCACCCGGGGGCGGATCGCCCGCCGGTTCGTCGAGAACAGGACGGCGACCGCGAGCAGGAGGAGCACGCTGAGGCCGGCGTGGAGGAGGCGGTCGGTCATGCGGTGTCCGGTCTTCATCACTGCGTTATCGCCACCCGCGCCGTCATCGCGAGCCGCAGGCGAAGCGACCCAGGGCAGCGCGAGGCCGGCGGACGTGGCGCGCCTGGGTTGCTTCGCTGCCGCTCGCAAAGACGGAGAGCGCCTCCGCGAGCCCTTAAACCGGATACGGCCGATCGAAGCGGGCGCGCTCGCGCATGGAAGCCCCGGGCCACGACCTGTGGCGTCGATGCCGCGCCCGGCGGGCTTTGCAGCCGCGCTTGCGCCGCCTATGCCGTCCGCGGGCGCTCGTCACCCGGGGAGGATCGCTTGGACCGGACTTCGCCTCGGAGACGTCACCGATGAGCCGCACGTTCCGGTTCCAGGGCGCGGTCGGGCTGGTGACGGGCGCGGGCGGCGGCATCGGCGCGGCGCTGGCGCTCGAACTCGCCCGGCGCGGCTGCGCGCTGATGCTGGTCGACCGCGACGCGGACGGGCTCGCCCGGACGGCGCGGGCCGCGGCGCAGGCCGGGGCCGCCGTCGAGACGGCGGTGATCGACCTCGTCGATGCCGCGGCGATCCGGGCGCTGCCGGAGGCGGTGGCGGCGCGGTTCGGCGGGCTCGACCTCCTCGTCAACAACGCGGGCGTCGCGCTGGGCGGGCGGTTCGCCGACACCCATCTCGACGATTTCGAGTGGCTGATGGACGTGAACCTGCGCGCCGTCGTGCGGCTGTGCCACGCCTTTCTGCCGATGCTGACCGCCCGGCCCGCGGCGCAGATCGTCAACGTCTCCAGCGTGTTCGGGCTGATCGGCGTGCCCGAGCAGGTCGCCTACTGCACCAGCAAGTTCGCGGTGCGCGGCTTCTCCGAGGCGCTGCGGCACGAGTATGCCGGCACGGGCCTCGGCGTCAGCGTCGTGCATCCCGGGGGCGTGGCCACCGCCATCGCCCGCAACGCCCGCAACCCGCGGCTGCCGGACGATCCGGTGGCGGCGGAGGCGGCGCGGCTCGCGATCGAGGCCGGGCGGGTCGCGTTCGAGAAGTTCCTGACGCTCGCCCCGGAGCGGGCGGCCGCCGAGATCGCCCGCGGGATCGAGCGGCGGGCGCCGCGGATCCTGATCGGGCGCGACGCGCGCAACATCGCCCTGATCCAGCGGCTGATGCCGGCGGGCTACTGGGGCCTGATCGCCCGCCTGTCGGCCGGGAGAACCTGAATGGCGAGCCTGCGCGCGTATCTCGGCGCCTGGATGGTCCGGCGCAAGGTGAAGGCCCCGCTGGCGCGGGCGCCGGACGTGGCGTCCGTCCGGCGCATCCTCGAAGGCCCGACCTTTCCGGATCCGAAGGGCGTGACCTTCGAGGCGGGCCGCCTCGGCGGCGTGGCGGGCGAGTGGGTGCGGCCCGCCGCCGGCCCGGGTCTGCGGATGCTCTACGTGCACGGCGGCGGCTTCGTCGCCTGCTCGCCGCGCACCCACCGGCCGGTGACGGGGGCGCTCGCCCGGCGCGGCTTCACGGTGTTCGCGCCCGATTACCGCCTCGCCCCCGAGCACCCGTTCCCGGCCGGCCTCGACGACGTGGTCGCCGCCTGGACGGCGCTGGCCGCCGAGGGCCCGGCCTGCCTCGCGGGCGAATCGGCCGGCGGCAACCTCGCGCTGGCGCTGCTGCTCGCCGCCCGCGACCGCGGCCTGCCGCTGCCCTGGGCCGCCTGCCTGTTCTCGCCGGTGACCGACCTCCTCGCCGAGGGCGGCTCGCGGACCGCGAACGCGGCCTGGGACGCGATGTTCACGGACAGGTCGATCGCGGGGATCGCGCCGCTCTACGCGGGCGAGGCCGACCCGGCGACGCCGTACATCTCGCCGGTCAACGGCGACCCGGCCGGCCTGCCGCCGCTGCTGTTCCACGTCGGCGCCCGGGAGGTGCTGCGCGACGACGCGGCGCGGATGGCCGACAAGGCCCGCGCCGCGGGAGTCACGGCGGAGCTGACCGTGTTCCCGGTGGTGGCGCACGCGTGGCAGTTCGCCGACGGCTTCTTGCCGGAGGCACGGGCCTCCCTCGACGCGGCGGCGGCCTTCCTCGCCCGCCACGCGCCGGACGGAGGGCGCGCCTCGTGAGCGGCGCGGACCCGGAAGAAATCCTGGCGGTGCTGATCGTCGGGGCGGGCTTCTCCGGCATCGCCATGGCGATCCGCTGCCGGCAGGCCGGGATCGGGCCGATCCGCGTCATCGAGAAGGGCGCGGGCATCGGCGGCACGTGGCGGGAGAACACCTATCCCGGGGCGGCCTGCGACGTGCCCTCGCACCTCTACTCCCTGTCCTTCGCCCCGAAGACCGACTGGACGCGGCTCTACGCCGGCCAGCCCGAGATCGAGGCCTACCTGCGCGAGACCGCCGAGCGGCACGGCCTGACGCCGCTGATCGGCCTGGAGACGACCCTGCTGGGCGCCGCCTGGGACGAGGCGGCCGGCCTGTGGCGAGCGCAGACCGACCGCGGGACGATCCGGGCCCGGGCGATCGTCTCCGGCACCGGCGGCCTGCACCACCCGGCCTACCCGGACATCCCCGGGCGGGAGAGCTTCGCGGGCCCGAGCTTCCACACGGCGGCCTGGGACCACGGGGCGGACCTCGACGGCAAGCGCGTCGGCGTGATCGGCACCGGGGCGAGCGCCGTGCAGATCGTGCCGGAACTGGCCGCGCGGGCCGGCCACCTCACCCTGTTCCAGCGCACCCCGCCCTGGATCATGCCCAAGAACGACCGCCCGATCCCCGCGGCGGCCAGGGCGCGCTACCGCCGCCTGCCGGTGCTGCGCCGGCTGGAGCGGGCGCGGCTGTTCTGGCTGCACGAGCTGCGTGCCCTGTTCGGCTTCACCAAGGTCTCGAAGCTGACCGACCAGGCCGAGGCGATCGCCCGGCGCCACCTGAAGAAGGCGGTGCCCGACCCGGCGCTGCGGGCGAAGCTGACGCCGCGCTACCGGCTCGGCTGCAAGCGGGTGCTCATCTCGGACGCGTACTACCCGGCGTTGCAGCGCCCGAACGTGACGGTCGAGACCGGGACGATCGCCCGGATCACGCGCGCGGGCGTCGCGACGGCGGACGGGACCGTGCACGCCCTCGACGCGCTGGTCTACGCCACCGGCTTCGACGTGACCGGGGGCTTCCGGCGGGTCGAGATCGTCGGCCGCGGCGGCCTGCGGCTCACGGAGGCCTGGGCGGACGGGATGCAGGCCTACCAGGGGATCACGGTCGCGGGCTTCCCGAACTACTTCATGCTGGTCGGGCCCAACACCGGCCTCGGCCACAACTCGATCACCGCGATGATCGAGATCCAGGTGCGCCACGTGCTCGACTGCCTGCGGGCGCTGGAGCGGGGCGCGCGGACGATCGAGGTGCGGCCCGAGGCGCAGGCCCGGTTCGTGGCCGGCGTGCGCGGGCGGCTCGACGACAGCATCTGGGTCGCGGGCGGCTGCCGGAGCTGGTATCTCGACGCGCAAGGCCGCAACACCACCCTGTGGCCGGACTCGGTGCTCGCCTACCGCCGCAGCGCCCGCCGGGCGCGGCTCGCCGACTACCGGCTGGGGTAAGCGGTCAGGCGGCGCGCGGCGCGCTGGCCGGGAGCGCGGCCAGGATCGCATCGGCCGGCATCGGCCGGCCGAGGTGGTAGCCCTGGAGGAACGGGCAGCCCAGCGCCTGGAGCGCGGCGAGATCCTCGGCGGTCTCCACCCCTTCGGCCACCACCTCCAGCCCGAGCGACCGGCCGAGTCCCAGCACCGCCTGCACCATGCCGCGCTTGTCGTCGGAGCCGCCGAGGCCGGTGACGAGGGCGCGGTCGATCTTGATCCGGCTGGTGCGGAACTGGCGCAGGGACGAGAGCGAGGAGTAGCCCGCCCCGAAATCGTCCAGCGCCACCCGCACCCCCGCGCCGGACAGGGCCGCGAGCCGGTCCCCGACCGCGGCGATGTCGAGGGCGGTCTCCTCGGTGATCTCGATCTCGAAGGCGGCGGCCGGCAGGCCGAGCGCCCGCAGCCGGTCGAGGACGATCTCGTCCACCGGCACCTGCGCCATCTCGCGCGGCGAGACGTTCATCGCCACCCGCACCGCGCCGTGGCCGCGGGCGCGCAGGTCCAGCATCATCGCGCAGGACCGCTCCAGGACGAGCCGCAGCAGCGATTCGGCGAGCCCCATCGTCGCGGCGGCGGCGACGATCTCGTTCGGCGGCACCCAGCCGTGGCGCGGGTGGTGCCAGCGCACCAGCGCCTCCAGGCCCGCCAGCGTCCGCCCGTCGGGGCCGCGGATCGGCTGGAACCAGACCTCCGGCGCCCCCTCGGCCAGCGCCTGCGACAGGTCGCGCTCGCTGTCCCGCCGCATGTCGAGGCGCCCGCGCAGGTCCTCGTCGAACAGGTGGAAGCGGTTCCGCCCGGCGGCCTTGGCGGCGTAGAGCGCCTCGTCGGCGCGGCTGAGCCGCTCGGTCAGGCTCGCCTCCGCGCCCTCCTGGACGCCGATGCTGACGCCGAGGCGGCCCGCGCCGAAGCTCTCGAACGGCCGGGCGATGGCGGCGATCAGCGCCGCGGCGAGATCCGCGGGCGGCGGGCCGGCGGCGGGGTCGTACAGCACCGCGAACTCGTCGCCGCCGAGCCGGGCGACGAGGCAGAGCGCGGGGACGGCCTCGCGCAGGCGCCGGGCCACCTCCGCCAGCACCCGGTCGCCCGCGCCGTGGCCGTAGAGGTCGTTGACCGCCTTGAAGCCGTCGAGGTCGAGCAGCATCAGGCAGGCCGCCCCCGGCCGCGCCTGCGCCCGGTACAGGAACCCGGCCCGGTTCAGCAGCCCGGTCAGGCCGTCATGGGCGGCGCGGTGGGCCATGGCCTCGGCGAGTGCGCTCGCCGAAGCGCGGGCCGCCTCCCGGGAGCGGGCCAGCGCCGTCGCCTCGTTCTTCAGGCGGCTCGCCTCGCGGAACGCCGCCTCGCTCTCGAAGGCGGCGCGGGCGAGCGCGGCGAGGTAGAGCAGCACGGTCGCGGCGAGGCACAGGCGGTCGAAGCCCCCGGCCAGCGCGAGGCAGCCGACCGCCGACAGCAGCGGCGGGGCGATGAAGGCCAGCGGGATCCGGGCGAAGGCGGTGCCGTGCGTGACCGCGCCCGCGGTGATGCCGCAGGTCACGGTGAGGTAGAACAGGGTCTGCGGGGCGGTGTAGCCCGCGCACAGGATCGGCAGGCAGGCCCAGACGAGGCCCGAGAGCAGGGCGGCGAGCCAGGACAGGCGCAGGTGACGGTCGACCGCCGCGGCGGCCGCCGCGGCGGTCTCGGGCGGCGCCCCCACGGCCAGGGCGAGCCCCGGGCAGGGGGCGCGGCACAGGGCGGCGCGCAGGACGTTGGCGGAGAGCGAGGCCGCGAACCACGCCGCCCCGGCCCGGCCGAGGCCGGAATGGGCCGCGACCGCGAGTCCGGTCAGGCCGAGCAGGGCGTTGACCGGCAGGGCGATGAGCACGCTGCGGCGCACCGCCGCGAGCTGGTCGCGCCGGGTCAGCCGCGCGAGCTCGGGCCCGTCGATCTCGGCGGAACCCGCACCGTCCTGATGTGTCATCGCCGCGCCATCCGCCACAGCGCGAACCTGCAAGAGGAATGGCAAACAGAAGGTTTCGCGCGGGCCCCCCGAGTCCGGAAATGACCCCAAGTCCGGAAACGACCCCAAGTCCGGAAATGACCCCGGGCCCGGAAATGCCCCCGACGTGCCGTAGGCCTCCACCGTAGCCCCGCCGGACATCCGATGCCGCTGACCCGCGACCTCCTCGACGTGACCACGATCTACCACGAGCCGGCGGTGGACGCGTTCCCGCGCGGCCGCGAGATCCTGGAGCGCTTCCCCGACGCGGCGCGGATCCCGGTGCCCTCGCACTGGAACATCCCGGAGCTGCACGGCAACGCCGGCTCCGTGGAGGAGTGGGTGCGCATCAAGCGCTCGACCCTGGTGCTCGGCGTGAAGAAGGGCCTGAGCATGCGCCCGAACGGCCGCAGCGCCCACTTCATCGCGCCCTCGACCTCGAACGGCTGCGCGATGGCCTGCGCCTACTGCTACGTGCCGCGGCGCAAGGGCTTCTCCAACCCGATCTCGCTGTTCGTGAACGTCGAGCAGGCCTGCGCGGCGATCGCCCGCCACGCCGGCCGGCAGGGCCCGCTGCCCGAGCCCGACACGATCGACCCGGAGCGCTGGATCTACGACATCGGCGAGAACGGCGACCTCTCGGTCGACGCCGCCGTCTACGGCGGCGTGCGCGACTACGTCGAGCTGTTCCGCGGCCTGCCGAACGCCAAGGCGTCCTTCGCGACCAAGGCGGTCAACCGCGACCTGCTCGACTACGACCCGCAGGGGAAGACCCGCATCCGCTTCTCGCTGATGCCCGCGACGATCGCCCGGGTGGTCGACGTGCGCACCGCGCCGATCTCCGAGCGGATCGCGGCGATCGACGACTTCGTGGCCGCCGGCTACGAGGTCCACGCCAACTTCTCCCCCGTGATCCTCTACGAGGGCTGGGAGGCCGACTGGCGGGACCTGTTCGCGCAGATCGACGGCACGCTGTCGGACGCCGCCAAGCGCCAGCTCAAGTGCGAGGTGATCATGCTGACCCACAACGCGGACCTGCACGCGGTCAACCTCGGCTGGCACCCGAAGGCGGAGGACCTGCTCTGGCGGCCCGACATCCAGGAGGCCAAGGTCTCGCAGGGCGGGGGCGCCAACCTGCGCTACCGCACCGGCTGGAAGGGGAAATGGCTCGCCCGCTTCAAGGCGCTGCTCGCCGAAGCCCTGCCCTACTGCACCGTGCGCTACGCGTTCTGAACCCGCCCGCCCATCCTCGCGTTGGCGCCGCGCGCCACGGGCGCGACGCGGAGGGGGCGATGGCGGGACACGAGGAGTTCTTGCGCGAGGCGGTGCGGATCGCCGAGGCGAACGTCGCCGAGGGCGGCTCGCCCTACGGGGCGGTGATCACCCGGGACGGGGCGGTGGTGGCGCGGGCGGCCAACACCGTCCACCGGACGGAGGATCCGAGCGACCACGCCGAGATGGTCGCCCTGCGCGCCGCGAGCCGGACGCTGGGCCGCGACCTGTCCGGCTGCGTGATGTACGCGAGCGGGCGCCCCTGCCCGATGTGCCACGCGGCGATGCGGCTCGCGGGCTTCCGCGAGGGCTACTTCGCCTATTCCGCCGAGGAGGCGGAGGCGCACGGGGCCGGCAGCGCCGGGATCTACGCGGAGCTGTGCCGCCCGCTGGACGACCAGCCGATGCGCCTCGTCCACCTGCGGCCCGAGGGGTCCTCGCCCTACCCGGCCTGGGAGGCTCGCCGGGCGTCCTGACCGGCCCTACCTGCCCGGGCCAGACATGGGTGTACACGCGGGGATGTACACGCAGGGATTGGGGAACGCACCATGCAGGACGGACGGGGCGGGGCGAGCCGGCGGCAGGTGATGGGCGGGGCGCTCGGCCTCGCGGCGGCGGCGACGGGCGGGACCGCCGCCGCGCAGGGCGCGCCGACGGCGCCGCCGCCCGCGCGCGCCGCCGACGCGCCGATCCTGAAGACCATCCCGCGCACCGGCGAGAGCGTGCCGGCGATCGGACTCGGCACCTACCAGACCTTCGACCTGCTGCCGGGGATGCCCCGCGACCACCTTCAGGAGGTGGTCCGGCAGGCGTGGGAAGGGGGCGCCCGGGTGTTCGACACCTCGCCGCTCTACGGGGCGAGCGAGGTCAACGTCGGGGCGTTCAAGGCGGCGCTCGGCCTCGACCGGGGCATGTTCATCACCAACAAGATCTGGTCGACGGGCGAGTTCCTGGGCGACGACAGCCACGCGCGCCGGAGCATGGAGCAGTCGCAACTGCGCCTGTGGCGGGAGAAGATCGACGCCTTCCAGTGCCACAGCCTCGTCAACGTCGACGTGGTCGTGCCGCTGCTCAAGGCGTGGAAGAAGGAGGGCCGGATCCGCTACGTCGGCGCGACCCACCACGAGCCCGCCTATTTCGGCATCCTCGCCGACTGGGTCGAGAAGGGCGACCTCGACCTCGTGCAGGTCCACTACTCGATCCTGGAGCGGCGGGCCGAGGAGCGGGTGCTGCCCGCGGCGCAGGCCAAGGGCACGGCGGTGCTCGTCAACATGCCGCTGGAGAAGGCGCGGCTGATGAAGCTCGTCGAGGGCCAGCCCCTGCCGGACTTCGCGGCCGAGTTCGGGGCGCGCTCCTGGGCCCAGTTCTTCCTGAAATGGGTGATCGCCCACCCGGCGATCACCTGCGCGATCCCGGCCACCGCAAACCCGGCCCACGCAGCGGACAACATGGGGGCCCTCTACGGGCCGCTGCCGGATGCCGGCATGCGGGAGCGCATGCGCCGCCACGTCGAGGGGCTGCCCGGCTTCGCCGACCTGCCGAAGGTGCCGTGGTACCCCGGCAAGAGCTATCCCGGCCTGATCGCCCGGGCGCGCAACGAGCTGAAGGCCCGGGGCTGAGCCGGGACCCGGGCCCGGGACGCGCCGCGTCAGTGCGTCCAGGGCGCCGTGCGGTTGAACTTGAAATTGTCCGAGTAGGACAGGCCCTTGCGCGGGACCGCCTTGGCCGGCTCCTCGACCCGGTAGGCGATGCCCTCGCGCTGGGCGTAGGCCACCGCCTCCTCGCGGGTGTCGAATTCCAGGCGCACCTGCTGGAGCATGTCGGACGAGCCGACCCAGCCCATCAGCGGATCGGTCTCGCGCGGGCTCGTCTGATCGAATTCCAGCAGCCACATCTTGGTGCGGGCGGTTCCCGACTGCGACGCGTCCTTGGCGGGGCGGAAGATGCGGGCGCTCGGCATCGCGGTCCGTAAGGCTCCTGTCGGGTGGGCCGGTGGTCGATCGGATCGTCAAAAATGGTCGGGGCGATAGGATTCGAACCTACGACCCCCTGGTCCCAAACCAGGTGCGCTACCAGACTGCGCCACACCCCGACTGCCCTCGCGGGCTCCAATTCCCTAGCCGCGTCGTCGTTCCCCCGCAAGGCGACGGGTCGTAGCACGCGCCATTCGGGTTCCGCCGTCCCCGGCGGTCCGGGCCCGACCGAGGCACCGCGCGGAGCGGGTTCGGCGGGACAGGGTCCGGGCGCCGCCGGGATCCGCGAGCTCGAAATCCCCTGGCTCAGGGATCCCTGGGGATGCGAATCGGGCCCGTGCGGGCGGGAGGGACGGCGAGGTAGGCCGGGTTGTTCTCCCCCGGCACGCCGCGGACGCCGCCCGTGCCGGGAGCGTCGCCATTGTCCAGGGGAATGATCTCGGGCGGGCTCCCGGTCGCCTGGGAGGACCGGCTGCCGCCCGCGCCCACCGGTGCCGACGGAACCGGTGCAAAGGGCGAGGTCTGCGCCGCGACGGGCGTAGCGGCGATCAGGCCGCATGCGGCGAGGGCGACGGGTCTCATGCAGCCTCCGGGCGCGGGGAGCGTGTCACGGCCCGACTCAACGGCGGAGACCGCTGCCGGGTTCGCACGGCGGCCGGCGCTTGACCCGCCCCCGCCCCCGACCCACCTCGGCCCGGACACGCACGCAGCGCCCCGAGGCCCCGATGATCGATCTGCACTACTGGCCGACGCCGAACGGCCACAAGGTCACGATGTTCCTGGAAGAGGCCGGCCTGCCCTACGCGATCAAGCCGGTGAACATCGGCAAGGGCGATCAGTTCGACCCCGCCTTCCTCAAGATCGCCCCGAACAACCGCATGCCGGCGATCGTCGACCACGACCCGTCCGGCGGCGGCACGATCTCGGTGTTCGAGTCCGGCGCAATCCTGCTCTACCTCGCCGAGAAGACGGGGCGATTCCTGCCTCAGGAGCTGTGCGGCCGGGTCGAGACCCTGCAATGGCTGTTCTGGCAGATGGGCGGGCTCGGGCCGATGCTCGGGCAGAACCACCACTTCTCGCAATACGCGCCGGAGAAGATCCCCTACGCGATCGACCGCTACGTCAACGAGACCAACCGGCTCTACGGCGTCCTCGACCGGCGGCTCGCCGACCGGGCGTTCGTGGCGGGGCCGGACTACACCATCGCCGACATGGCCGCCTATCCGTGGATCGTGCCGTGGGAGAAGCAGGGCCAGGATCTCGACGCGCACCCGAACCTCAAGCGCTGGTTCGAGGCCATCGCCGAGCGGCCGGCCACGCAGGCCGCCTACGCCCGGGCGCCGGAGGTCAACCCCGACTTCGGCAAGACCATGAGCGAGGATGCCAAGAAGGTGATGTTCGGCCAGAACGCGGCCAACACCCGGCGCTGACGTGGGCGCACCGCCTCCCGCTCCCGCGTCCGCTCCCGCATCCCTGCCCCTGCGGATCATCCACCGGGGCTGGAACACGTTCGGCATCGCCACCCTGACGCAGCCGGACGGCAGCACCGTGCCCCGCGCCCTGGAGGACCACGGCGAGGCGGCCGTGGTGCTGCCCTACGATCCGGAGCGCCGGGTGGCGCTGCTGGTGCGGCAGGCCCGGGTCGGGCCCGCCTTCTGGGGCGAGCCGGCCGAACTCGACGAGGCCCCGGCCGGGGGGCTCGACGGCGACGCTCCCGAGGCGACGGCGCTCCGCGAGGCGCTGGAGGAGGCGGGGCTCCACCTCACCCGGCTGGAGCGCGTGGCGCACGCCTACAGCATGCCGAGCATCTCCTCCGAGCGGCTGTGGCTCTACCTCGCCCCCTACGCGGCGGCCGACCGCGCGGCGGCGGGCGGCGGCCTGCACCACGAGGGCGAGCAGGTCGAAGCGTTCGAGGTGCCGCTCGCCGACCTCGCGGCGGCGGCCCGCGACGGCACCCTGCGCGATCTCAAGACCCTCGTGCTGGTGCAGGCGCTGATGCTCCGGCGGCCCGCGCTGTTCGCCCCGTGATCGCCCCGGACGCGCCCGCGGGGGACGTGCTGGCGGCGATGCTCGCCTTCGCCGAGGAGGCGGGGCGGATCGCCCTCGACCTGCGCGCGGGCGGGCTCGCGGTGGCGCACAAGGGGCCGGACCTCGGGCAGGCGCTCACCGAGGCGGATCTGGCGATCAGCCGCCTGCTGCACGCCCGCTTCGGCCCCGACCTGATCGAGGAGGAGACGGCCGGGAGCCTGAGCCGGGCAGGGGCGGCGGCCCTGCTCGCCCGCGACGCCTGGACCTTCGTCGCCGACCCGATCGACGGCACCAAGTCCTACGCGGGCGGCCTGCCCGGCTGGGGCACGATGCTCGCCGCCTGCCGGAGCGGCCGGGCGGTCGCGAGCGTGATGAGCCTGCCGGGCTGGCACGAGAACCGCACCGCCCTCCCCCGGCGGCAGGGCGCCGAGGAATCGTCCGGCCTGCTGCTCGCCGCCCGCGACGGCCGCGCGTTCTGGGCGCCGACCCGGGGCGGGCGGCGGACCCGCGCCCTCGAACCGCTGCCCGTCCCGGAAGGCGGCACCGGGCATGTCGGCTGGCTCGCGGTGGCGGCGCAGCGCTACACGCTGGACTACACGCGGGGGCTGTTCCCCTGGGGCGAGGGCGGCGCCATCGCCGACGCGGCGCTGCTCGCCACCGGCCGGCTCGACGCGACGCTGAGCAACCACAAGCTCTGGGACGCCGCCCCCGTGCTGCCGGTGCTGGCGGCGCTGGGTTTTTCCCTGTTCCGCTGGCCGGATCTGGGACCGCCCCCGGCGGCGCTGATCGACCTGTTCGACGCAGAGTTCTCGGCGCACGACGCCCTGTGGCTCGTGTGCCGGGACCGGGCGCAGGCGGCGGCGCTGGCGGGGGCGATCCGGAGGGTGCCGGCCCGCGACCGGTGATACGATTTTCGGCTGAAGCGTTCTGGTTGCTCCCGTCCGTCTTTGCGAGCGGAGCGAAGCAACCCAGCGGCGCTACCTCCGGAGAACGCGCGCTGCCCTGGGTCGCTTCGCTGCGCTCGCGAAGACGGCGCGGGCTCGAACGACCGAGCGTTCGCCCGGAAATCGTATGACGCGTCCTACGCCGTCGACGCCGACGATGATTGCAATGCCTCTCCGACGACCATAGGCGACCGGCGCCGCTCCTGCATGCGAAAAGGGGCGGCGCGCCGTTCCCGACGCGCCGCCCCCAGTCTCGAAAAAAATCAGTTCAGCGTCGCGTGCGCGGGTCGGCGCTCGGCCCCCACGGTGACGTCGCCGATCATCAGGCCCATCGGGCCGAGACGGACCGGAACCGCCTCCCCGTCGTGGATCCGGCCCGAGAGCAGCAATTCGGCCATCGGATCCTGGACGTTCTTCTGGATCACCCGCTTCAGCGGCCGCGCCCCGTAGGCCGGGTCGTAGCCCTTGTCGGCGAGCCACGCGCGCGCCTCCTCGTCCACGTCGAGGGCGATCTTGCGCTCGTCGAGGAGCTTCTGGAGCCGCCCGAGCTGGATGTCGACGATCGCGCCCATCTCCTCCCGCTTGAGGCGGTGGAACAGGATGATCTCGTCGACCCGGTTCAGGAACTCCGGCCGGAAGTGGCCCCGCACCACGCCCATCACCTCGTCGCGCACCGCCTCGCTGTCCTGGCCCGCGGGCTGGTTCACGAGGTACTCGGCTCCGAGGTTCGAGGTCATGATCAGGAGCGTGTTGCGGAAGTCGACCGTCCGGCCCTGCCCGTCCGTCAGGCGCCCGTCGTCGAGCACCTGGAGGAGGACGTTGAACACGTCCGGATGCGCCTTCTCGACCTCGTCGAACAGCACGACCTGGTAGGGCCGCCGCCGCACGGCTTCCGTGAGCGCCCCGCCCTCCTCGTAGCCGACGTAGCCCGGAGGCGCGCCGATGAGGCGGGCGACCGCGTGCTTCTCCATGTACTCGGACATGTCGATGCGCACGAGCGCCGTGTCGTCGTCGAACAGGAAGCCGGTGAGCGCCTTGGTCAGCTCGGTCTTGCCGACGCCCGTGGGGCCGAGGAACATGAACGAGCCGATCGGCCGGTTCGGGTCCTGGAGCCCGGCCCGCGCCCGGCGGACCGCGGTCGAGACCGCCTCCACCGCCTCGCGCTGGCCGACGACGCGCCGGCCGAGCGCCGCCTCCATCGCCAAGAGCTTCTCGCGCTCGCCCTCCAGCATCTTGTCGACCGGCACGCCGGTCCAGCGCGAGACCACGCCCGCGACGTGGGCGGGGGTGACCGCCTCCTCCATCATCGCGCCGCGGCCGTTCTCGGCCTGCGCCTCGGTCTCGGCGAGCTGCTTCTCCAGGCCCGGGATCACGCCGTAGGCGAGTTCGCCCGCGCGCTGGTACTGGCCCTGGCGCTGCGCCGCGGCCAGATCGTTGCGCGCCTCGTCGAGCTTCCTCTTCAGCTCGGCGGCGGCGCCGAGCTTGTCCTTCTCGGCCTTCCAGCGGGCGGTGATCGACGCCGACCGCTCCTCGAGGTTGGCCAGCTCACCCTCCAGCCGCACGAGGCGGTCGCGGGAGGCGGAATCGGTCTCCTTCTTCAGCGCCTCGGCCTCGATCTTGAGGCGGACGATCTCGCGGTCGATCGAGTCGAGCTCCTCCGGCTTCGAATCGACCTGCATGCGCAGGCGCGAGCCTGCCTCGTCGACGAGGTCGATCGCCTTGTCGGGCAGGAAGCGGTCGGTGATGTAGCGGTTCGACAGCGTCGCGGCCGCGACGAGCGCCGAGTCCTGGATACGCACGCCGTGGTGCTGCTCGTACTTCTCCTTCAGGCCGCGCAGGATCGACACCGTGTCCTCGACGGTCGGCTCGGACACGAACACCGGCTGGAAGCGGCGGGCGAGCGCGGCGTCCTTCTCCACGTGCTTGCGGTACTCGTCGAGCGTGGTCGCGCCGACGCAGTGCAGCTCGCCGCGGGCGAGCGCGGGCTTGAGCAGGTTCGAGGCGTCCATCGCCCCGTCCGCCTTGCCGGCGCCGACCAGCGTGTGCATCTCGTCGATGAACAGGATGATCTGGCCTTCGGCCGCGGTCACCTCGTTGAGCACCCCCTTCAACCGCTCCTCGAACTCGCCGCGGTACTTCGCGCCGGCGATCAGGGCGCCCATGTCGAGGGCGAGCAGGCTCTTCTCCTTCAGGCTCTCGGGCACGTCGCCGTTGACGATGCGCAGGGCCAGACCCTCGACGATCGCGGTCTTGCCCACGCCCGGCTCGCCGATCAGCACCGGGTTGTTCTTGGTGCGCCGGGACAGGACCTGGATGGTGCGGCGGATCTCCTCGTCGCGGCCGATCACCGGGTCGAGCTTGCCCGAGCGCGCCGCCTCGGTGAGGTCGCGCGCGTACTTCTTCAGGGCGTCGTAGGCGTTCTCGGCCGAGGCGTTGTCGGCGGTGCGGCCCTTGCGCAGCGCGTTGATCGCCGCGTTGAGCGAGGCGGGGGTGACGCCCGCCGCCTGGAGCGCGCGGCCGGCCTCGGAATCCTTCTCCACCGCGAGCGCCAGCAGCAGGCGCTCCACCGTGACGTAGGAATCGCCCGCCTTCTCGGCGGCCTTCTCGGCGGTGTCGAACAGGCGCATCAGCTCGCGCGTCGCCTGCGGCGCGGCGGCGTTGCCGGACACCTTCGGCTGCTTGGCGAGCCACGCCTCGGTCTGCGCCAGCGCCACGCGCGACTGGCCGCCGGCCCGGTCGATCAGGCCCGCGCACAGGCCCTCGGGGTCGTCGAGCAGCACCTTCAGGAGGTGGCCCGGCTGGAGCTGGGGATGGCCCTCGCGCATCGCGAGGTTCTGCGCCGCCTGGACGAAGCCGCGGGCGCGCTCGGTGTATTTTTCGAAGTTCATGCGTCGCCTCTCCCGTACGGTCGCGCCGCCCGACATGGCGCGGCGCCCCCGAAACGTCGCCCCCCGGCTGCGCGCCGCGGGAGCCCCGGCGCGGTCTCGCCGCCGGTGCTCACGATGTGGTGTTGCATTTGCGCACCACAAGGGGAGCGTGGCCGCTTGCGCGCGGCCGCGGAATAGGGTCACGCTCCGCGCATGGCCGCCTCCGAAACCATCCGCCTCGCCGCCCTCTACCGCTACCCGGTCAAGGGCCTCAGCCCCGAGCCGCTGGAGCGGGCCGTGCTGGAGACGAGCGGCTACTTCCCCGGCGACCGGCTCTACGCGATCGAGAACGGCCCGTCCGGCTTCGACGCGACGGCGCCGCGCCACCAGCCGAAGACCAAGTACCTGATGCTGATGCGCGACGAGGCGCTCGCCCGCCTGCGCACCCGCTACGACGACGCCAGCGCGACCCTGACCGTGGAGGGCGCCGGCGAACCGCTCGCCGCGCGGCTCGACACGGCCGAGGGCCGCGCCGCGCTGGAGGACCTGATCCGGCGGTTCGTGCCGGAGGCGCTGCGCGGCGAGCCGCGGGTGCTGGCGGCGCCGGCGGAGCGCTACCGCTTCACCGACTCGGCCACCGGCTACGTCTCGATCATCAACCGGGCGAGCGTGCAGGCGGTGGAGGCGTATCTCGGCGTGCCCGTCGATCCGCTGCGCTTCCGCGGCAACCTGCTGGTCGAGGGGCTGGCGCCGTTCGCCGAGCTGGAGATGGTCGGCCGCGTGCTGGAGGCCCCGAGCGGGCTGCGGCTCAAGATCACCAAGCGGACGGTGCGCTGCGCCGCCACCAACGTCGACCCGGACAGCGGCGTGCGCGACCTCGACATCCCCTGGACGCTGGACGCCCGGCTCGGCCACCGTGATCTCGGCGTCTACGCCGAGGTGATCGCCGG
Source organism: Methylobacterium amylolyticum (assembly GCF_030700245.1). Taxonomy (GTDB): domain Bacteria; phylum Pseudomonadota; class Alphaproteobacteria; order Rhizobiales; family Beijerinckiaceae; genus Methylobacterium. The sequence goes on from NZ_JAUYZI010000048.1 coordinate 27,479, forward strand.
CGGGGCGCTGGCGGTCGGCGATTTTTTAGAACGGGTGGGCTGACGAACGGGTCGGCTGACGAACACGTGGGCTGACCGGGGACCCAGGAGCCACGGAACACGACAGCCTCCCGGGACGATCGCCCGACCCGCTCAGGGCTCCGAACTCGGATGAACGCGACACAGCCGCAGCGTGTTTGTCGCCGGTTCTGACACACACTCCGTCATCCCGGGGCGCCGGAGGCGAGCCCGGGATCCAGAAACGCCGACCACTGCCATGCTCGGCACGCCCTGTGGTTCTGGATTCCGGGCTCCGCTGCGCGGCCCCGGAATGACGCTGGTGATGGATCGCAGCCGAGGTGGCCCGGCGTTAACCCGAGTTCGGAGCCCTGCCGACCCGCTCCCGAATCTTGCGTTTTGCCGGTCGATCTCCGAAAACCCCGCCGGGCCGAGCTTGCCCCGGGAGACGGCTGGGCGACGCGCCCGGCGGCTTCCGACGATTCGGGACGAGGGATCCGATGCTCGATTACGCGCAGGCGCGGCGGATGATGGTCGACTGCCAGTTGCGGACCTTCGACGTGAACGACAACGCGGTGCTCGACGCGTTCGACAGCGTGCCGCGCGAGGATTTCGTCCCCCGGGGCCGCGAGGCCTTCGCCTACATCGACCAGCCGCTGAAGCTCGGCGGGGCCGAGGGCGACGTCCGGACCACGGCCGCGCCGATGGTGCTGGCGCGGATGATCCAGGCCCTCAAGCTCCGGCCCGGCGCCGCCGCCCTCGATGTCGGCACGGGCTACGGCTATGCCGCCGCGGTGATGGCGCGGCTCGGCGCCACGGTCACCGCCCTGGAATCGGTCCCGGCGCTGGCCGAGGCGGCCCGCGAGCGCCTCGGTGCCGGGGGGAGCGTCGTCGAGGGGCCGCTGGCCGCCGGCGCTCCGGACGGCGCGCCCTACGACGCGATCCTCGTCAACGGCCGCGTCGAGGTCCGGCCGCAGGCCCTGCTGGAGCAGCTCAAGGACGACGGCCGCCTCGTCTGCATCCTCGGCCCCGACCGCGGCGCGAAGGCGACGCTGTTCGTCCGGGCGGGCGACGCCTACGGCGCGCGCCCCCTGTTCGACGCTGCGATGCCGGGCCTGTCCGCATTCGCCGCCGAGACGGGGTTCACCTTCTGAGGACCTTCCGGGCGTCTATCCGCCGCGGAATTTAGTCTTTCCGCGGGAATGGGCCGGGCCTCGACCGCGGGGCCGCGGCGAATGCTGCTCTCGATCCGGGAACGAGGGCGGATTTAGATCGCGCCTGCGCCGCGGCATTGTTAGATCGCGGCCGCGGGGAGGTGTCGCCTTTATGCGCCACCCCCGGCGATTCGAGTCGTCAACGGTTTCCACCCCGTGCCGAACACCTGAGATACGGCTAAGGTCTGCCCAGGGCGGGCTTGGATCGAATGGGCACGTGCGACCGCACGACCGCCGCTTTCGCGGCGGACATCCGCATCGTCGAGTGACCGCAAGGGCTGACAAACGTGAGTGCACGTGAACCTGCGAGCCTTACCGCGCTGCGGCTGACCGGCCTCGCCGCCAGCCTGGCCGCGGTCGTCGCAGCCGCGCCGGTCGGGGCCGAGACCCTGGAGAGCGCGCTGGCGCGGGCCTACCGCGGCAACCCGGCGCTGAACGCGAGCCGCGCCGGCGTCCGCGCCACCGACGAGAGCGTGGCCATCGCGCAGTCGGGCTACCGGCCGACCGTGAACGTCGAGGCCGATATCGGCAGCTCGTACTTCGAGGGCCGGGCGGGCAACGTCAAAGGCCGGGACCTGCTCGGCTTCGCGCGGACCCAGGCTCTGCTGACCGCGGGGTCCGGCACGATCGGAACGGTGGGCGCGTCCGGCGGCGGCGGAGGAACCGCGGGCGGCGGGTCCACGGGCGGTTCGAGCGGCGGCGTCGCGTCGTCGACCGGCAACGTGAGCGACAGCGTCAGCCCCACCTTCCGGCAGACCACGACCCCGGGCGGGGCCGGCATCACCGTCAACCAGACCCTGTTCAACGGCTTTCAGACCGACAACAACGTCCGCCGGGCCGAGTCGACGGTCTACAGCCAGCGCGAGACCCTGCGCTTCACCGAGCTGACGGTGCTGTACAACGCCGTCCAGTCGTACATGAACGTGCTGAGCAACACGGCCACGCTGGAGCTCAACCGCAACAACGTCGAGGTGCTGGAGGAGCAGCTCCGCCAGACCCGCGACCGCTTCAACGTCGGCGAGGTGACGCGCACCGACGTCGCCCAGGCCGAGGCGCGGCTCGCCGGCGCCCGCTCGCAGGTCAGCGCCGCCGAATCGGCCCTGCGCACCGCGATCGGCATCTACCGCCAGAACATCGGCGTCGAGCCGCGCTCGCTCGCCCCCGGGCGCCCGCTCGACCGCTACGTGCCGGCCAGCCTCGACGCGGCCATCGCCATCGGCCTGCGCGAGCACCCGCAGATCGTCTCCGCCCAGCACGCGCTCGACGCGGCCGAGGCGCAGGTGAAGGTGCTGGAGGGCCAGCTCGCCCCGCAGGTCAGCCTCCAGGGCTCGGTGCAGCAGCGCTTCGACCAGCAGCTCGCCAACTCGAACGGCGTCACCGCCACCATCCTCGGCCGGGTGACGATCCCGATCTACGAGGGCGGGCAGGTCTACGCGCAGGTGCGCCAGCAGAAGGAGATCGTCGGCCAGAACCGCATCCAGGTCGACCAGATCCGCGACCAGATCCGGGCGCAGATCGTCGACTTCTGGGGGCGGCTGGAGGCGGCCAAGGCCCAGGTGATCGCCGCCCAGGCGCAGGTGCAGGCCAACGAGGTGGCGCTGAACGGCGTGCGCGAGGAGGCCCGCGTCGGCCAGCGCACCACGCTGGACGTGCTTAACGCCCAGCAGGAACTGCTGAACTCCCGCGTGAACCTGATCGTCGCCCAGCGCGACCGGGTGATCTTCTCCTACGGCGTGGTCCAGGCGATCGGCCAGCTCACCGCCCGCTTCACCGCGCTGCCGGTCGAGCACTACAGTGCCAAGGTGCACTACGATCAGGTCAAGGATCTGTGGTTCGGCCTGCGCACGCCGGACGGGCGCTGAGCGCCCGGACGGGGCGTGGACCGGGCTGGTTTTCCCGCTGGACTGTGGTGCGGGCGCGCTTGCCGCGCCGTGTGGGCGTGAAATACTGAGGTTCGACCCGCCGCGGGTCGCCTCCGCCTTCTCTGCCCGAGTGCGCGTCCGTCATGAATGCAGCGAGCCCCAAAGTTCAGGACAAGGCTGCGGAGAGGGCGAACGAGCCCTCGATGGAGGAGATCCTGGCCTCGATCCGGCGGATCATCGCCGACGATCAGGCCGCCAAGCCCGCCGAAGCCGCCGCGCGCCCGCCGGCCGAGCCCGACGACGTCCTCGACCTCGCCGAGGTGGCCGAGCCGGTGGTCCGCCGCCCCGAGCCGCCCGCCCCGGCGCCCCTCGACCTCGACCCGATCGATTTCGACACCGATCTGGCGGTGGACTTCGCCGAGCCGGAGCCCGAGCCCGAGCCGGAGCCGCTGCTGCCCGAGCCCCCGCCCGCCGCCGCGCAGCCGAGCCCGCCCCCGCGGGCGCCCGCCCGGCCCGAGCCGGAGCCCGAGCCGCTGGTCTCGCCGGCCACCGACGCCAGCGTCGGCAACGCCTTCAACCTGCTGGCCCACACCGTGCTGACGCAGAACGCCCGCACGCTGGAGGATCTGGTCAAGGACATGCTGCGGCCGATGCTGAAGGCGTGGCTCGACGACAACCTGCCGGTCGTGGTCGAGCGCCTCGTGCGCGCGGAGATCGAGCGCGTGTCGCGGGGCCGGTAAGGCGCCGCCCCGTGTTGACGGGGGCAGCCTGACGGTCGAAAGCGGGTGCAGATCCCCTGTACACGCGTCAGCCGGCCTGCCTCCGTCATGATGGACAAAACCTTCGATCCCGCCTCCGTCGAGGCGCGCATCCGCGCGGCCTGGGAAGATGCGGGCGCCTTCCGCGCCGGCCGGCCCGAGCGCGCGGGCGCCGCCCCCTACACCATCGTGATCCCGCCGCCGAACGTGACGGGCTCGCTGCACATGGGCCACGCCCTCAACAACACGTTGCAGGACGTGCTCTGCCGCTTCGAGCGGATGCGCGGGCGCGACGTGCTGTGGCAGCCCGGCACCGACCACGCCGGCATCGCCACGCAGATGGTGGTCGAGCGCCGGATGATGGAGCGGCAGGAGCCCGGCCGCCGGGAGATCGGCCGCGCGGCCTTCGTCGAGAAGGTCTGGGCGTGGAAGGCGGAATCGGGCGGGGCGATCGTCGAGCAGTTGAAGCGGCTCGGCGCCTCCTGCGACTGGTCGCGCGAGCGCTTCACCATGGACGAGGGCCTGAGCCGCGCGGTGCTCAAGACCTTCGTCACGCTCCACGAGCAGGGGCTGATCTACCGCGACAAGCGCCTCGTGAACTGGGACCCGAAGTTCCAGACCGCGATCTCCGACCTCGAAGTCGTGCAGGTCGAGACCAAGGGCCATCTCTGGCACTTCGACTATCCCGTCGTGGACGAGGCCGGCGCCGAGACCGGCGCGGTCATCACGGTCGCCACCACCCGGCCGGAGACGATGCTCGGCGACACCGCCGTCGCGGTCCACCCGGAGGACGCGCGCTACACGGATCTCGTCGGCTGCCACGTCCGCCTGCCGCTGGTTGGCCGCCTGATCCCGATCGTGGCCGACGCCTACTCCGATCCCGAGAAGGGCACCGGCGCCGTCAAGATCACCCCCGCCCACGACTTCAACGACTTCGAGGTCGGCCGGCGGCACGGGCTGGCGGCGATCAACGTGCTCGACGCGGAAGCGGCGATGCTGCTCGACGGCAACGCCGATTTCCTCGCCGACGCGGCGCCGGAGCCCGAGGCGCTGGCGCTGCACGGGCTCGACCGGGCGGCGGCGCGCAAGGCCGTCGTGGCGTTGATGGAGGCGCGCGGGCGCCTGCGCCTCGTCGAGCCGAACGCCCACGCGGTGCCGCACGGCGACCGCTCGGGCGTCGTGATCGAGCCCTACCTGACCGACCAGTGGTACGTGAACGCCAAGCCGCTCGCCGAACGCGCCATGCAGGCGGTGCGCGACGGCCAGACCCGGTTCGTCCCGGAGAACTACGAAAAGATCTTCTTCCAGTGGCTGACCAACATCGAGCCCTGGTGCATCTCGCGCCAGCTCTGGTGGGGCCACCAGATCCCGGTCTGGTACGACGCCGACGGGGGGATCTACGTGGCCGAGAGCGAGGCGGAAGCGCTCGCCGAGGCCGAGGCGCGGCAGGGCCGGCCGGTGGCGCTGACCCGCGACCCGGACGTCCTCGACACGTGGTTCTCCTCCGCCCTGTGGCCGTTCTCGACGCTCGGCTGGCCCGACGCGACGCCGGAGCTGGCCCGCCACTACCCGACCGATACGCTGGTGACCGGCAAGGACATCCTGTTCTTCTGGGTCGCCCGCATGATGATGATGGGTCTCCAGCTCACGGACCGGACGCCGTTCGACACGGTCTACCTGCACACGCTGGTGCGCGACGCGTCCGGCGCGAAGATGTCGAAGTCGAAGGGCAACGTCGTCGATCCCCTCGACCTGATCGATCAGGTCGGCGCCGACGCCCTGCGCTTCACCCTGTGCGCGCTGGCCGTCCAGGGGCGGGACATCAAGCTGTCCACCGACCGGGTGCAGGGCTACCGCAACTTCGCAACCAAGCTCTGGAACGCGGCCCGCTTCGCCGAGCTGAACGGCTGCCGCCTCGATCCGGCCTTCGACCCCGCCGCTGTGACGGGAGCCATCAACCGCTGGGCGCTGACCGAGGCCGCCCGCGCGGTGTCCGAGGTCGAGGGCGCGCTCGCGGCCTACCGGTTCAACGACGCGGCGGCGGCGGCCTACCGCTTCACCTGGAACACGTTCTGCGACTGGTATCTCGAACTCGCCAAGCCCGTCCTCCAGGGCGAGGGCGTCGACTCGGCGGCCCGCGCCGAGACGCAGGCGACGGTCGCGTTCCTGATCGATCAGGTCGCCAAGCTGCTGCACCCGTTCATGCCGTTCCTCACCGAGGAGCTGTGGGCGATCAAGGGCGCGGGCGTGGCCGACCGCGGCCTGCTGGCGCTCGCCCCCTGGCCCGACCTGTCGCGCTACGCCGATGCCGGCGCGGAGGCCGAGGTCGGGTTCGTGGTCGATCTCGTCAGCGAGATCCGCTCGGCCCGCTCCGAGACCGGCGTGCCGGCCGCCGCCCACGTGCCCCTGGTGCTGGTCGGCGCGGACGCGGCCGTGCGCGCCCGGGTCGAGGCGTGGCGCGACACGCTCACCCGCCTCGCCCGGCTCTCCGAGATCGCGTTCGCGGACGCGCCGCCGAAGAAGGCGGTCCAGCTCCTCGTGCGCGGCTCCGTCGCCGCCCTGCCCCTGGAGGGCATCGTCGACCTCGCCGCCGAGGTGGCGCGGCTGCGCAAGGAGCAGGCGAAGGCGCAGGGCGAGATCCGGAAGATCGACGGCAAGCTCGGCAACGCCGACTTCGTCTCCCGCGCCCCCGAGGAGATCATCGAGGAGACCCGCGAGCGCCGCGAGGCCGAGGCGGCGCGGCTCGCCAAGATCGAGGAGGCGCTGGCGCGGCTGAGCGACGATTGAGGGCGATCGTCGGAGGTGATCCGGGCATCGGGGATCGCGACCGGCGCATCTCGATCGGCATCGAATGATGCGCTATATGATGTCTCCAGACGGAGGCCGCGATGCGCACGACGATCAACCTCGATGACGAGCTGCTCGCGAAGGCGCAGCGCTACACCGGGATCACCGAGAAATCCGAACTCGTCCGGGAAGCGCTGCGCGCCCTCGTCCAGCGCGAGGCGTCGCGGCGCATGGCGCTGCTCGGCGGAACCTATCCGGGGGCGGAGGCGGGGTCTCGGCGTCGCTCGGAGCCGTGATCATCGTCGATACCAACGTGTGGATCGACCACCTGCGCGCGTCCGAGCCGCTCTTGGTCGATCTCATGCGAGAGATGCTGCAACGCGTCCACCCCTATGTCGTGGGTGAACTGATGTTGGGTAATGTTTCTCAGCATCTCGACTTCATGGCGACACTCGAGGAAATGCCCCAGGCCGACGTCGCCGAACATCGGGAAGTCCTGGATCTCATCGTGACGCACCAGATCTACGGCCTCGGTATCGGCTACGTCGATGCCCATCTGCTGGCATCCGCCAAGCTCATGCCGGGTTCGCGGATCTGGACGCGCGACAAGCGCTTGGCGTCGATCTGCGATCAATTCGGCGTGTCCTTCCAGCCCCTGCACTGACCGCGTCCCGCCGTCCGAACCCCCTGGATCGCACCTGACGAAACCGTAATCCACCCGCCACGCCCGGGTCAGGGGCCGCCCCGTAGAACGATGGCATCGACCGCCGCGAGCGGCGTCGTCCCGATCGTCCCGAAGAGGCTGAGACCCCCATGACCGAGACCCGCTACTCCCGCCGCGCGCTCGCCTCTGTGGCCGCCGCCGCGCTGATCGCGGGCGGCGCCGTCGGCAGCGGCTACATGCCCTCCACGACGCCCGCCTACGCGCAGGCCCTGCCCAAGACCCCGATCGAGGCGCCCGAGCACCCGCCCGGCTCGTTCGCAGGCATCGTCAACAAGGTGAAGCCGGGCGTCGTCTCGGTGAAGGTGAAGCTCGACGGGACGGCGAGCGGCGACGACGAGTCCGGCCCGAGCGGCAACAACCTCCAGAACGTGCCGCCGCAACTGCGCGAATTCTTCCGCCGCTTCGGCGAGGGCGGTCCCGGCAACGGCCCCGGCAACGGCCCCGGAATGCCGCAGCAGCGGCAGGGCCAGCGCGGCGCGGTGGGCTCCGGCTTCATCATCTCCGCCGACGGCTACGTGGTGACCAACAACCACGTCGTCGACCACGCCAAGACCGTCCAGGTGACCCTCGACGACGGCCGCACCCTCGACGCCAAGGTGATCGGCAAGGATTCGAAGACCGACGTGGCGCTGCTGAAGATCAAGGAGGCCGGCAACTTCCCCTACGTGCAGTTCGGCAAGGCCGCGCCGCAGGTCGGCGACTGGGTGGTGGCGATCGGCAACCCGTTCGGTCTCGGCGGGACGGTCACCGCCGGCATCGTCTCGGCCCGCGGCCGCGACATCGGCGCCGGGCCCTACGACGATTTCCTCCAGATCGACGCGCCGATCAACAAGGGCAACTCGGGCGGCCCGACCTTCAACGTCAACGGCGAGGTGGTCGGCATGAACACCGCCATCGCCTCGCCCTCGGGCGGCAGCGTCGGCCTCGCCTTCGCGATCCCCGCGGACACGGTGCAGACGGTCGTCGACCAGCTCCGCACCGACGGCAAGGTCGCCCGCGGCTACCTCGGCGTGCAGATCCAGCCGGTGACGCAGGACATCGCCGAGGGGCTGGGCCTCGATAAGGCCAAGGGCGCCCTGGTGGATCACGCCGAGAGCGGCACCCCCGCGGCCAAGGCCGGCCTCAAGGCGGGCGACGTGATCGAGAAGGTCAACGGCGACGCGGTGAGCAGCGCCCGCGAGCTGTCCCGGAAGATCGCCGGCCTGAAGCCGGGCACGAAGATCGACCTGACCTACCTGCGCGGCGGCAAGACCGACACGGCCACCGTCACCCTCGGCGCGCTGCCCGGCGACGGCAAGGTCGCGAGCCGCGGCGACGCGGGCAGCGACGGCCAGCCCCGCCTCGGGCTGGGGCTCGCCCCGGCCGCCGAGGTCGGTCTCTCCGACCAAGGCGTGGCGGTGGTGCAGGTCGATCCCGAAGGGCCGGCCGCGGCCAAGGGCATCGAGCAGGGCGACCTGATCCTCGATGTCGGCGGCCAGTCGGTGTCGAGCCCCTCCGACGTCGCGGCGCAGATCCGCTCCGCCGAGTCGAACGGCCGCAAGGCGGTGCTGATGCGGGTGAAGAGCGCCAAGGGCCAGACCCGCTTCGTGGCGATCTCGCTCACCGGGAACGCCGGCTGATCCGGGTCGGGCGCGGGCTCGTCCGACCCGCGCCCCACTCTGCTGACTTCGACTGGCGCCGGCCCCGTGGCCGGCGCCAGTCTCGTTCAGGAGGCGGCCTCGTTCAGGAGGCGGCGGGCTCGGGCCGCGGCACGCCGAGTCCGGCGCCCAGCAGGGCCCGGCAGCGGCCGAGCACGGCGAAGGCCGCGGCGGAATCGCGGCCGAGGCGGACGAGGTCGCCGACCCGGGCGCGGCCGGTGGCGAGCGCCCAGAGGACGCCGCGGATGTCGGGCTCGCCGTCCGGCGTCAGGGCCTCGGCGGCGAACGGCGGCAGCGCCCGGTCCGCCGGGTCGCAGATCACGCGGAGCGCCGCGAAGGGCAGCCCGTGCCGGCCTGCGAAGGCGGCGGCGACGTGCGATTCCATGTCGACCGCCGCGGCCTGGGTGCCGGCCCGGAGGGCGACCTTGTCCGCCACAGCCAGCACCGCCGCGTCGACGCCCGCGAGGTCGGCGGAGACCACCCGGTTCGGCAGGTCCCCGAGCAGGCCGAGGAGCGCCGCTGCGGCGTCGAGGTCGGCCGGGCGGCGCCCGTCCCCGGTGACGACGCCGGTGCCGACCACCACGTCGCCGGGCCGCAGCGCCGGATCGAGCCCCCCGGCGATGCCGAAGCTGACCACCGCCCGGCAGCCGGGCGGCACCCGCGCGTCGAGGAGCGCGCGCAGCCGGACCGGGCTCCCGCCCGCGCCGACCGCCTCCACGCCCGGGCCCGCGGCGAGCCGGCGCTCGCGGGCGAGCCCGGTGACGGCGAGGACGGGGGCTGCGGGATCGATCATCGCGCGCTGGTGGACCAGTCCGGCCAGGGCCGCAAGGCGCGGCCGGGGCGCGGGGCCCGCGCGGGACGGATCGGGGTCGCTCGAAGGCACGGATCGGTCAGCGCGGCAGGCCGGCACGGCGGCGGGGCCGGCACCCTACCAGCGCACCGGCCCCGCGTCCGCCGATTACATCCCGAACGCGACCTGCCGGGTGTTGCTCCGCTTGAGGTTGCGGTAGCGGGCCAGCGCCCAGAGCGGGAAGAACTTCGGGTAGCCGTGGTAGCGCAGGTAGAACACCCGCGGGAATCCGGTCGCCGTGTAGCGCTCCTCGCTCCAGAGGCCGTCCGCCTCCTGGGTGCGGGTGAGGAAGTTCACGCCCCGCGTCACCGCCGGGTCCTCGCAATCGCCCGCCGCCATCAGCGCCAGCAGCGCCCAGGCGGTCTGCGAGGCGGTGGAGGAGCCGGGCTCGAAGGCCGGGTCGATCTTGTAGGACGAGGCGTCCTCGCCCCAGCCGCCGTCCGGGTTCTGGATCCGGATCAGCCACGCGGCGGCCTTGCGCACGCGCGGGTCGGCGGGATCGATGCCGGCGGCGTTCAGGGCGTTCAGCACCGACCACGTGCCGTAGATGAAGTTCATGCCCCAGCGGCCGTACCACGAGCCGTCCTCCTCCTGGTCGTTCAGGAGGTAGTTCACGCCGCGGTCGAGGGCGCGGGAGGTCTCGCGGGTCTCGCCGAGCTGGGCGAGCATGCCCACCACCCGGGCGGTCACGTCCGCGGTCGGCGGGTCGAGCAGCGCCCCGTGGTCCGAGAACGGGATGTGGTTGAGGTACATGTGGTTGTTGTCGGCGTCGAAGGCGGCCCAGCCGCCGTCGGCCGATTGCAGCCCCTCGACCCACTCGCGGGCCCGGGCGATCGAGGCCTTGTAGTCGGGCATGCCGGCGACCAGCCCGTGCTGGCGCATCGCCCGGTCCATCGCCATCACCACCACGGCGGTGTCGTCGAGGTCGGGGTAGTGGGCGTTGCCGTACTGGAACGCCCAGCCGCCGGGCCGCACGTCGGGCTTGGCCGCCGCCCAGTCGCCCTTGATGTCGAGCACCTGCCGGGGCTTCAGCCAGTCGAGGCCGGCGCGGGCCTGCGCCTCGGCGTCGCCGCCGCCGGCTTCGAGCAGCGCGTGGCTCGCGAGCGCGGTGTCCCAGACCGGCGAGACGCAGGGCTGCACGTAGGCCTCGTCGGCCTTGACGACCACGAGCTTCTCGATGGCGTCGCGGGCGATGCGCACCTGCGGGTGGTCGGGCCCGTAGCCCATCACCTCGTACATCAGGACCGAGTTGACCATGGCGGGGAAGATCGCCCCCAGCCCATCCTCGCCGTTCAGGCGCTCGCTCACCCAGGCGCGGGCCATCTCCATGGCGCGCTTGCGGCGCTTCTTCGGAAAGTGGTTCTCGGTGCGCTGGAGGATGCGGTCGATGAAGCCGAAGATCGGCGTCCACGGCCACGTGGCGTGCGGGCTGCCCGGCCAGGAGCGGACCGAGGCCGGCGGGGTGACGAACAGCTCCTGCACGCCGATGCCGCGCGGGTTGCGCGCCCGCGGCTTCGTCGCCTGGAGGACGAACAGCGGCACCATCACGCAGCGCGCCCAGTAGCTCACCTTGTCGAGGTGGAACGGGAACCACCGCGGCAGGAACATGATCTCCACCGGCATCACCGGCACCGCGCTCCACGGCACCTCGCCGTAGAGGGCCAGCATGAAGCGGGTGAACACGTTGGCGTTGGCCGCGCCGCCGCGGGACAGGATCGCCTCCCGGGCGCGCCGCATGTACGGCGCCTCGATGTCCTCGCCGCTCATCTTCAGGGCGAAGTACGCCTTGACCGTGCAGCTCATGTCGAACGGCCCCTCGTGGACGAGGGACCAGCCGCCGTGCCGGCCTTGCGTGCGGCGCAGGTAGTTGCCGATCTTCCGCTCCAGCCCCTCGGCCGGCTCGGTGCCGCGGAACTGGTGGTAGAGGATGTACTCGGACGGGATGGTGGCGTCCGCCTCCAGCTCGAAGCAGATGTGGCCGTCCGCGTGCGCCAGGGCGGTCAGCCCCCGGGTCGCCTGCGCCACGCTCCGCTCGACGGCATCGAGGGTGATCCCCTGCGTCTTCGGGCGCTGAAGCGCCTCGACCTTGCTCACGGCCTCTCTCATCGTCCTCGTGCCCTGGGACCGTTGCGATACGGTCGGCATGCCTCAAGCTGCGCTTTGCGCGCGTGTTCCCGCGCACGTCAGAGCGCGCGCGGCCGTCTTGCCCGAACGGATCGCTCCCTCGATCGTCGACGGCAGCCCGGTGGCGGTCCAATCCCCCGCCAGAACCAGGTTCGCGACGGCGGTTTCGGCCCCCGAGCGTCGCGCGGCCTCGGCCGGCGTCGCGGCGAAGGTCGCCCGCTTCTCCTTGACGATCTGCCAGCTAGGCAGTTCCGGTGCAAGATTGCCCAACTGGGCGATTTCCCCCCAAATCTGGCGGGCGAGGTCTTCGCGGGGGGTGTCGAGAAGCCTGTCGGCGCCGCTGATCGTCACCGAATAGCGGTCCGGATAGGCGAAAAGCCACTCCGTGAGCCCGTTCACCACGCCGAGAAGAAGCGGCGCGCCGGGGGGCGGCGCCAGGGCGAAATGGGCGTTCACGATGGACCGGAATTCGCGCGGCGCGCGGACTTCCGGCAACACCTCGGCGGTCACCCAGGGCGGCAGGGCGAGCACGACCGAATCACCCGCGCTCAGGCTCTCGACGCCGTCGGAGAAGGTCAGGGCCGCGACGCGGCCCCCGGCCCGGTCGAGCCCGCGCAGGCGGCGGCCGACCCGGATCGCGCAGTCGCGCCCGGCGAGGTAGCGCAGGGCCGGGTCGACGAAGGCGTAGGACAGGCCCTGCACCGCCACGAGCGGCCGGCAGGCCTGCCCGCCGGCGCCGAGCGTCTCGCGCAGGATCCGGGCGGCGAGCCCGACGTCGCTGTCGCGCGGCTCGGTGTTGAGGGCCGCGAGCAGCACCGGGTGCCAGAGGCGGTCGTAGAGCAGGCCCTCGCAGGCCATGCTGGCGCCGATCGTGCCGCCCGCCCCCTCCCCCTTGCCGGCGGCGGCGCGCAGGATGCCGAGCGGCGCGAGGTAGTCGCGGGCGCGGGTGCCGGGGACGCGGCGGCCCGGGCTCAGCACCCACCAGGGCAGCCGGCCGGCATTGGGGCGCAGGCGCCAGCGCTGGCCGCTCGTCAGGTCGGCGAAGTCGAAGGCCGCCTCGTCGGGGCCGACGAGCGCGTCGTCCGGGGCGCCGACCGTCTTCAGGAAGCCCAGCGCGTCGGCGTTGCCCGACAGCAGCAGGTGGTTGCCGTTGTCGATGGTCAGGCCGAGGGTCGAATCGAAGTAGGAGCGGCAGCGCCCGCCCGCCTGCTTGGCGGCCTCGTGCAGGACGACGCGCTGCCCGGCCTCGGCGAGCGAGACGGCCGCGGAGAGCCCGGCGAGGCCGGCGCCGACGACGTGGACGGTGCCCATCAGATCACGCCGTGCCGCAGGGCCACGCCGATCAGGGCGAGCTTGCCGGGCTTCACCCGCGCCCGGGGTGCGGCCCAGCCGCGCCGCACCACCGCCTTGAGGTAGAGATGGTAGGCCCCCGCCATCAGCCGCGCCGCCTTGGTGGGCCGGCGCGGGTTGCGGCGGATGATCTCCCAGGTGGCGCGGTAGTGCGCCTCCGCCTCGCGGGCGAGGCCCGCGCAGACCTCGCCGATCCGCGGGTGGGCGATCGCCTGCGCGGGCGTCGGATCGGTCAGCCCGATCGCCCGAAGCTTCTCCCGCGGCAGGTAGAGGCGGCCGCGCTCGGCATCCTCGTCGATGTCGCGCAGGATGTTGGTGAGCTGGAGCGCCCGCCCCTGGTGCCACGCGAGCCGGATCCCATCCGCCTCGGGCATCCCGAAGATGCGCACCGACAGCCGCCCGACCGCGCTGGCGACCCGGTCGCAGTAGAGGTCGAGGGTGGCTTCGTCCGGCGCGACGATGTCCTCGACCGCGTCCATCGCCATGCCGTCGATGACCGCCTGGAAGTCCTCGCGCTTCAGGCCGAAATCCCGCACCGGGCCGACGAGGTCGCGGGTCCGGGCCACGGGGCGGCCCTGGTAGAGGGCGTCGATGTCGGCGCGCCAGCGGTCGAGCTCGGCCTGCCGCACGGGGCGCGTGCCGCCGTCGTCGGCCACGTCGTCGACCGCGCGGCAGAAGGCGTAGACGGCGTACATCGCCTCGCGCCGCGGCTTCGGCAGCAGGCGCATGGCGGTGTAGAACGAGGAGCCGGCGGCCGGCAGCGCCGGGGCGGCCTCCTCCTGCGGGGCGGGGCTGGCGACGGCGGTCACGGGCGCGCTCCCTGCGCGGCGGCGCGCACGATCCGGCCGCGGAACGGCCGGCGCGCCAGGGTCGCGGCGACGCCGCCGAGCGCGGTCAGCGCGAAGGCCGCCTTGCCGTGGTGGACCTTCTCCGAGAGCGGGTCGCGCGTGGTCAGGCCTTTCGCCAGGACCACCGCGAGGCGGTGGATCGCGGCGATCTCCAGGGACAGGCGGGTGTCGTCGATCAGGTCGGGCAGCGCGGCGCCCGCGTCGAGCAGGCCGAGGCAGCGCTCGGCGAGGTCCGCGATCACCGCGCGGAGCTGCGGCGACGCCCGCTCCGCGCCGAGCATGGCGACGGTGGCCCCGTGCCGGTCCAGCGCGTCCTGCGGGATGTAGACCCGGTCGAGGCCGCGGAAATCCTTGCCGCAATCCTGGAGGTGGTTGATCACCTGGAGCGCCGCGCAGATCGCGTCGGACGGCCCCCACACCCGGGCCGGGTCCTCGCCGTGCACGTCGAGCACGAAGCGCCCGACCGGCATCGCCGAGTAGCGGCAATAGTGGATCAGGTCGTCCCAGTCCGTGTAGCGGCTCTTGCGCGCGTCCATGCGGAACGCGTCGAGCAGTTCCAGCGCGTGGCGGGGCGGCAGGCCGCGGGCGGCGAGCTCCGCCTTCAAGGGCGCGGCCTCGGGATCGGCGGGGCCCGCGCCGGTCAGCGCGTCGGCCAGCCGGTCGAGCAGCTCGATCTTGCGCTCGGGCGACAGGTCGGCGTGGTCGGCCACGTCGTCGCCCGCGCGCACGTAATTGTAGAACGCCAGGATCGCGCCGCGGTGGCGCGGGTGGATCAGGTGCGAGGCGACCGGGAAGTTCTCGTCGCGGTGGCCCTTGCCGGAGCGCGTGGCGGTGGCGCTGTCGAGCCCGGTCATGTCAGGTATCCCGCCCCGCGGAACCACGCGATCGCGTCGGACAGCCCCTCGCGATAGGGCCGCGCGGTGTAGCCCAGCTCCGCCCGGGCCTTCCGGTCCGAGAAGAACATCCGGTAGCGCGACATGCGGATGCCGTCGACGGTGGCGAAGGGCTGGCGGCCGGTGACCCGGGCGGCGAGCTGCGCGAACACCGCCACCGGGTAGACCGCGGCGCGCGGCAGCCGCACGGTCGGCGGCTTGCGGCCGACCATCCCGGCGATGTCGGCGAGCATCTGCGACAGGAACACGTCCTCGCCGCCGAGGATGTAGCGCTCGCCGACCCGCCCCTTTCGCAGGGCGAGCAGGTGGCCGGCCGCCACGTCGTCCACGTGGGCCAGATTCAGGCCGGTATCGACGAAGGCCGGCATCTTGCCCAGCGCCGCCTCCTGGATGATCCGGCCGGTCGGCGTCGGCTTCACGTCGCGCGGCCCGATCGGGGTCGAGGGATTGACGATCACCGCGGGTAGGCCGTCGCGGGCCACCATCTCCTCGACCACGCGCTCGGCCACGACCTTGCTGCGCTTGTAGGCGCCGATGGCCGTCTCAGGCGTCAGCGGCATGGTCTCGTCGGAGGGCGTCACGCCGTCGGCGGGCGGGCGGATCGTGGCGACGCTCGACGTGTAGACGACCCGCTCGACGCCCGCGTCGAGGGCGGCGCGCATCATCAGCCGGGTGCCGTCGCGGTTGGTGCGGACGATCTCCTCCCTATCCGGCGCCCACAGCCGGTAATCGGCCGCCGCGTGGATCAGGTAGCGCCGGCCGCGCATCGCCGCCGCCACGGCGGCGGGGTCGCGCATGTCGCCCTCGGCGATCTCGACATCCGTCCAGGTCAGGTTCCGGCGCGGGCTCGACGCGCGCACGAGGATCCGCACGGGGAAGCCCGCGCGGCGGAACACGTCGACCAGGGCCGAACCGAGGAAGCCGCTCGCGCCGGTGATCAGCACGGGGCCGGCCTCGGAGGGGCCGGGGAGGATCGCCTCTGCCATCGTCCTTCAGGGTCGCAGGGAGCGTGCGGCGGGCGGATGACTCCGCCGCGCCGGGCTTCTAGTCCGCGAATCACCGGCGCGGCAAGGCGCGCCGGCGGATGGCAGGGTCAGGCGAGACGCAGGCGCGAGCGGCCTTCCTTGGCGACCGGCAGGGCGTCGGCGACGGCCTTCTCGATGCTGGCGGCGTCGAGACCGGCCTGGGCGTACATCTTCTCCGGGCTGTCCTGGTCCTGGTACAGGTCCGGCAGCGTCAGCGTCCGCACCCGCACACGCCCCGCGTCCAGCGCGCCCCGCTCGGCCAGGAGGTGCAGAACCTGCGCCCCGAACCCGCCCCGCGAGCCCTCCTCCACCGTGATCAGCACCTCGTGGCGCCCCGCCAGATCCAGGATCAGCGCCTCGTCCAGGGGCTTGGCGAACCGCGCGTCCGCCACCGTCACCGGCACGCCCCGCTCCGCCAGGCTGTCGGCCGCCTTCAGCGCCTCCGCCAGCCGCGTGCCGAGCGACAGCAGCGCCACCCGCGGGTTCGCGTCCGCGCGCACGATCCGCCCCTTGCCGATCGGCAGAACCTCGCCCCGCTCCGGAAGCTCGACCCCCACCCCCTCGCCGCGCGGGTAGCGCAGCGCGCTCGGGCCCGCGTCGTGCGCGTGCTGGGTCGCCACCATGTGCACCAGCTCGGCCTCGTCGGCGGCCGCCATCACCGTCATGTTCGGCAGGCAGCACAGGTAGGCCAGGTCGAACGCGCCCGCGTGCGTCGCCCCGTCCGCGCCCACCAGTCCCGCCCGGTCCAGGCAGAACCGTACAGCTAAGTTCTGCAACGCCACGTCGTGCACGACCTGGTCGTAGGCCCGCTGCAGGAACGTCGAGTAGATCGCCACGAACGGCTTGTACCCCTCGGTCGCGAGCCCCCCCGCGAACGTCACCGCGTGCTGCTCGGCGATGCCCACATCGAAGGTCCTGTCCGGGTGCGCCTTGCCGAACAGGTCGATGCCGGTGCCCCCGGGCATCGCCGCGGTGATCGCCACCACCTTCTCGTCGGCGTCCGCGGCCTTGATCAGGCTCTCGCCGAACACCCGGGTGTAGGCCGGCGCGTTCGGCTTGGCCTTGGCCTGCACGCCTGAGACCACGTCGAACTTCACCACCCCGTGGTAGCGGTCGGCCGAGGCTTCCGCGGGGGCGTAGCCCTTGCCCTTGCGGGTGACCACGTGCAGCAGGATCGGGCCCTGCTCGGTGTCGCGCACGTTCTTGAGCACCGGCAGCAGGTGGTCGAGGTTGTGCCCGTCGACGGGGCCGACGTAGTGGAAGCCCATCTCCTCGAACATCGTGCCCCCGCCCACCACCAGCGAGCGGGCGTACTCCTCGGCGGCGGCCGCGCGCTGGTAGAGCGCCCGCGGCAGCAGCTTGCCGAGCTGCTTGGCGGTCTCGCGCAAGCTCCGGTAGGTGTCGCCGGAGGCGAGCCGGGCGAGGTAGGCCGACATGGCGCCCACAGGGGGGGCAATCGACATGTCGTTGTCGTTGAGGATGACGATCAGGCGCGAGTGCAGGGCGCCGGCGTTGTTCATGGCCTCGTAGGCCATGCCCGCCGACATCGAGCCGTCGCCGATCACCGCGATGCTGTTGCGGCGCTTGCGCGCCGGCAGGCCGTTCTGCCTGGCGGCGGCGGCGTCGAGGTCGCGGCCCACCGCCATGCCCAGCGCGGCGGAGATGGAGGTGGAGGAGTGTGCGGCGCCGAACGGGTCGTAGACGCTCTCGGAGCGCTTGGTGAAGCCGGACAGGCCGCCGCCCTGGCGGAGCGTGCGGATGCGGTCGCGGCGTCCGGTGAGGATCTTGTGGGGGTAGCACTGGTGGCCGACGTCCCAGACGATCCGGTCGTCGGGGGTGTCGAACACGTGGTGCAGCGCCACCGTCAGCTCGACCACGCCGAGCCCCGAGCCGAGATGGCCGCCGGTGATCGAGACCGCGTCGATCATCTCGGCGCGCACCGCGTCCGCCACCGCCTGGAGCTCGCTCTCCGGCAGACGCCGCAGA
>NZ_JAUYZI010000049.1 GCF_030700245.1 Methylobacterium amylolyticum
CCGCGCCTCCGGCACCGCCCGCGCCGGGACCGCCCGCGCCAGGACCTCCCGCGCCGGGGCCGCCGCCCGGCCCACCGGCGCCGCCGGCTCCGCCCGCCGCGCCGGCACCCGCTCCGCCTCCGGCGCCCGCTCCGCCGCCGCCTGGCCCGCCCTGCGCGAAGGCCGTGGCCGCACCGGCGACCAGCACGGCCGCCGTGATCGTTCCCCGCAGATATCGATTCATGGCTTGGCGACTCGCTTCGTGTCCGTGGCGCGCCCTTCGCGCTCGGGTCGGCCCGCAACGACGGGCCCGGCCAAACCGTTCCTCAACCCCGGCGCGAAGCCGGGATCCACGCGCACGCCGAGCGCGCATCCATGCCCCGTCAGGTCACCGGCCCGTGACAGCGTGAAGGCTTTCCCCCGCACGGCGGCCAGGCTGCCTTGCGATCACGGCCGCGGCCTGTAACGTCCCGCCCGCGCAGGGGAACCCGGCCGTCGGCCGGGTCGCACGAGTTCCGGAGACGCCATGTCCGCTCCCACCGCCGGCCAGATCGGCATCGCACCGATGAGCGCCGAGGACGAGGCCGCGGACCGCAAGCGGCGCATCATGGCGATCGTCGGCTCGTCCTCGGGCAACCTCGTCGAGTGGTACGATTTCTACTGCTACGCCTTCTTCGCCCTGTACTTCGCCCCGGCCTTCTTCCCGAAGGGCGACGCGACCAGCCAGCTCCTCCAGACGGCGGGCATCTTCGCGGTGGGCTTCTTCATGCGGCCGATCGGCGGCTGGCTGTTCGGGCGCATCGCCGACCGGGTGGGGCGGCGGACCTCGATGGTCATCTCGGTGCTGATGATGTGCTTCGGCTCGCTGCTGATCGGCATCTTGCCGACCTACGCGACGGTGGGCACCCTGGCGCCGGTGCTGTTGCTCCTGGCGCGCATGCTCCAGGGCCTGTCGGTCGGCGGCGAGTACGGCACCTCGGCGACCTACATGAGCGAGGTCGCCATCAAGGGGAAGCGCGGCTTCTTCGCCTCGTTCCAGTACGTCACGCTGATCGGCGGCCAGCTCCTGGCCTCGCTGGTGCTGGTGAGCCTCCAGGCGGTGATGACCGGCGACGAGCTGACCGCCTGGGGCTGGCGGATCCCGTTCTTCATCGGCGCGGCGCTCGCCGTGGTGGCGCTCTACCTGCGCCGCTCGCTCGCCGAGACCAAGGAGGGCGGCGACAAGGAGGAGGCCGGCACGTTCAGCGCGCTGTTCAAGCACTGGCGCGCCTTCTGCGTCGTGCTCGCCTACACCGCCGGCGGCTCGCTCAGCTTCTACACCTTCACCACCTACATGCAGAAGTATCTCGTCAACACCGCGGGCATGCCGAAGACCACCGCCTCGCAGACCATGACGTTCGTGCTGCTGGTCTACATGCTGATCCAGCCGATCTTCGGGGCGCTGTCGGACAAGATCGGCCGCAAGGCCAACATGATCCTCTACAGCGGCCTCGGGACGCTGATGGTGGTGCCGCTGATGTCGATCCTCGGCACCAACAAGGATCCCTACCTCGCCTTCGCGCTGATCACGCTGGGGCTCGCGGTGATCTCGTTCTACACGGGCATCAGCGGCATCGTGAAGGCGGAGCTGTTCCCCACCAACGTGCGGGCGCTCGGCGTCGGCCTGTCCTACGCGCTGGCCAACGCGATGTTCGGCGGCACCGCCGAGCTCGTGGCCCTGTGGTTCAAGGATGCCGGCATGGAGAGCACGTTCTTCTGGTACGTGACCGTCATGCTGGCGATCGCCTTCGTGGCCTCGCTGATCATGCCGAACCCGAAGGTGCACGGCTACCTCGACGGCGCCGGCACCGTCGAGGAGGCCCTGGGCAAGAAGCGCGCCCTCGCCCACGCCTGAGACGGGCGCGGCGGGGCCCGGCCCCGCCGTGCCTCACAGGGTCCCGGGATAGGCGCCGCCGTCGAGCAGCAGGTTCTGGCCGGTGATGAAGCCGGCCTGCCGCCCGCACAGGAAGGCGCAGGCCGCGCCGAACTCCTCCGGGTCGCCGAACCGGCCGGCCGGGTTCGCCGCGGCGCGGGATTCCAGGAAGGCCTCGACGCTCGTCCCCGCCTTGGCGGCCCCTGCGGCCGCGTTGCTCCGGATCCGGTCGGTGTCGAACGGGCCCGGCAGCAGGTTGTTGATCGTCACCCCGTGCCGCACCGTCTGGCGGGCGAGCCCGGCCACGAAGCCGGTGAGGCCGGCGCGCGCGCCGTTCGACAGGCCGAGATGGTCGATCGGCGCCTTCACCGCCCCGGAGGTGATGTTGACGATCCGCCCGAAGCGCCGGGCGATCATCCCGTCGACCACCGCCCGGATCAGCGCGATCGGCGCCAGCATGTTGGCGTCGAGCGCCCGGATCCAGACCTCGCGGTCCCAGTCCCGGAAATCGCCCGGCGGCGGCCCGCCCGCGTTGTTGACGAGGATGTCGGGGTCCGGGCAGGCGGCGAGCGCGTCGGCCCGGCCGCGCTCCGTCGCGATGTCGCCGACGACGACCGTCACCGCGGCACCCGTCTCGCGGCGGATGTCGTCCGCGGTGGCCTCCAGAACCGCCGCGGTGCGGGCGGTGATCGTCACCGCCACGCCTTCGCGGGCGAGGGCCAGGGCGCAGGCCCGGCCGAGCCCCTTGCTGGCCGCGCAGACGAGGGCGCGGCGCCCGTTCAACCCGAGATCCATGTGTGCCTCCGTCGCGGATGATGGCGCCGGATATAGCGCGGCGGGCACGACCGGGCCGCCCCGGCGCGAAGGCTCCACGCCCTGCACAAGTCCGCCCGGGACGGACCGCACGCGGCGGCCTCGGATGATTTTCTCGCCTCTCCCGTGCAACCGACGACGCGCGGCGTCATTGCCCTTCACGTTATTGATGTAGGTCAATCAGGGCCGCGCCGGTCGGAATCAGCTTCCGCCCACGCGGGGAGCGCGTGCATCAGGTCCGCTATAAATCCACGGTCTCATCCTACGGCCAAGGCAATCCCCTTCTTCAAGCCGTCGCGCACGGTCTGGCGCAGCTCATGCCGGTGACCGCCTGCGAGGACTGGCCGCAGCCGCTGCTCGAACTGCTCGCCCGGCTCGAAGACCCCGAGACCGAGGCGGTGACGGAGCAGCCGCTCGTGGTGGTGGTGGGCCGATGCCCGACCATGGCGGAGCAGGCGGCGACGCTGCTGCGCGCCAGCACACTCGACGTCGTCTGCTGCGACACCGCCGAGGAGGCGGTCGGCGTGATGAAGCACCGCGGCGGCGAGGTCGCTCTGGTGGTGGCCGATCAGCGGCTCGACGGCGCGATGGACGGCTTCGCCCTCGCGCGGGCGCTGGGGCTGCTCTGGCCGGGCGTGCCCGTGATCCTCGCCACCGAGCGCACCCCGCGCGAGCCGCTGCCGATCGCCGTCACGCAACTGGACAAGCCGTGGCTGCCCCTGTCGCTGCTGGTCGAGATGCACCGGGCGCTCGCCGATTCCCATCACGCGGTCAACTGATCGCGGCAGGACCCACCCGCGCTCACCGTGCGCCGGGCGCTTCGACCGGATGCTGGTGCGCCTCCGCGAGCGCCGTGAGCGCGGCGGGCAACGCGGAGAACGCGTCGATCAGCGCGTCCGCGCCCAGTTCGTGCGGCGGCCGGTGAGCGTAGCCGTAGGACACCGCGACCGCGGCGGTGCCCGCCGCCCGGGCGGCCTCGATATCGTGGTGATTGTCGCCGACCATGACCGCGCGGCCCGGCGGAACGCCGAGGGCCGTGAGCGCCGCGTGCAGGGGCGCCGGGTCTGGCTTGCGGGCCGCCACGCTGTCGCCGCCGATCACCGTCGCCACGAGCGGGTCAAGGCCGAGGCGGTCGAGGACGATCCGCGTCGCCCGGACCGGCTTGTTGGTCACGACCGCGAGAGCGAAGCCGGCCTCCGCCAGTGCCGAGAGCGTGTCGACGACACCGGGGAACGGCCGGGTATGGCGGGCGGCGATGGGCTCGTAGAGGGCGAGGAACCGCGGCACCAGGGCGTCGGCCGCGGCCGGGTCCCCGCCCCGCGCCCGCAGCGCCCGCTCGACCAGCTTGCGCACCCCGTCGCCGACCATCGCCCCCGCCGCCGCGCGGTCGACGCCGGAGAGCCCGCGCTCGGCGAGCAGCGCGTTCAGCGCGTCCGTGAGATCCTGCAAGCTGTCGACGAGCGTGCCGTCGAGGTCGAGCAGGAGGGCGTCGAAGCGGGAGCGGGCAGCGTTCATACGCCCCTGTACACGGGATGGAACCAGTTCGCCCCTTCTGGCCGACGCGGCGGCCGAACCTCTGGCGAAGCGCGGCAGGATCACGAAACGTCGATCACGCAAAAGGTCGGAACCAACCCGGTGACGGCCGGTTCACCGGATGCGGCGGGCCGATGGCGTCGGCGCGTCGCTGCCCTCCATGGGCGTTTCCTCCCGAGACTTCGGACCGCCTCCGCGAAGGGGCGGTCTTTTTTCGGTTGTGCGTGGGTTGATCGACAACAGCGGTCGGCCGCGCCGGTTCCAGTCTTGACCCGCCGTATCGCGGCACATCGCGCTGCGTTGGACTCTGCCAACCGACGGATCGTTCGTCAGGACTATGGAAGCGAGGTTTGTGGTGCCCAGGGGCGGAATCGAACCACCGACACTGCGATTTTCAGTCGCATGCTCTACCAACTGAGCTACCTGGGCGACGCTCGCGGCGCCGTGGGCCGCGAACGAGGCGGGGTATAGTGAGTGCTTCGGCGCCTGTCTAGCCTGCCGCGACGGCCGCGTGAGCGTCTGTGGACGGGCACCCGCTCAGGCGTCGGGCTCGGGCTCGCGCGGCGCCTCGTCGGGCGCCTCGGGGTCTGGAATGACGTAGCGCTCGTTCAGCCAGCGGCCGAGATCGACATCCGCGCAGCGCTGCGAGCAGAACGGCCGGAACGCCGGATCGGTCGGCCGGCCGCAGATCGGACAGGCCGGGGTGCGGCGGCCGGGGGTCACGCCGGGCCGCCCCAGGCGGCGCGCACCGGAAACCCCTCTCCGTCGAGGAGGCTCACGGTCTCGTAGAGCGGCAGCCCCACCACGGCGCTGTGGGACCCGACCAGCTTGACGACGAAGGCCCCGGCGAGACCCTGGATCGCGTAGCCGCCGGCCTTGCCGCGCCATTCGCCGGAGGCGACGTAGGCCTGGATGTCCCGGCCCGACAGGCGCTTGAAGCGCACCCGGCTCTCGACGATCCGCTCGCGGCGGCCGCCGGGGGAGAGCACGCAGACCGCGGTGTAGACCCGGTGCTGGCGGCCCGAGAGCATCCGCAGGCAGTCCGCCGCCTCGTCGGGCACCTCCGCCTTCGGCAGGACCCGCCGTCCCACGGCCACCACCGTGTCGGCGGCGACGAGCCAGGTCCGCACCGTGCCGCCCTCCGCCCGCAGCACCGCCTCGGCGGCGGCGAGCTTCGTCCGGGCGAGACGCCGGGCGAGTTCGCGCGGCGGCTCGGACTTGCGCGGCGTCTCGTCGATGTCGGCGGGCAGCAGCGCGTCGGGCTCGATACCCACCTGCTGGAGCAGCGCGAGGCGCCGCGGCGAGGCGGAGGCGAGGACGAGGCGGGCGACGGGGGCCGCGGCCGGGGTGCCGGTGCTGTCGGGGATGGCGTCCATGAACTCTCGGTCCGCGCCGGCCGCGAAACCCGCTCGGCCGGGCCCGTCTCGGCGCTCGCGCGTGATACCGGAAGGCGCCGGTCTTGTGAACGGCGTGCGCCCGCGGCGCCCGGTCGGTCACGGCGGCGACCGCTCCCCTTAACCGCGGTTTAACCACGCCTGTCGAAAGTGTGGCCGTCCACCTGGATCCGACGCCGATGCTCAACACCGATCCGCTGCTGCCGCGCCCGACGCTCCTGAACGCCTCGCTGCTCGCCCGGACCCTCGACGGGCTGCGGCCCCAGGTCCGCTCCTCCGCGGACATGTGGCGACTTTTGACCGATCAGTACGTGGTCGATCTCGACGCGGTGGCGGCGCTCCTGCCCGACGAGGAGCCCGACACGGTGTGGCTCGCCGCGCGCGATTGAGCGGCAGGCGGCTCCGCTGTCCGCCGTCCCACGCACCTGTCGCGGGACGTGCATGCGGCCTGCCCCGACCGACCCGTTCAGCGCTCTGGGAAAGCCCAGCCAGAGGACCGGTCGCTCAGGTTCGCCCCGGTCACGGTTCGAGGCCGCGCCGGACGCCCGGTCGCGACATCTTTCCCCGGAGCGCGGGTTTCGCTAGGGCGTCGGTCCTCTGCGGCCGACCGGAGCGCGCCCGATGTTTCCCAAGCCCGAAGCGGGTCTCTCGCCGAACACCTTCGCGTTCGAGCAACTGCCCCTCGTCAAGCCCACGGGCTTCCGCGAGTACGACGCGCGCTGGCTGTTCCCGCAGGAGATCAACCTGATGGGCGTCCAGGCGCTCGGGCTCGGCATCGGCACGCTGGTCCACGAGATGGGCGTGCGCCCCGACATCGTGACCGGCCACGATTACCGGGGCTACTCGTCCTCGATCAAGCTCGCGCTCATCGCCGGCATGCAGGCCGCGGGGCTGCGGGTTAAGGATGTCGGGCTCGCCCTGTCGCCGATGGCCTATTTCGGGCAGTTCGCCCTCGATTGCCCCTGCGTGGCGATGGTCACCGCCTCGCACAACGACAACGGCTGGACCGGCGTGAAGATGGGCGCCAACCGGCCGATGACTTTCGGGCCCGAGGAGATGACTCGGCTGAAGGAGATCGTGCTCGGCGGCACCTTCCAGTACCGCGGGGGCGGCGCCTACGAGTTCGTGGAGGGCTTCGCCGAGACCTATCTCAAGGACCTGAAGACCCGCGCCAAGCCGATCACCCGCAAGCTCAAGGTGGTGGCGGCCTGCGGCAACGGCACGGCCGGCGCCTTCGCGCCGCGCCTGCTGGAGGCGCTGGGGGTCGAGGTGGTGCCCCTGGACGTCGAGGCCGATCACAGCTTCCCGCGCTACAACCCGAACCCCGAGGACATGGAGATGCTCCACGCCATCGCCCACGCGGTGAAGGCGCACGGGGCCGACGTGGGCCTGGGCTTCGACGGCGACGGCGACCGCTGCGGCGTGGTGGACGACGAGGGCGCCGAGATCTTCGCCGACAAGATCGGCGTGATGCTCGCCCGCGACCTCGGCAAGCTGCACCCCGGCGCGACCTTCGTCGTCGACGTGAAGTCGACCGGGCTCTACCACACCGACCCGGAGCTGAAGGCACGGGCGGTCAAGACCGACTACTGGAAGACCGGGCACAGCTACATCAAGCGCCGCGTCAACGAGCTCGGCGCGCTCGCCGGCTTCGAGAAATCCGGGCACTTCTTCTTCAACGAGCCGATCGGCCGCGGCTACGACGACGGGCTGCTCACCGCCATCGCGGTGATCGAGATGCTCGACCGCAACCCCGACCGGTCGATGGCCGACCTCTACCGGGCGCTGCCCAAGACCTGGGGCTCGCCGACCATGTCGCCGCACTGCCCCGACGACCAGAAGTACGGCGTGGTCGAGCGGGTGACGGCGCGCTTCCGGGACATGAAGGACCGGGGCGAGCCGATCGCGGGGGCGCGGATCACCGACCTCGTCACCGTCAACGGCGTGCGGGTGGCGACCGAGGACGGCACCTGGGGCCTCGTGCGCGCCTCCTCCAACAAGCCGGAGCTGGTGGTGGTGGTCGAGAGCCCGGTCTCCGAGGAGCGGCTGCGGGCGATGTTCAAGGCGGTCGACGGTGTGTTGCGGGAGAATCCGGAGGTCGGCGCCTACAATCAGACCCTCTGACAGACCCTCCCGTCACACAACCTGGGGATCAGAATTCGGTAACGAAGACGCGCGCAGGCTGTAAATCGGCCGCGCGCTTCAAAGATGTGCTGCGGACGCGCCGAAATGCGGTGCATCAATGCCACAGGCGCGCGTCCTTAAGGCTGTATCGGACTTTTGGCAGGTTGCGGACGTGCTTTGGCCGACCCATCCTGCGCGGCCATGCAGATGCAATCCGCCCTCCGGCATCCGCCCGTCCCCGCCGATCTGATCGCCCGCGTGCCGGGCCGCGCACCCGCGAGGGCCCGCCCGATGCTGTACGACGCGTTCGACCTGCAGACCGATCTGGCCGCGCAGACCCGGGCGTGGGGGCAGGTGCTGGACGCGGCGTGGTCGCCCTGGACGGGCTGGGGCGAGCCGATCACCTGGATGTCGGCCGGCGCCCGGATGATGATGCGCACCGGGCTGACATTCGCCCGGCCGGCCTACGGGATCGGTGCGGTTAAGGTCGGCAACCGCGAGGTGGCGGTCGTCGAGGAGCCGGTGCAGGCCACCCCGTTCGGCACCCTGCTGCGCTTCCGCAAGGACATCCAGACGGAGCAGCCGAAGGTGCTGCTCGTCGCACCCCTCTCGGGCCACTTCGCCACCCTGCTGCGCGCCACGGTGCGCACCATGCTGCCCGACCACGACGTCTACATCACCGACTGGCACAACGCCCGCGACGTGCCGGCCTCGGAGGGACCGTTCGGGTTCGACGACTACGTCGCCCACTTGGTCCAGTTCCTGCGCACCATGGGCGAAGGCTCGCACGTGCTCGCCGTCTGCCAGCCGGCGGTCCAGACGCTCGCGGCCGCCGCGGTGATGGCGCAGAGCCGGGATCCGGCGGCCCCGCGCAGCATGACGCTGATGGCCGGACCGGTCGATTGCCGCATCAACCCGACGGCGGTGAACGAGCTGGCGACCTCGAAGCCGATCGCGTGGTTCGAGCGCAACCTGATCGCCACCGTGCCGGCCCGCCACAGGGGCGCCGGCCGGCGGGTCTATCCCGGCTTCATGCAGGTCTCGGCGTTCATGGCCATGAACGCCAAGCGGCACATGCAGGGGCACGCCGACCTGTTCTGGCACATGGCCCACGGCGAGGACGCCAAGGCCGAGGCGATCGGGACGTTCTACGACGAGTACTTCGCCGTGCTCGACCTCGCGGCGGAGTTCTACATCGAGACGGTCAAGACGGTGTTCCAGGACTACACCCTGGCCCGGAACGCCCTGACCTACCGCGGCGAGCCGGTCGACCTGCGGGCGGTGCGGCGCACGGCGCTGATGACGGTCGAGGGCGAGCGCGACGACATCTGCGCGGTCGGCCAGACCATGGCGGCGCACGACCTGTGCGCGAGCCTGCCGCCCTACATGCGCAGCCACCACCTCCAGGCGGGGGTGGGCCATTACGGCGTGTTCGCCGGCCGCCGCTGGGACGGGCAGATCTACCCGCAGGTCCGGGCCTTCATCCAGGCGCACGCCTGAGGCCGCACGTCGCGCCGATTTGACCCGCTGGCGCCCGGGGACCACCATGCTAGCCTCGCGGGTGCGACGCCGTCGGCGGCGCGGCGGGGCGATGGACAGGTCGGCGTGAGCGGCAGGCAGGGTTCCAGCGGAGACCGAACCGGCGGGACGGCCGAGCCGGCCGCCGAACGGCTCGACCGGCTCGTCGCGCGGGCGCGGGCCGCCGCCCTGTGGGAGGCGGCGTGGCCGGTGCTGTGGCGCGGGCTCGGCGTCGGCCTCGTCTTCCTGATCCTGTCGTGGTCCGGACTCTGGCTCGACCTCGCGCCGGTCTGGCGGCAGATCGGCGCCGCGGCCTTCGCCGTCGCCCTCGCCGCCGCCCTGGCGCCCCTGCTCCGCCTGCCCCGGCTCGACCGCCGCGCCGCTCTGGCGCGCCTCGACCGGGAGGCGGGCGCGCGCGATCCGGCCCTGGTCCACGGCCCCGCCTCGGCGGCGCAGGACACGCTGGCGGTGGGCGCGGGCGACCCCGCGAGCCGTGCCCTCTGGGCGCTGCACCAGAGCCGGGCGGCGCGGGCGGTCGCCGCCCTGCGGGTCGGTCCGCCGCGGCCGGGCATGGCCCGGCGCGACCCCTACGCGGTCCGCGCCGGCCTGATCGTCGCCGCCGTGGCGAGCCTGTTCGCCGCCGGCCCGGAATGGCGCGACCGTCTGGGCTCCGCCTTCGACTGGCACGCCCCGCCCGCGCCGGGCCCCAGCTTCCGCGTCGACGGCTGGATCGACCCGCCGCTCTACACCCGGATGCCGCCCCTGCTGGTGACCATGGGCGGCGGCGAGCAGCGCCTGCGCGCGCCGGTCAATTCCCAGCTCATCGTCCGCATCGCCGGCGCGGGGGCGGCCGCCGACCGCACCGTCCTGACTCCGAGCGCGGCGCTGGTGCCGGTGCCCGGCCAGGAGGCGCGCCCGGACCTGCGCGAGGAGCGGTTCCGGATCACCGGCGGCGCGGAGCTGACCGTCGCGATGCCCGGCGAGCGGCAGCGCCTGATCGTCGAGGCGATCCCCGACCGGCCGCCGGAGGTGGCGCTGGTCGGCGGTCCGGAGGTGAACGGTCGCGGCACCTTCAACCTCACCTACCGGGCCAAGGACGATTACGGGATCGCCTCGGCGGAGGGGATCGTCGAGGCCGCCGAGGGCGGGCGCTCCCTGGTGCCGCCGCCGCGCATCAACCTCGCGCTGCCCGCCGACGCGAGCGGCGAGGCCGAGACCAAGACGCTCGTCGACCTCACCGACAACCCCTGGTCGGGCGCGCGGGTGCGCTTCCACGTGCTCGTCAAGGACGAGGCGGGCCAGGAGGGCCGGACCCCGGTCTCCGAGATCACCCTGCCGGCCCGGCCGTTCCGCGATCCCCTCGCCCGGTCGCTCGCCGAGGAGCGGCGCCGGCTGGTCACGACCCCGGACACCGGCCGCCGCCGGGTGCAGGCCGCCCTGGATGCCCTGCTGATCGCCCCGGAGACCTTCACCCCGCAGCCCGCGATCTTCCTCGGCCTGCGGACGGCCGCGGGCCGCCTGCGCCGGGCCGGCGACGACGCGGACCTGACCGCGGTGGCCGATCTGCTGTGGGAGATGGCCCTCAAGATCGAGGACGGGGACCTCTCCGACGCGGAGAAGGGCCTGCGACAGGCGCAGGACCGGCTCAAGGAAGCGATTGACCGCGGCGCGCCCGATGAGGAGATCAAGCGTCTGACCCAGGACCTGAAGCAGGCCCTGGACAAGTTCCTCTCCGAGATGGCGCAGAAGCAGGGGCGCGAGCCGCGCGACCGGTCGGAGCGCGGTCAGAGCAATCAGCAGTCCAAGACGGTCACGCCGGAAGACCTGGACAAGATGCTCCAGGACATGGCCGAGGCGATGAAGCGGGGCGATACTGCCGAGGCGCAGCGTCTGATGGACCAGTTGCGCAACATCCTGGAGAACCTCCAGACCGCGGAGCGCGGCGGCCGCTCGGACCAGTCGAGCCGCGAGATGCAGCGCGGCATGCGCGAACTCGACGAGATGACCCGCGACCAGCAGGGCCTGCGCGACGAGACCTTCAAGGACGGGCAGGAGAAGCGCGGCGGCCAGCGCCCGTCGAACCGCGGCCAGCAGCAGCAGGGTCAGCGCGGCGGCCAGCCGGGCGAGGGCCAGCGCCAGCCCGGTCAGCAGGGTGGACAGCAGGGTTCCGAGGATCAGCAGGGCCAGGGACAGCAGGGCCAGAAGGGGCAGTCGGGCCAGAAGGGCGGGATCGGCGAGCGCCAGCAGGCGCTGCGGCAGCGGCTCGAGGATCTCGAACGGCGGATGAAGGAGAACGGCATGCGCGGCGAGCAGGGCCTCGCCGATGCCGAGGACGCCATGCGCGAGGCTGAGGACGCCCTGCGCCAGGGGCGCGAGGGGGACGCGGTCGATGCCCAGGGCCGCGCCCTGGACGGGCTGAAGCGCGGCGCCGAGGGGATGGCGCAGCAGATGCAGGACATGGCCGAGGGCCAGGGCGAGGGACAGCAGGAGGGCGGCCAGCAGCCGGGGCCGCAGGGTCAGGCCGGCAACCGCGACGACGACCCCCTCGGTCGCCCGACCCGCGGCCGCGACACCGGAGACGGCCGCGTGCGCGTGCCGACCGCCGACGAATCCGCGGTCCAGCGGGCGAGGCGGATCATGGAGGAGCTGCGGCGCAAGCTCGGCGACCCGACCCGGCCGCGGGAGGAACTCGACTATTTCGAGCGCCTGCTGAGACGCAACTGACCGTTCCCGTGGGAGCGCGTCGCGACAGGGCTGAGCGCCGCGCGGGTTTCTCCGGGCGGCACGGGCGGGCTACGCGCGTCAGAGATCGGCGACGCGGATCTCGCCCGGCCGGTACGGCTGCAAGCCCGCCGCGACCTTGGCCTCGACGGCGTCGAGGAAGCGCTCGGGATCCGTCACGGCGGCCCGGTCGAGGTCCCACAGGGCGAAGCGCCACCAGCGCAGGGCCAGGAAGCGCGCGATCAGCGGGTCGGGGAGCCGCATCTCCCGGACGAGAGCGGGCGAGCCGTCGACCACCGCGTAGGGCGGCACGTCCGCGACCACCACGGCCATCGGGCGGATCACCGCGCCGTCGCCCACGGTCACGCCGGGCAGGATCGTCGCCCCGTAGCCGACGGCGACGTCGTTGCCGATCACCGTCGCCGCCTCGGCGGCCGGCGCCGGCGGGGTCATGCCGAGGCGCCACGTCTCGGCCCGGGGATCCTCAATGTTCAGCGCCGTGCGGTAGTCGCCGCCCAGCGTCAGGGAGGTGGTGACCCATCCGTCCGGGTGGCCGAGGCGGCCGACCTGCACGCCCTCCTCCACCGAGCAGTAGCGGCCGATCTCGCAGCGGCGGACGTAGCCGCTGGTGACGTAGGAGAAGGCCCCGAGGCGCAGCGACCCGTCGATGCCCACGGTGCCGACGTGGCAGGGTGCCTCGAACACGCAGGCTTCCGGCACGCCGAACGGCGGCAGGTGCGCGCTCATCACGCCGCGCTCGAAGAGCTTCGCCTTACGGTCCTCGGCAGTCGCAGCCATCGGTGGTCCCAGGTCCGGCGCCCGCGGCGCCCGGGCGCGCTGTAGCACGGGCGCGGACGCGGCCTCTCCAGAAATCGCGCGCGGCGGCCGTCTGCGGCGGCGCGCGGGATGTGCTATCGCCTGCCCGATCTGAGATCGGGGACGGTATGCGGTTCGAGATCGAGCGGAAGTTCCTCGTCGCCGACGGGGCGTGGCGGGCGGCGGCCACGGGATTCCGATCCCTGCGCGACGGCCTCATCGGTCAGTTCGAGGCGGGCAAGGTCCGGGTGCGGCTCGACGGCGGGCGGGCGTGGTTGACGGTGAAGGGCGCGCGCGCGGGCCTGAGCCGCACCGAGTTCGAGTACGAGGTCCCGCGCGCCCACGGCGAGGCGATGCTGGCCGAGGTCTGCGTCGGCCGCATCCTCGAGAAGACGCGCTGGTGCGTGCCCCATGAGGGCCTGTCCTGGGAGGTCGACGTGTACGGGGGCACGCTCGCGGGCCTCGTGCTCGCCGAGGTCGAGCTGGAGCGCGAGGACCAGCCGTTCGCGCGGCCGGCCTGGCTCGGCCAGGAGGTCACCGGCGATCCCCGTTTCCGCCAGTCGGCGCTGCTGCGCCTCGGGGAGAGCGGCCGCCCCCTGTCCGCCGAGGCGATTCTGGCCTCGGCCGCCTGAGCGCCTCAGCTCCGGACGAACTGGCGGGCGACCGCCTCGGTGCCGCGCGCGAGCACGCCGATGTCGAGCGCCACGGCGGTGAAGGTTGTGCCGAGTTCGATGCAGCGCCGGGCGAAGGCCGGGTCCGGGGTCAGGACCCCGGCGGGCTTGCCCGCCGCGCGAGTGCGGGTGATCGCTTCCTCGACCGCCGCGACCACCTCCGGATGGCCCATCTCGCCGGCGTGGCCGAGGCTCGCGGCGAGGTCGCCCGGCCCGACGAACACCCCGTCGACGCCCTCCACC
Source organism: Methylobacterium amylolyticum (assembly GCF_030700245.1). GTDB lineage: Bacteria > Pseudomonadota > Alphaproteobacteria > Rhizobiales > Beijerinckiaceae > Methylobacterium. The sequence goes on from NZ_JAUYZI010000049.1 coordinate 13,725, forward strand.
CCGGCGATCTCCTCCAGCCGGTCGAGGGCGGCGCGGGTCTCGACCTGGACCAGCAGGCAGATCTCGTCGGCCGCGCGCTTGGCGTAACCCTGCACCCGGCCGAACCGCGTGGCGCGGGTGAGCGAGGAGACGCCGCGGATCCCCTCCGGCGGGTAGCGCGTCGCCGCTACCGCGGCGCGGGCCTCGTCGGCATCCTGCACGTAGGGGATCAGCAGCGTCTGGGCGCCGAGGTCGAGGAAGCGCTTGATCAGCACCGCGTCGTTGGAGACCGGCCGGACCACCGGCGCCACGGGATAGGGCGCCACCGCCTGGAGCTGCGGCAGCACGGTGAGCGGATCGCCCGGCGAGTGCTCGGTGTCCAACAGCAGCCAGTCGAAGCCCGAGCCCGCCACCGCCTCGGCGGCGTAGGCGGAGGGCAGCGAGCACCACAGGCCGATCTGCTGCCGGCCGGCGCGCAGGTCGCGCTTGAAGCGATTCTCGGGCAGGTCCACGGCGCGTCCTCCGGATCCGCGCGGTCCGGGCCGCGCGAGGGTGCCGCGAGGTTAGGCAGCCCGCGCGGGCCGGCGCAAGCTCACAGCCGCACCGTCCCCGCCCTGATCCGCGCGACCGTCTCCGCGTCGAGCCGGCGGTAGGCGCCGTCGTGCGCGACGTAGAGCGGGTCCGGGGTCAGGGCCGGGTCGAACCCCTCCGCGACGAGCCCGGCCTTGGTCTGCTTGAACGTCTCGGTGTGGCCGAGTTCCGGGCACAGCCGCAGGAACAGCGGCCGCGCGTAGGGCGGCAACCGCTCGGCCAGCTCCGCATACAGGCGCGCCACGTCGAAGCCCGGGCCGGTGACCAGCGCGGCCATGCCGGCGCGGCCGTCGGTTCCCGGCACCGCAACGCCGTAAACCGCGGCCTCCCGCACGCCCGCGCAGCGGGACAGGGCCTCCGCCACCTCGGTGGTGGCGACGTTCTCGCCCTTCCAGCGGAAGGTGTCGCCGATCCGGTCGACGAAGTAGAAGTAGCCCTGCGCGTCCCGCCGCATCAGGTCGCCGGTGCGCATCCAGGCGTCGCCCGGCGCAAGGACGTCGCGCAGCACCTTGCGGTCGCTCTCCGCAGCGCTGGTATAACCCTCGAAGCTGTACTCGGCCCTCGTCGAGAGGCGCCCGAGCAGCTCGCCCGGCTCGTCGAGGCCGGCCGGGATGCAGTACCCCTCCGCGTCGCGCAGCGGCAGCCCTGTGGCATGGTCGTGCCGCACGATCAGCGCCGGCGAGCGCCGGGCCATGAACGGCGGTACCCGGCCGACGGCGCCGACCCGGCCCTCGACGTTGTAGAGCGACAGGGTCCCCTCGGTGGCGGCGTAGAATTCCAGCACCCGCGGGATCGCGAAGCGGGCCTGGAACGCCTCCCACACCTCCGGCCGCAGGCCGTTGCCGGTGCAGAGGCGCAGGCGGTGGGCGCGCTCCAGCGGATCCGGCGGCGCCGCGGCGAGGTAGCGGCACAGCTCGCCGATGTACTGGAACAGGGTCGCGCCGCTCTGCGCCACGTCGGCCCAGAAGGTCCGCGCCGAGAACTTCTCGCGGATCACCACCGCGCCGCCGCCGAGCAGCGTGCTGCCCGGCGCCACCACCCCGCCGACGCTGTGGTAGAGCGGCAGGCAATCGTACATCCGGTCCGCGGGCGTCGGATCGATCAGCCCGGCGAACCAGTGGGTCCAGCTCATGATCCGGTGGTGGCTCACCCGCGCTGCCTTGGGCAGGCCGGTGGTGCCGGAGGTGTAGATCAGCAGCGCCTCGTCCCGCAGGGTCAGCGGCGGCGCCTCGTCCACCCGCAGCGGTGCGCCGTCCAGGCCCGCGGCGGCCTCCGCCAGGGATGGGGTCGCGCCGGGGCCCTGCCAGAGGATCGCCGGGGCCGGATCGAGATGCGGCAGGGCGCCGTGGAGCGCGTCGCCGAGCCCGGTCTCGGCGATCACGAGGCGCGGCGCCGCGACCCCGATGCAGTGGGCGAGGCCCTCCGCGCGCAGGTTGGTGTTGAGGAGCGCCACGCGCAGGCCGGCCCGGGTCAGGCCGAGCCAGATCGCGAGGTAGTCCGGACGGTTGCGCATCAGCAGCGCCACGGTGTCCCCCCGGGCGAAGCCCCGGGCCAGCGCCCAGCGGGCGTAGCGGTTCTGCCGGGCGGCGAGATCGGCGTGGCTGAGGGTCTCGTCCGCGCCGATCAGGGCCGGCGCGTCGCCGTGGGCTGCGGCGAGTTCGTCGATCACCACCGGGAAGATCCGCCCGGGCTGCGCGTCGATGCGGGCGGTGCGGGCGAGCGCGCCGATCCAGCCGTCCGTCGAGGCGGGGCGCGGCGTTCCGGTCATGTCGGCCTGCGGGAGGCGGTGGATGTTCACGCGCGGCCTCGGACGCTGTGCGGGTCGAGGGCGGCGCGGCGGAAGGCCACCTGCCCGAGCCAGTTCGCGAAGAGCTGCCCCGCCGCGTGGTGCCAGAGCGCCGGGCGCGGCGGGGCCGCCGCGAGATCGGGAAAGGCGGCCATCAGGCCCGGATCGCGCCCGGCGCGTGCGCGCTCCGCGAAGGCGTCGTGGCACCGCGCCGCCTCGTCGGTGTAGGTGGCCTCAGGCAGGGGCGGGCAGACCGCGCGCGTGCCGTCGAGGAAGCGGCCCATGTCGCGGCGGTACTCGCGGGGGAGGCTGTCGGCGTCGTATTCCGGGTGGCCCTGGAGGAAGACGAGCAGGCTGCGCGCCTCCCGGACGAACAGGTCGACGCCCACGGCGTCCGAGCGCCGCAGCACCGTGTAGCCGCGCTCCAGGAGGTCGGGTTCCGCGAGGTCGTTCCAGCGGGAATGCGGCACCGGCACAGTCCGCGGCATGCCGGCGAGCAGCGGATGGTCGGCCTGCGCCGCGCAGTCGAACACGCCCCAGTGCTTGGCCGGCAGCGGCCTGCGGGCGACGCCGTCGCGATGCAGCACGGCGGCGTGGGCGCCGAGGCAGGAGAACAGGGTCGAGACCGTGTGGTCCGCCGCCCAGTCCACCACCGCGGCGAAGTCCGGGAACCACGCCTCGTCCTCCAGGGGGCCGGGCCGGGGCTCGCAGCCGGTGACGATCAGCGCGTCGAGATCCGCCGCGGCCAGCGCCGTGTGCGGCGCGTAGCCCGCGGCGAGATGCGCCTCGGCGGCCGCGCCGCGGGGCAATCCGTCGAGGGTGAACAGCCGGAGGGTGGCGCTCGCGCCGACGGCGCGCCGGAACTGCCGCTCGGTCGCGACCAGCGCCGCGTCCGGCATGTTGTTGAGCAGGCCGATCCGCAGCGGGCGCGGGGCCTCGACGGGCTCGACGACGCCGTCGCTGGGAATGTGGACGCGTCGGACGTCCGGCTCCTCCGCACCGAACGGCCGGGCCACCGTCGACGAACCGAGATCCAGCATGGCGTTCCCCCGAGAGTGAGGCGGTCAGGCCGCGCGCGCGGCGGGTCTCGCCGCGTCGAGCGCCTGGGCGAGGTCGGCCTTGATGTCGTCGATGTGCTCGATGCCGACGCTCAGCCGGATGGTCTCGGGCAGGACGCCCGCGATCCGCTGCTCCTCCGGGTTCATCTGCCGGTGCGTGGTCGAGGCCGGGTGGCAGGCGAGCGACTTGGCGTCGCCGATGTTGACGAGGCGCTTCACGAGGCCCAGCGCGTCGTAGAACGCCTTGCCGGCCTCGAAGCCGCCCCGCACGCCGAAGGTCAGCAGCGACGAGCCGCGGCCGCCGAGATACTTCCGGGCCATCGCGTGGTGGGGGCTGTCGGGGAAGCCGGCATGGTTCACCCAGGCGATGCCCGGGTGGGATCGCAGGAAATCCGCCACCGCGGCGGCGTTCTCGACGTGGCGCTCGACCCGCAGCGCGACGGTCTCGATGCCCTGGAGCAGCAGGAAGGCGCTCAGCGCCGGCAGCACCGCGCCGGTGGTGCGCTGGTAGACGCTGCGGGCGCGGGCCGTGAAGGCGCCCGCCCCGAAACGCTCCGCGTAGACGAGCCCGTGATAGGAGGCGTCCGGCGTCGTGAACATCGGGAAGCGACCGGGCTGGGCCGTCCAGTCGAACCGGCCGGAATCGACGATCACCCCGCCGAGCGTCGTGCCGTGTCCGCCCATGAACTTGGTGAGCGAGGCGATGACGATGTCGGCCCCGTGCTCGATCGGCCGCAGCAGGATCGGGGTCGCCACGGTGTTGTCGACCACCAGCGGCACGCCGTGGGCGTGGGCCACCGCGGCGAGCGCGGCGATGTCGCAGATGTTGCCGGCCGGGTTGCCGATCGATTCGCAGTAGACCGCCCGCGTCTCCGGATCGATCAGCCGGGCGACGTCCTCCGGAGCGTCGCTCGCGGCGAAGCGGGTGGTGATGCCCTGGCGCGGCAGCACGTGGGCGAGCAGCGTGTGGGTGGTGCCGTAGAGCTGCGGCACCGAGACGATGTTGCCGCCGTGGTCGGCGAGCGTCGCGATGGCGTAGTGCAGGGCCGCCTGCCCGGTGGCGACGGCGAGCGCCGCGTGGCCGCCTTCGAGCGCCGCGACCCGCTTTTCCAGCACCGCCACCGTCGGGTTGGAGATCCGGCTGTAGCGGTAGCCCTCCTCTTCCAGGTTGAAGAGGGCGGCGCCGTGGTCGGCGCTGTCGAAGGCGTAGGCGACGTTCTGGTAGATCGGCACCGCCACCGCGTGAGTCGCCGGATCGTGGTCGAAGCCGGCGTGGATCGCGATCGTCTCGCTGCGCATGGTGTGGAAGTCCGTCTCAGGAACGTCGGATGCGTCGGCGGGGCTCGCGCAAGGTCCGAACCACCCCGTGCCGTTCCATTCCGGCACAGGCGTTGGACGCCCGCTCGGGGGACCTTTCCGCGATCGAGAGACCCGTGCCGCTCTGAACGACACGGAAGAACAGGGTCGGCCCGGACGCCTCGGCGGCGGCAGACACACGCGAAGGTTGAAGCATCGTCCGGGAACTCAGATCTCATTTCGGGTCAGGTGTACGGTCACGGTACAATCTTCATCCGCTTCTGTGTGGCGGCAGACTGCTGAGGTAGAACCTACAGACCTGGAATTTTAATCAAACCTTGAGACTGCGCTTGCTTTGAGCATGACCGCATGATCCTGATGCTCGCGAGCAGCGGCGGTGCCAGTCCGGTGATCGCGTGCTCCTTGCTGGGGCAAGTCATGCAAACGATTCCGATGATCGCGTCCGTCACCTCGGTCGACCTGCGTTCCGCACCGATCGAGCCGAGCTGGATCCACGCGGGCGAACCGCAGGCGCGCAACGCCACCCTCTCGCGCAGCGCCGACGGCCTCGCCAGCACGCTGGTCTGGGACTGCACCGCGGGCACGTTCGAGTGGCACTACGACATCGACGAGACGATCTACTTCCTCGAAGGGTCCGCGACGATCTCGGACGGCCACGGCCCGGCCAAGACCTTCACCGCCGGCGACGTGCTTTTCCTGCCGCGGGGCGCGGTCTGCCACTGGCACGTCGAGAGCTACGTCCGGAAGGTCGCCTTCTGCCGCCGCACCCAGCCCAAGCTGGTCGGGCTCGCCATGCGGGCGATCGGCAAGGCGCAGCGGATCTTCAAGCGCGGTTCGGCCCCGCAGGCGACGGGCCTTCTCGGCGCGGCCTGACCCTCCGGCGCCCGGCCCGATCCGTGGGGGACTCGCGCCGGGCTCCGAATCTCAGAACGCTCGCCGCCGAAGCGGATGCCGGTTCGGCGAGAGAGAGCGCGTCAAGACAACGGCCCCAAGCACCCGCGCGCTCGCCGGCCCGGCCGAGCGCCAGACCTCTCTCCGAACCCGAGGCCGCCATGACGGTGCCCGACGCCGATACCTGGACCTTCTTCGAGGGTGCCTGGCACCCCGGCAACGTCCGGATGATGGGCCCGCGCACGCACGCGGCGTGGCTCGGCTCGACCGTGTTCGACGGGGCCCGTGCCTTCGAGGGCGTGGCGCCCGACCTCGACCTGCACCTCGCCCGGGCGAATCGCTCGGCCGAGAATTTCGGGCTCCTGCCGAAGGTGAGCGTCGAGGCGTGGCGCGACCTCGTCCGGGACGGGCTCGCCCGCTTCCCGCACGATGCCGAACTGTACATCCGGCCGATGTACTGGGCCGAGACCGGGTTCGCGGGCGGCGTGCGCTTCGATCCAAGCTCCACCAACTGGTGCCTGTCGCTCTACACCGCGCCGATGCCGCTGCCGACGGGCGTGCGCGCGACCCTGTCGCCGTTCCGCCGGCCATCGATCGAGGTCGCGCCGGTCGACGCCAAGGCCGGCTGCCTCTACCCGAACGGCGCCCGGGCCCTCATCGAGGCGCTCAACCGCGGCTTCGGCAACTGCCTGATGCGCGACGGGCTCGGCAACATCGCCGAGTTCGCCAACGCCAACGCGTTCCTGGCCCGGGACGGCGCGGTGTTCACGCCGGTGGCGAACGGCACCTTCCTCGCCGGCATCACCCGGGCGCGGGTGATCGCGCTCCTGCGCGGGGCGGGCGTGCCGGTGATCGAGCAGACCCTGACCTACGACGACTTCCTGCGGGCCGACGAGGTGTTCAGCGCCGGCAACTACGCCAAGGTGGCGCCGGTGACGGGGCTCGACGACGTGCGGTTCGAGCCGGGACCGATGTTCCGGCTGGCACGCCAGCTCTACTGGGACTTCGCGCATGGCCGGGCGGGCTGAACCGGTTTCCGCCGGGCAGGCAAAATCCTGTCAGAGCGGCCAGCCGGCCTCGCGGTAGGCGCTGTCCCAGAACAGCCATTCGAGCCGCGTCGCGTGGGCGAAGGCCCGGTGCATCCGCGCGCGGATGGTGGGAGACGCCTCTTCCGCGGCGCGGTCGGTGGCGGCGATCATCGCCGCGACGGCCGTCGCGAACTCCTCGCCGGCATAGGTGTCGATCCAGGCCCGGTACGGGTTGTCCGGCCGCGCCCGGGCGAGGATGTCGGTCCCGACCTCCGCGTAGATCCAGAAGCAGGGCAGCAGCGCCGCGCACACGGTCTCGAACGGCTCGGCGTAGGCGGTGGCGGTCAGCCACGCGACGTAGTGGTCGCAGGCCGGCGTCAGGGGCGTCGCGGCGAAGGCGTCCGGACCGATGCCGTAGTCGCGGAAGAAGCCGCCGTGCAGCGCCCGCTCGACCACGATCGCGTCCTGGGCGGCGCGGGAGAACAGCACGATCCCGTCCGGATCCGGCGCCTTAGCGGCGGCGAGACTGAGCGCCCGGCCGAAACCGATCAGGTAATGCGCGTCCTGGACGATGTAGTGCCGGAATCTCTCCGGAGCGAGCGTGCCGGCGGCGAGCTCCGCGTTGAACGGCATCGTCCGGATGGTCTCGTAGGCGGCCGCGTTGCGCGCCCAGGCTTCTTCCGAAAACGTCCCAGCCTCACCCCCGAACGCCGCCACGGCCAACCTCCCTGCGCAGACCCGCGCGGCCAGATCGCAAAAAATCAGCCCTGGCGCTGGGCGTGGGTGACGGCGACGTGAATCAGTTCGGCCAGCGTGCGCACGCCGAGCTTCTGGCGCATCTGCGAGCAGGCGTTGGTCACCGTCTTGTAGCTCACCGACAGGTCGGCGGCGATGGCTCCGTAGGAGCGCCCCTGCGCGAGGCGGGCCAGGATCTGCTGCTCGCGCGGGGTGAGCTGCGATTCCGGGGTGCGGCGGGCGTCGGCGCGCAGCATCGCCACCTCGGTGGCCAGCCGCCGGTCGAGATAGACCTCGCCGTGGCGGACCTTGCCGAACGCCTCGAACAGCTCGGCGGAGGCATGGTCCTTGAGCACGTAGCCCAGCGCCCCGGCCTCCAGGGCGCGGGCGACGATGACGGGATCGTTGTGCATGCTGAAGACGAGGATGCGCGTGTCGGGCGCCACCGCCCGGATGCGGCGGATCAGCCCCAGGCCGGCGAGCCCGCTGCCCTGGAAGGTGAGGTCGCAGATCACCACCGGCGGGCGCAGACGGTGGAAGATGCGATAGCCGCCGACCACGGTGGTGGCCTCGGCGATGGTCTCGACGCCCGCATCCTCCAGCACCCGGCGGCAGCCCTGGAGGACGATGGGGTGGTCGTCGATGACGAGGACCGGCAGGCGGGTCGCGGCGGCGTCGATCTGGGAGGCGATGGCGTTCATGCGCTCGGCGCGGCGGTGCTCTCGTCGCCCCGCTCGGACGGCACGGGGATCGTGATACGGACGAGCCCGCCGGGGCCCCCCTTGTCAAGGGTGAATGTACCCTGGAGCGCCTCGACGCGCTCGCGCATCCCCGACAGACCGAGGCCGGCCCTGGGCTCGGCCGGAATGCCGCTGCCGTCGTCGCGGATCGTGAGGTGGATCAGGCCGTCGCCCTCCTCCGCCTCGGCCTCGACCCGGGCGGCGCCGCCGTGGCGCACGGCGTTGGTGGCGCTCTCCTGGACGCACCGGTAGAGGGTGAGGTCCACGAGGTCGCCGTAGCCCCGTGCCAGCCCGTCGAACCGGCCGGCGAAGGCGGTGCCGGGATGGCGCTGGGCGAAGCCGCGCAGCAGCAGGTCCAAGCAGGTGGCGAGCGGCGCCTGCCCCAGCCCGTGGGGGCGCAGGCGGTTGAGCAGCTCGCGGTTGACGCTCTGCACCTGCTTGACGATCCCCCCGATCTCGGCCGCCCGCGCCGCGAGCTTCTCACGATTGGGTTCGGCGGGCCCCGAGGCGATCCGGGCGATGGAGGCGGCGTTCGCTTCGAGCGCGAACAGGCAGGGGCCGAACTCGTCGTGCAGTTCGAGCGCCGTGCGGCGGCGCTCGTCGTCCTGCGCGGTGAGGAGCTGGCGGTTGAGCCGGCCGTTGGCGGAGCGCACCTCGGCGAGCGCCTGCGCCACCTTGTTGAAGCGCTCGGCGATCACCGCGAGTTCCCGGGTGCCCGGCGGTTCGAGGCGCGCGGTGTAGTCGTGGTGTTCGAGCTGCGTCAGGCCGTCGCCGAGCCGCCGCAGGGGCGCGAGGATGCGGCCGAGCGCGAGGTAGAGGGCGATCAGCATCGCGGCGTTGATCGCGAAGGTCGTGATCGACAGGGCCCGGGCGTAGCCCCAGATCTCGTCGATCTCGTCCATCGGCTGCGTGGTGATCTGGGCGGTGCCGAGCACCTGCCCGTTCACGGTGATCGGAATCGCGTGCCGCTCGATCGGCGGCATGATCAGGTCGGCGAACCAGCGCGGCGCCTCGCGGCCCGGGCGCGGCGGCGGCTCGGGGCCGCCCACCCGGTCGCCGTCCGGTTCGAGCACCGCGACGCGGACGTGCCGCAGCACCTTGAAGCGCAGGTCGAGGGTCTGGAGCAGCGTGTCGGGCGGGGCGCTGTCCGACAGGCGGATCGTGTCGGCCACCAGCGATTCGACGGTGCTGAGGGAGGCACGGGTCTCGACCCGCACCGCCGAGCGGGCATTGAGCACCACCACCGCGCAGGAGACGAGGGCGGCGATCGCGTCGATCAGCAGCACCACGGCCACCAGTCGCGCCCGGGTCGACCAGCCGGACCACGGCCAGCGGTCCGCCCGCCGGTCGTCGGCAGCCGGGGCATCGTCCGGTACGGGCATCGCGGTCGGGCGGGTCTCCACGGCGACAGGCATAGCCGGAGCGCCGCCGATGTCCATGCCGGCCCCGCGGGCTGCGCGGCCGGATCCCGCGGCATCGAGACGATCCGGCCGCGGATCGACTACCAATCCTTAAGCCGGCCCGACTAAATCCTGTGGACGAAGGGGACACGACTGGGGTGTACCGCCCGACGGCGGGACATCATTGCGCCGCATTGCCGTTCCTCAATCCCCGACCGTGCCGAAGCGCAGCGAAAGCTTCGGCGGGGGCCGGCCGGTTCTGGGGAGCCCGGTCGCGTCCTCAGAGTCGCGTCGCGTCGAGACCCCGGACCATGAACGACCTCGCCCTGGACCCGTCCGAGACCCGGCCCGCCCGGCCGCCATCGGACACGCCCGCGCGCCCGGGCCTGCTGCGGGTGGGGCTGATCGGCTTCGCGGCCGCCGCGGGCCTCGGCGCCTTCGGCGTCGCCGCCTCCTCGGTGATGGCCGGTCTCGCCGCCCCGCCGCGCCCGGTCCTGGCGCCCGCGAGCCGCGCGGCGGCGTGGCCCGAGCTGAAAGACGGCCTGCCGGCGCTCGCCGGTGCCCCGGCGCAGACGGCGGAGGCGGCGCGGCCCGCGCCCGCCAAGCCACCCGAGCCCCCGACGCCGGCCCTGCGCATGGCCGCCCTGCCGGAGGCCGTCGCGCCGCCGGTGATCCCCGTGTTGCCGCCCTCTGCGCCCGCTCCCGTTGCCCCTGCGCCTGGCGCCCCTGCGCCCGCTGCCGCCAGATCCGCCGCCTCGACGGCCGCTGCCTCGACGCCTTCCGTCTCCGCGCCTTCCGTCACCGCGCCCGCCGCGGTCGCCACGCCGGCAGCGGTGCGAACGGCATCCGGGACGCCCGCGCAGCAGATCCCGAATGCGGTGCCGGCGGCGGTGATCGCGCCGGCCCGTCAGGCCGTGCCGCTGCCGCCCGCCCGCACGGCCGCGCTCCAGCCGCCGCGCGCCGCCGAGACCGTTCGCGCCCGCACGGTCGCAGAGCCTGCCGCCGCCCCGGCGACGCCCGCGGCCCTGGCGCCGACGGCCGCCCCCGCCGCGGCCGCGCAGAAGCCGCCGCGCAAGGCGACCGCCGCGCACAAGCCGGCCCCCGCCCGCGCCCCGGGCGCCCAGCCCGAGACGGCGGTCGCCGCGGCCGAGCCGGAACCGGAGGAGACGGAGGTGCTCGGCATCAAGCTCCCCTCGCTCGCCCCGGCCGGCCGGAAGCTCAAGGAGAGTGTCGACGCGCTGGGTGAGGCGGTCCGCAACGTCTTCTAGAAGCGCGGGCGCCCGGCGTCGGCCCTGCCGACGCCGGGCAAGCCTGTTCATGCGACCGCTTCGCCGCGCGAACCGGGCCGGAGAAACGACGAAGGCCGCACACTGGCGGCCTCGGACGTCTTCGATGTGGTTGGGAAAAACTGGAGCGGGCGAAGGGATTCGAACCCTCGACCCCAACCTTGGCAAGGTTGTGCTCTACCCCTGAGCTACACCCGCTCACTGTGCCGTGCCGCCCGGTCGGTGCCGGCGGCCCCCGGCGGCGCTCTCTAAACACCATTCCGCCGGGGGACGCAAGCGCGTTTCGCAGCCGCGAGGGCGATTCCCGCGGCGGCCGCCTCACCAGTCCGCGGCGGGGGGCAGGCCGTCGCGGATCTCGCGCAGGCGTGCCCGGGTGGCACGGGTGGTGCCCTCCGGCGGATCGTCGGCGGGGAAGAAGGCGCAGGCGGCGATCTCGCGGTCGGGCGTCTTGGTGCGCAGCACCGCGAAGGCCGGGGCGACGAACAGCGCGACGTGGTCGCGCGGCGCCGCCGCGGCGTTGCGGTAGAAGCCGTGCAGCCGCAGCGGCGCGTCGAGGACGATCTCCGCCTCCTCGCGGAACTCGCGGGTCATCGCCGCCACCGCGGTCTCGCCGAGCTCGACCCCGCCGCCGGGCAGGTGCCAGCCCGAGATGTAGGTGTGGCGCACCAGCGCCACCCGGCCCTGCCCGTCGATCGCCGCCCCGCGCACGCCCAGCGTCACGCCGCGGGTCGCGAGCGCGCCGAGATGGAACAGGCGGCGCAGCAGCGGCCGATCGAGCAGCATCGGCTCAGACGACGTCGAGGGCGATCTCGCCCAGGCCCGCCACCGCCGCGACCATGCGCTGGCCGCGCTCGACCGGGCCGACCCCGGACGGCGTGCCGGTGAAGATCAGGTCGCCCGGGTGAAGGGCGAAGTAGCCCGAGAGGTAGGCGATCTGCTCGGCCACCGACCAGATCATGTCGCCGAGATCGCCCCGCTGGCGCACCGCGCCGTCCACCGACAGGGTGATCGGCCCGCGCTTCGGATGGCCGACGAGGGAGGCCGGGTAGAGCGGCCCGATCGGCCCGGAGCCGTCGGCGGCCTTGGCCGTGTCCCAGGGCCGCGACAGCCGCTTGGCCTCGTCCTGGACGTCGCGCCGGGTCATGTCGAGCCCGATGGCGTAGCCGTAGACGTGGTCGAGGGCACCCTCGACCGGCAGGTCGCGGCCGCCGCCGGACAGCGCCGCCACCATCTCCACCTCGAAATGGTAGTTCGCGGTCTTCGGCGGGTAGGGATGCGCGGCCGGCTCGGCGCCGACGATCTGGAGGGCGTCGGCGGGCTTCATGAAGAAGAACGGCGGCTCGCGATCCGGATCGGCGCCCATCTCGCGGGCATGGGCGGCGTAGTTGCGGCCGACGCAGTAGACGCGCCGCACGGGGAACAGGTCGCCGCAGCCGACGATCGGCAGGGCGATGCGCGGCGGGTTCTGGATGACGGAGAGCATCGCTGCCTCGTTGTGCTGGCGCTCGAAGACCGGGCGGCGGGCGCGCCGCCGTTCCATCCGTTGTAAGGCACCCGCGACGGCCCGCCATACGGCCCGCTTGCCCCGCGCGACGCACGGTCTACAAAAAACCCGCGATGATCCCTTTCGACCCCCGCGACGCCCTCCTGTCCGACCTCCGCGCGAGCCTCGGCGACCGCCATGTCCTGACCGATCCCGACGTGACGGCGCCCTACCGCGTCGAGAGCCGCGGCCTCTACCGCGGCGAGGCGCTGGCCGTGCTCCGTCCCGGCTCGACCGCGGAGGTGGCGCGCGCGGTCCGGCTCTGCGCCGCGGCGCGGGTGCCGGTGGTGGCCCAGGGCGGCAATACCGGGCTCACCGGCGGCGGCGTGCCGGGGGGCGGCGTCGTGCTGTCGCTGGAGCGGCTGACGCGGGTGCGCGGCGTCGACACGGTCAACGCCAGCCTCACCGTCGAGGCCGGGGCGATCCTGGCCGACGTGCAGGCGGCGGCGGACGCGGCCGGGATGCTGTTCCCGCTCACCTACGGCTCCCGGGGCTCGGCCCGGATCGGCGGCAGCGTCAGCACCAACGCGGGCGGGCTCAACGTGCTGGCCTTCGGCAACACCCGCGAGCTGGTGCTCGGCCTCGAAGTGGTGCTGGCCGACGGGCGCGTCTGGGACGGCCTGAGGGGCCTGCGCAAGGACAATGCCGGCTACGATCTCAAGCACCTGTTCATCGGGGCCGAGGGCACGCTCGGCATCGTCACCGCCGCGGTGCTGAAGCTTTTTCCGAAGCCGCGCTCGGTCGGCGTCGCCGTCGTCGGCCTCGGCTCGGCCCGGGCGGCGCTCGACCTGTTCGTGCACCTGCGGGCGCGGGCCGACCGGGATCTGACCGCCTTCGAGTACCTGCCGCCCTTCGCCCTGGAGATCGTGCTGCGCCACGTCCACGGCGCCGTCCGTCCGCTGGCGGGCGATCACGCCGCCTACGCGCTGATCGAGGTCTCCTCGTCGCGGCCGCAGGCCGACGCCCGGGCCGACCTGGAGGCGGCGCTGGCCGACGCCCTGGAGGGCGGCCTGATCGAGGATGCGGCGATCGGCACGAGCGGCGCGCAGAACGACGGCCTGTGGCGCCTGCGCGAGGGCGTGCCCGAGGCCCAGACCCGCGAGGGCGCCTCGATCAAGCACGACGTGTCGGTACCGCTCTCGGCGCTGCCCGAATTCCTGGAGCGGGCGAGCGCGGCCTGCGTTGCCGCGATGCCCGGCCTGCGCCCGTGCGGCTTCGGGCATTTCGGCGACGGCAACATCCACTTCAACCTCACCCAGCCGCCCGGCATGGACCGCGACGCGTTCCTGGCCCGGTGGGGCGATTTCAACCGCATCGTCCACGACATCGTGCACGCGCTGGGCGGCTCCATCGCGGCCGAGCACGGGGTCGGCCTGATCAAGCGCGACGAGATGGCCCTCTACGCCGACCCGGTCGGCCTCGACGTGATGCGGCGCCTGAAGCGGGCCCTGGATCCGGAAGACCTCCTCAATCCCGGCAAGGTGCTCCCGCGCGCGGCGGACGCGCCGGCCGGGCCATGACCCCGGATTTGTGCGCCGCGCCATAATTCGGCTCCGGCGCGGGCGCATGGGACTGGCGCGGTGGCCACCGCCACCGCGGTCGCGGCGGGTCCGTTAACCGCCTGCTAACGCTGCGGCCCGACCCTCTCCGCCAACGGCGCGGACACGTCCGCCGGCATGGGCCCGCCCCTTGCTTGGCAGACCGTCATCTCGCACTTGCGAGACGACGAGCCCCGCCAGCCCACGTCATCCGGAGCCAGACGGAATGCCTACCTCACAGGCCCGCGTTCAGACCGCCGAGGCGAGTCGCTACCTCCAGCAGCTCTGCCGACACTGGAGCCACAAGTTCAAGGTCGAGGCGACGCCCCAGCACGGCACGGTGCCGTTCGGCGAGGACCGCGTCTGCACCTTCGACGCCGAACCCGACGCGCTGGTGATGCGCATCGACACCGCCGACCCGACGAACCTGACGCGGCTCGAGAACGTCGTCTCCGACCACCTGCTCCGCTTCGCCTTCCGCGAGAGCCTCGGCGACATCCGCTGGTCCCGGGCCGTCGCGTAGCCAGCACGACCGGAGACGGTTCCCCGCTGCACCCGCGAGGAACCGGCGCAGCACAGCAGGCCTGTCGATGGCTGACGGAGGTCGTCCGTCGACGCCATAGCCGGACCCGCGCGGATCACGGTCGCGCCACGTGTCGCGCCCCGGCTGACGGACCGAGCGCGGCCGAGGCTTGTGGACACTCGCGCCGTCGTGGGCGCAACGGACCGGCGCGCCGCTCGAAGCGCCCGTCATACCCCGAGACGCGGATTCCCTGCGACGGCGACCACCGCCCGGCCTGCAGCCTCAAGCGTGGCCGTCACATCCTTGCCCAGAACATACAGTCAAGCTCGATCGAGCCGATGTCGAGGTCGGGCGGCGCCCTGTCGTGCGCGGCTCTGAGCTCGCGCGGCCATGTGGAGCGCGCGTGGAGCCAGAACGGATGCGGGGTGTCGTGGCGACGAAGACGGTGCGGACATCGACGGTCTTGCTGCTGGGAGGCAGCCTCTGCGCCTGCAATACCGCGTCGCCCACGGTGACGGGCTCGATTCCGGGGCGCGAGCGGCCGATGACCGTCAGCGACGCCGAGCGCGACTGCCTCGGGCGCGCCATGTATTTCGAGGCGAACCGCAGCGACGCGGACGGGCTCCTCGCCGTCGGGACGGTGGTCCTGAACCGGTTGCACGCGGCGATCTTTCCCGGGAGCATCTGCGAGGTGGTCGGCCAGCGCGGCCAGTTCGCGGCCGGCGTCCTCACGAAACCGATGCAGGCGAAGGACCTCGACACGGTCGCCGACGTGGCCGACGCGCTCCTGGCCGGCGAGCGGCACCCGAAGGTGGCGAAGGCGATGTACTTCCACACCGCCGGCCGTCGCTACCCCTACGGCAACATGCACTACGTCGCGGTGACGGGCGGCAACGCCTTCTACGAGAAGCGATCCGCCGGACGCGCCGCGCGGACCGAGACCGCGCATTTCGCGGCTCCGGCGGCGGACGCGGCGTCGGGGCCGGCCCCGGCGGCGCCGCCCGTGGCGGACGTGGCCGGAGCGGGCGCCGGCGCGAGGCCGGACGGCGCGGCGACGCCCTGACGGAATGCCGGCCTGACCAGAACGGGCGGCCCGGAACGTCCACAGTTCCTCGCCGCTCGCGGTACGGACCGCGCACGACAACTTGATCGGTACAGGACGGAATTCCCCCCGCGACTCTCCTGTTGTCCTTCCGCTCCGGACGGACGCGCCGGAGCGATCACGGGAGGAATGGGATGCGCAGTCTTCGGATGGGCCTCGCCTGTCTCGCCGCCGGGCTCATCGCGTCGGGGGCGGCGCGGGCCGCCACGGACGGGACCGCCCCGGATCTCAAGAGCCTGGGCCCGACGCAGCCGGCCAAGCTCCAGGACGGGCAGTACACCGACAAGAACGGCGACCCGACCTACCACGTCACGGACGGCGGCAAGAAGGTCGATTGGTACACGATGTCCGGTTACGTCCGGTACAACTCCAACTGCATCGTCTGTCACGGGCCCGACGGGATGGGGTCGACCTACGCCCCGTCGCTGGTCGATTCGCTCAAGACGATGGATTACGCCCATTTCGCCGGCATCGTGCTCGGCGGGAAGAAGGACGTGAGCGCGTCGCAGGAACTCGTGATGCCGGCCTTCGGCGACAACCGGAACGTCACCTGCTACCTGCCCGACATCTACACGTATCTGCGCGCCCGCGCCGAGGGCGCGCTGGGCCGCAACCGCCCGCCCAAGCACGAGCCGAAGCCGGCCGCGTTCACGAAGGCCGAGGACGCCTGCATGAAGTGACCGGCTCGAAGGCGTTCGAACGCCACCGGCCGCCTCGACGTCGGCACACGGAGGCTCGGCGCGGCGGCACGGTCTCCACCGGTCGCGGACGATCCGCGGATCCGCCCGCCGCCGGATGCGGATGACCGGGGCCGGCCGGCCCCTGGCGCGCCGCGCGCCGTCCCGCTAGGCAGTGTGATCCCAGGCGCCCGATCGGCGTTGTGCCTGACCGCAACCCCTCGCCTCGCGCCGCGCCGGGCGAGCCGAGAAGGATTCAGGACGGACCGGATGAGCGAGCCCCGCGAGATCGAGCTGAAACTGGAAGGCGAGTTGTCGGACCTCGCGACGCTGCAGGCCCACCCGCTTCTTCAGGAGGCGGCGGAGCAGGACGAAGCGCTGCTCACCTCGGTCTACCACGACACCGCCGACCTGCGTCTGCGCGCGGCCGGGCTGGGCCTGCGGGTCCGCAAGAAGGGCGATCAGCACATCCAGACCCTGAAGGCCGAGGGGGACGGCCTGTTCGAGCGGCCGGAATGGGAATGGCCGGTCTCGGGCCCGGAGCCCGACCTCGCCCTGCTGGCCGACACCCCGGCCGCCGCGATCCTCGACGGCGCCGCGCCGCCGCAGCCGGTCTTCACCACGGCGGTGACGCGGCGGACCTACGGGGTCGAGCAGGGTCGCTCACGCATCGAGGTCGCCCTCGACAGCGGCCGCATCGTCGCGCCGGCGCAGGATCGGGTCGTCGGGATCTGCGAGGTGGAGCTCGAACTCAAGGACGGCGCCGCCGCCGAGGTGTTCGCCCTGGCGCACGCCCTGGCCGCCCTGGCCCCGCTGCGGCTCGGCGTGCGCAGCAAGTCGGAGCGCGGCTACCTCCTGGCGGCGGGCGAGGCCGACCGCGTCCGCAAGGCCGAACCGGTGCGGCTGCGGACCGACATGAACGCGGCTCAGGCGTTCCAGGCGGTCGTCCACGCCTGCCTGCGCCACATGCGGACCAACGAGGACATCCTGCTCCAAGGGCGCAACGCCGACGCGCTCCATCAGGTGCGGGTGGCGATCCGCAGGCTGCGCTCGGCCTTCTCGCTGTTCGGCGACCTCGTCCGCGACGCGCAGGGCGAGCGCCTCCGGGCCGAGCTGAAGCGGATCACCGAGCCGCTCGGGCACGCGCGCAATCTCGACGTATTTCTCGCGACGACCCTGCCGGCCGAGCGGGAGCGGCACCCCGACGAGCCCGGCCTGCTCACCCTGGAGACCCTGCTGGAGGATCGCCGCGCGCAGGCCCACGACGCCGTCCAGGAGATGCTCCGCTCCGACGCGTGGCGGACGCTGGTCCTCGACCTCGTCCGCTGGACCAATGCCGGGCCGTGGCTGCGCGACAACGCGGGGGACCGGGCCGAGGCGCGGGCCGAGCCGGCGCGGGACTTCGCCGCCCGGGTGCTCGACAAGCGGCGCCGCCAGGTGAAGAAGCGCGGCCGCCACCTCGACGATCTCAACCCGGAGGACCGCCATCAGGTGCGGATCGCGGCCAAGAAGCTGCGCTACGGAGCCGAGTTCTTCGCCGGGCTGTACGACGGCAAGAAGGCCACCCGCCGTCACGCCGCCTTCGTGAAGGCCCTGTCCGAACTCCAGGACCATCTCGGCGCGCTGAACGACATCGCTACCGCCGACGAGATCCTGCACGAGGTCACCGGCGGTCAGGCGAGCCCCTCGGCGCTGTTCGCCGCCGGGATGACGGCGGCGGATGTCGAGGCGCGCAGCCGCACCCTCCTGACCGATGCCGCCCAGGCGCGCTCCGACCTCGTCGACGTGAAGCCGTTCTGGCGGTAGGCACTGCGAACGCGCGAGCGCCCCGGGATCGCTCCCGGGGCGTTCTTGAACCGCGTGCGGCCAGGGTGATCGGGCTGGGGATGCGCGCGGCCAGTCGGACGGGCCTCAGTACGAGCCGAACTTGTAGTTCAGGCCGACGCGACCGAGGACGCCCTCGTTCTGGAAGCGCGAGACGTAGGAGCCGACGCCGACGCCCGGCAAGCCGGCCAGCACCACCGAGCGGCGACCGAGGTCGTAGTACAGGCCCTCGGCCTTCACGGTGACGGCCGACGACTTGAAGAAGTTCAGGAAGGAGTCGGTGGGCAGGGCGTACTCGATGCCGCCGCCGGCCGTCCAGCCGGTCTCGGTGCGGGTCCGGGCGCCGTAGAAGGTCGGCACGCCTGCGGCGCTCTCGTAGAGGCCGCGATAGCTCACGTCGCCGTAGGCGAAACCGCCGGTCGCGTAGACCAGGGTGCGGTCGAAGGCGTAGCCGAGGCGGCCGCGCACGGTGCCGAGGTAGTCGGTCGACTGGCGGAAGACGCTGATGCCGCGGTTGGTGCCGATGAAGCCGCGGCTGCGGTTCAGATCGGTGTAGGCGGCGTCCGCCTCGAGACCGACGACGACACCGGCGCCCGGCGTTAACTGGTAGTTGTATCCGATCTGGCCGCCGCCGGTGAAACCGTCCTGCGGGAGGGGCAGAGCGGCCGGGCGGTTGCCGTTGATGACGCCGTTGTTCGCGGGCAGCACGCCGGCGGTGAACACCGTGTCCTTGGTGGTGGTGATGTAGCCGGCGTTGATGCCGAAATAGGCGCCCGTCCAGGTGAAGACCGGCACCGGCGTGAAGACCGGCGGCGGCGCGCGGCGCGGCAGATCGGCCGCAGCCGCGGCGGCGGTGAGGGCCGTGAAGGCGGCCAGGGAGGTTACGATCCTGCTCATGATGTCCGTCGTTCGGCGATGACTGATGGCGATGACCGTAACATCAGTCCTTCATTCGATCTGTAGCGCATCTGCAACATGATTTCCGTTACGTGCGGCGCAACATCGTTTCTGAATTGTGAATGGCGGCCACGTTCGCAGATCCCCGCAGTCGATACGGCCCTGCTGGACACTCTTGATGCCTTCTGATGCGTCCGATTGCAGTCGTGATCGAAGGAAAGGCATTTTTTCATCGCGAATTCGTGATGAGAATCGCGGCGGAACCGCCGGGCCGCTGACGGGGATGGCTCGACGAGGCGCGTCGGGGGACCGTGCGCCCGGCGCGATCGCGATCGGTCGTTCCAACGCGGTCGGCGGGAATGATCGGCGACGCAGAAATCTTCCGGCCACGGACGCCCCCGCAATGGCCGAGACTTACCGGCCCGCGCCACGGGGGATCAGCACGAATTACCTACGCATTGCGCATCGAGCCGCGCGATATGGACCTCGAGATCTTCAACCATAAATTGATGACGGAGTGACGGTCCGGTCGCTCGTCGAGCAAGAGGTGACGAACGTGCAGAAGCAGAAACTCGATACCAAAGCCCTGAAGTCGGTCACCGGCGGCAACCTCGGCGTCGGGCTCGGCAACGGCGGCCTCGGGGTGGGTCTCAATCTCGGTGGCCTCGGCGTCGGCCTCGGGGCCTCCCTCGGCAAATCGCGCTGATCAGCCTCCCGGTGCGCGGGCGCGGCCCCGCGCACCGCCACGTTCCGGCCTCCCCCGACGATTTCGCGGGAAACGCGGCGCCTCAGCGCAGTTCTCCGCAGGGGCCGCCCGCCGGCCCGTGCCGGAAGGACAGCCGCTTGCCCGACGCTACCTATCCGCCGCTCGACGCGTTGAAGCCCGTGGCGGACGACGTCTGGATCGTGGACAGCGGTCCGCTGCGGGTGCTCGGTATGCCCCTGCCGGTGCGGATGACGGTGATCCGGCTGCGCGACGGCGGGATCCTGCTGCACTCGCCCACGCGCTACGATCCGGACCTGCACGCGGACATCGAGACGATGGGGCCGATCCGGCACCTCGTCGCTCCCAACATCGCCCACTGGACGTTCCTCCAGGCGTGGCAGCAGCACTGCCCGCAGGCCCTGACCTGGGCCGCGCCGAACCTCGGCAAGCGCCGGCCGGTGCGCCGGTCCGGACTGCGCATCGACCGGGTGCTGGGCGATGCGGCGCCCCCGGAATGGGCAGCCGACCTCGCGCAGATCGTGGTTCCGGGCGGCCTCGGCTTCCGCGAGGTGGCCTTCTTCCACGGAGCGAGCCGGACCCTGGTTCTCACCGATCTCGTCCTCAACCTGGAGCCGGCGAAGCTCGGACCAATCCTGGGGCCGGTGCTGCGGCTCGCCGGCATGACCGCACCGGCCGGTCGCCCCCCGCCCTACCTGCGCCTCGTGATCAAGCTGCGCCGCCGCGAGGCGGCGCGCGCGGCGGCGCGGCTCGTGGCCCTGGCCCCCCGGCAGGTGATCTTCGCCCACGGCGCGTGGTTCGAGCGCGACGCCGCGCGGACGCTCCGGACATCGCTGGGATGGCTCGGCGATCTCGGCCCCGAGGCCGCCCGGGAGGGGGCGCCCGCGTGACCGGCGCCACAGCGCTTCCCGGATCCGATCTCGCCCTCGTATTCGGCGGCGGCAACGCGCTCGGCGCCTACCACGCCGGGGCGTTCGAGAGCCTGGACGCGGCCGGGCTGCGGCCGGACTGGGTGGTCGGCGCCTCCGTCGGCGCGGTCACCGCGGCGCTGATCGCCGGCAACCCGCCCGAGCGGCGGCTGGAGCGCCTGCGGCAGTTCTGGGCCGAAGCCCGGCAGGAGACGCCCCGCGCCCCGGCCGCGGATCTCAGGTCCCGGCAGGTGTACAACGGCCTGCACGTCGCGCTGGCGCTGGCGGCGGGCCGTCCGAGCATCTACCGGCACCGACTGCCGGGGCTGTGGTCGGCGCTGCCCTGGGTGCCGAACGACGTGGCGCTCTACGATCACGCGCCGCTGGGCCGGACCCTGGAGCGGCTGGTGGATTTCGACCGGCTGAACGGCGGTGAGACCCGGCTCACGGTCGCCTGCGTCGATGTCGAGACCGGGTCGGACGTGTATTTCGACAGCGGGCGGACGCGGATCGGGCCCGAGCACGTCCTGGCCAGCGCGGCGATCCTGCCGGCCTTCCCGCCGGTGGAGATCGAGGGCCGGCTCCTGTGCGACGCGGGCTACACCAACAACCTGCCCCTCGACCCGGTTCTCGCCGACGAGCCGGAGCGCGACCGCGTCTGCATCGCCCTCGACCTGTTCGCCAGCGCCGCGCCGCGGCCGGCCTCGCTCGACGCGGTGCTGGAGCGGGCCAACGACCTGATCTTCGCGGGTGCCCCTCGCCGGACCATCGCGGCGCTGGAGCGCGAGTACGCCCTGCGGCAGCGCTTCCAACCCGACGGCCCGACGGCGACGCTGCTCCACGCCGTCTACCGGGCGGGCCCCGACGAGGTGGCGGGCAAGAGCTTCGACTACTCCCCCGCCTCGCTGCGGGACCGCTGGTCGGCGGGCCGGGCCGACATGGCGCGGGGCCTCGACATCCTGCGCGACCTCCCGCCGGACGGCGGGCGCTTCCGCAGGATCGCGCTCTCGGAGTACGGGTGAGGGACCAGGATCGCGGTGGCTCCCGCCTCGGGGGCGGCCGTTCCGGGCGCCGTCAGAAGCCGGTCCGAGTCGCCGCGTCGTCCGCCCCACCCTCGGCGCTCGCGCCGGCGGCGGCCTGACCGATCCGGGCCGCGGACTTGACCAGAGCGAGCACGTCGCGGCGGATCTGCTCGTCGGCGATGGAATTGTAGGCCCGCAGCAGGTCGACCGCGCCGGAAATGCGCAGCAGGGCCGGCCCGGTCTCGCCCTCGGCGGGCTGCTCCGGCTCGCCGAAGAAGCTCGACACCGGCACGCCGAGGCGGTCGGCGATGGCCTGGAGCCGCCCGGCGCCGACGCGGTTCTTGCCGGTCTCGTACTTCTGCACCTGCTGGAAGCTGACGCCGAGGGCGCTCGCCAGGGCCGACTGGCTCAGGCCGTTGGCGGCCCGCAGGAACGCGATCCGGCTCCCGACCCCGTGATCGATCTCGGTCGTCTGTTTGGGCTTGCGGTTCGGCATGGGCGGGATCTGGCTCTTTCGGAAACGCGCATAGGGCAGCGTTCCGGTGGGACCGCGCCGATGCAACTCAAAGCTGCACAATAGAACGCGTCAAGTCCACGATCAGCCCATGTCGCCGCCGCATATCGGTTGCGCACAACTGGAATGGCCGCGCCTGAAACTCCCGGCCAAGCTCTCCCAATCGCAGCGCTTTTTCAACCCCTCTTTGCATTTTGCCTTACCGGCACCTTCCGGTCGGCGGTTTCGGGAGAGTACGCACGGCCCGGCGCCGGGCCGGACGACCCGGCACCGGCCGGCCGATGCCCGCCGACATCCGCGGCGGCGCGCGAATCACGACCCGGGGGTCCAGCCGGCTCAGGCGAGCAGCTTGAGCCCGGTGCGGCCCGGGCGGTGGCCGAAGCCGCGCATCCGGATCGGCCGCTCCGGCGCCAGCGCGGTCGCGGCGGCGACGATCCCCTCGGCGTCCAGCCCGTAGTGGCGGTACAGATCGGCGACCGTGCCGGTCTGGCCGAACCGCTCGACGCCGAGGGCGCGGGTGCGGTGGCCGTGCACGGAGCCCAGCCAGCCGAGTGTGGCCGGGTGGGCGTCGCAGACGGTGACGATCCCGCAATGGGACGGCAGGCCGGCGAGCAGATCCTCGATCGGGCTCGACGCGTCGTGGTCCCCGGCCTCGCGCGCCCGCTGCGCGGCGCTCCAGCCGCCGTGGAGGCGGTCGGCGGAGGTGATCGCGAGCAGGCCGATGTCGCGCCGGTCCTCGGCCATCAGGCCGATCGCCTCGATCGCCTCCGGGGCGACGGCGCCGGTATAGGCCACGACCACGTCGGCGTTCGGCCCGGGCTCGCGCATCCAGTAGGCACCCTCGACGATCGCCCGGTTCAGC
The DNA here is from genome assembly GCF_030700245.1 of Methylobacterium amylolyticum. Classification (GTDB taxonomy): domain Bacteria; phylum Pseudomonadota; class Alphaproteobacteria; order Rhizobiales; family Beijerinckiaceae; genus Methylobacterium. Next base: position 36,670 of record NZ_JAUYZI010000049.1, read on the forward strand.
TCCGGCGTCATCGGCCGCTGCGGCTGGGCGATCTGGCGCGTGGACAGCCGCAGGTAGACCGAGCCGCCGTCCTTGCCCTCGCGCTGCACGTGGTCGAGGGCGTGGGCGAGGATCACCGACAGCTCGTCGACGTAGGCCGGCTCGAAGGTCGAGAGCCCGTCCTGGGACATGCCGATCAGCGGCGTGCCGATCGACTGGTGGGCGCCGCCCTCCGGCGCGAGCGTCACGCCCGAGGGGGTGGCCGCGATGATGAAGCGCGCGTCCTGGTAGCAGGCGTAGTTCAGGGCATCGAGGCCGCGGCAGATGAAGGGATCGTAGAGCGTGCCGATCGGGATCAGCCGCTCGCCGAACAGGCGGTCCGACAGGCCGAGCGCGGAGAGCAGCAGGAACAGGTTCATCTCGGCGATGCCGAGTTCCAGGTGCTGGCCCTTGGTGGAGAAGTCCCAGTTGAAGGTCGAGGGGATGCGCTCGGAGCGGAACAGGTCGCGCAGCTCCTCGCGGGCGAACAGGCCCCGCCGGTTCACCCAGCCGCCGAGATTGGTCGAGACGGTCACGTCGGGCGAGGTGGTGACGATGCGCTCCGCGATCGGCGCGTCCGAGCGGGCGAGATCGTTGAGGATCATCCCGAAGCCGGCCTGGGTCGACAGGGTCGGCTGGCGCGGGCAGGGGAAATCGGCCGGCACGGCGAGCGTCGGCGCGGCGTAGCGGCGGGGGCCGGAGGTGAAGAACGGCGTCCGCTCGATGAAGCGGCGCACGTCCGCCTCCGGCAGGTTCAGGCCCTCGAACGGCTCCCACTCGCGGCCGGCGCGCACCTGCGCCTTGTCCCGGAACAGCTCGGCCTGGGCGGGGGTGAGCAGGCCCGAATGGTTGTCCTTGTGGCCGGCCAGCGGCAGGCCGTAGCCCTTGACGGTGTAGGCGATGAACACGGTCGGGCGGTCGTTGTCGGCCGCCTCGAAGGCCTTCAGCAGGTTGACCATGTCGTGGCCGCCGAGGTTGCCCATCAGTGCGGCCAATTCGTCGTCGCTGCGGCGCTCGACCAGCGCCAGCGCCTGCGCGTCGTCGGCGAGGTCCTGGGTCAGGCGCCGCCGCCACGCCGCCCCGCCCTGGAAGGTCAGCGCCGCGTAGAGCTGGTTCGGGGCGGTGTCGATCCACGTGCGCAGCCGCGCGCCGCCGGGCTCGGCGAAGGCCGCGTCCATCAGCGAGCCGTACTTGAGGACGACCACGTCCCAGCCGAACGACTTGAAGATCTCCTCGAAGCGGCTGTAGAGGCCCTCGCGGATCACCGCGTCGAGGCTCTGGCGGTTGTAGTCGATGATCCACCACGTCCGGCGCAGGCCGTGCTTCCAGCCCTCCATCAGGGCCTCGAAGATGTTGCCCTCGTCCATCTCGGCATCGCCGACGAGCGCGACCATCCGGCCCTCGGGCTGGTCGAGGCCCCAGCCGTGAGCGCGGACGTAGTCGCGCACGAGGCTGCCGAACAGCGTCTGCGCGACGCCGAGGCCGACCGAGCCGGTGGAGAAATCGACGTCGTCGGTGTCCTTGGTCCGCGACGGGTAGGACTGGACGCCGCCGTAGCCGCGGAAGTTCTCCAGCTTCTCCCGGGTCTGCCGGCCTGCCAGATACTGGATCGCGTGGAAGACCGGGCCGGCATGCGGCTTGACCGCGACCCGGTCCTCCGGCCGCAGCGCGGCGAAGTACAGGGCGGTCAGGATCGTCGCGAGCGAGGCCGAGGACGCTTGGTGGCCGCCGACCTTCATGCCGTCGTGGTTCGGGCGGACGTGGTTGGCGTTGTGGATCATCCACGTGGACAGCCACAGCGCCCGCCGCTCCAGCTCGGCGAGGTAGGGCAGGCGCGGATCGGCGGGGGTGACGGGCACGGCGGGCTTCTCTCGTCGCGAATCGGCTCGAAGGCGATGGCCGGACCATGCCACGGGCCGCGGGGTCTGAATTGCCAAACGCGCTCCGACGCCGCTACGATTTGGCAGCATCGTTCAATCGCGCCCGGATATCCGCCGTTCCATGCCAATCCGGCCCCTCGACGCGATCGACCGGAAGATCCTCGCCGAGTTGCAGCGGGACGGGCGAATCACCGTCCAGGATCTCGCCGGGCGGGTCGGCCTGTCGGCCTCGCCGACCCTGCGTCGGGTCCGGATGCTGGAGGAGGCCGGGATCCTGAAGGGCTACGTCGCCCTGGTCGATCAGGCCCGGGTCGGGCTGCCGATGTCGGTGTTCGCCTCGGTCAAGCTGGAGCGGCAGCGGGAGGAGGAACTCGACCGGTTCGCGGAGGCCGTGGCGCGCTGGCCGGAGGTGGTCGAGTGCTACCTGATGACCGGGCGGCACGACTACCTCGTGCGCGTCGTCGTGCCGGACCTCGCCGCCTACGAGCGATTCCTGAAGGACAAGCTCACCCGCCTCGACGGCGTCGGCTCGATCGAGTCGAGTTTTGCGCTCGGGCAGGTGAAGTACACCAACGTCCTGCCGGTTTAGTTCTTCTGTATTCCGAACATCGGCAAGGCTCTCGGTCACCACGCCGTCTTTGCGAGCGAAGCGAAGCAACCCGGCAGCGCCACGCTTCCCAGCAGCGTCACACCTCCCGGCCTCGCGCCGCCCCGGGTCGCGTCGCCGCGCCCGCGATACTACCGCCCTCTACCCCGCCGGCCCCATCCAGTCGGTGACGATCCGGATCTGGCCTTCGTCGAGCAGCGCCGGGGCGTGGCCGCATTCCGGGATCTCGACCCGCTTCGCCCGCGGCCCGCGGCGGGTCATCTCGTCGGCGGTGTCGGACAAGAGCAGCTCGGAGTGCTGGCCCCGCAGCAGCAGCACCGGGCAGGTGATCGCGTCCCAGTCGCGCCACATGCTGACGCTATAGACCCGGCCGGGGCGGAAGGCGTCGCCGATCGCCGGGTCGTAGTGCGGCCGGAATCCGCCGTTCGGCTCGGGGAAGAAGCTGTGCCGGGCGATGTGGCGCCACTGCTCGTCGGTGAGCGGGCCGAACGGCGCGAGCACCGTGCGCAGGCGCGCCTCGCCCGAGGCGAGGTTGTGGTGCAACCGCGGCGCGTCGCGCAGGCGCGAGCCGATGTGCCGGACCGCCGCCCAGGGCAGGAACGGGCCGATGTCGTTGATCACCATCCGCCGGATCGGCGTGCGGCGGGCGGCGGCGAGCACCATCCCGGTCAGCCCGCCGAGCGAGGTGCCGATCCAGTCGATCTTGCCCGGGACCCGCAGGTGGGCGATCAGCGCGGCCATGTCGGCGGCGTATTGCGGCAGGGCGTAGAGTTCCGGGTCCTTGAGCCAGCCCGAGAGGCCGCGGCCCGGGAGATCCGGGCAGACCACCCGGTAGCCGGCCTTGGCGAGCGCGTAGGCGAGCGGGTCGTAGTCGCGGCCCTGGCGGCTGAGGCCGTGGAGGCAGACGACCACGTACGGGCTGTCGGCGTCGCCCCACTCGACGTAGGCGATGCGGTGGAAATCGTGCGGGGCGTAGGCCAGGAAATGGCCGGTGCGGAACGGGACGTCGGCCTCGCTCAGTTCGCCGAGCCGCGGCGGCCGGCCCGGCGGCGCGGGCTCGCCGACGGGCGACCCGATCAGCGGGATCACGGCGCCTCGGCGTGCGCGGCGGCCTCGCGGGCGAGCCGGGTGGTGGTCCGGTGCAGGTCGACCATCTGGTCGGTGAGCCGGCGCGACTGCTCCTGGAGGAAGCTCGCCTGCAAGGCCATCGCCTCCTTCGGGTCGCGGGCCTGCGCGAGCCGCTCGGCGAAGTCGAGGGAGGCGCGGACGTTGGTGTCAGAGGCCACCAGCACCCGGTGAGCGATCTCGCGCATGGCGGCCAGCATCAGGCCGGCATTGTCCTCGCAGGCGTTGTAGAGCTTGGCCGCCGCGCCCTCCCACTGCTCGCGCGCCTTGCGGGCGCCGGCGACGTTGCTGTCGGCGAGCTGGACGGCGGCCTCGCGGGTGGAGCCCATCACCTGCCGCCAGCCCTCGAAGCTCTGGGCCATGGACGTCTCGAAGGCGTTGAGCGCCTGCTCGCCGGCCTCGGCGTAGCGCTCGTAGGCCTCGCGCGCCCGGGCGACGCCGCTCTCGGCCATCCGGCGGCCGGCCTCGGACGAGACCGCAGGCAGGTTGTCGTTCTCCACCGCCCTCTCCCCTGATCCCGAACCGCATCCATACGGCAACGGCGGCGCCGCACAAACGCCCGGAGGTTGCGGGATCCGACAGCTTCGCGACGCCGTCAATCACCGCTCCGCAACACTGACGGTCTCCGAACTCGGGTTAACGCCGGGCCACCTCGGCTGCGATCCACCACCACCGTCATTCCGGGGCCGCGCAGCGGAGCCCGGACCCGAAGGGGCACGCCGGAGGCGGGCAATCCAGAACCGCAGGGCGCTCCGGGCTTGGCGTGCCGGGCATGGCTGTCGTCGGCGTTTCTGGATCCCGGGCTCGCCTCCGGCGCCCCGGGATGACGGAGTGCGTGTCAGAACCGCCGACCGACACGCTGCGGCTGTGCTGCGTTCATCCGAGTTCGGAGCCCTGCGCAACACTCACGGTCTCCCGATCCGGCCGTCCCGCCCGGTCGACCGGGCCCGCGACGTCGTCGCGAGCCTGGGGCGAGGCGACCCGGGGCAGCGCGCGCCCTCCGGAGGTGGCGCTACCCTGGGTTGCTTCGCTGCGCTCGCAAGGACGGTGGAGCATCGGCTTACATCCGGACATGGCGGATCGCCCCCACCCGCTTTCGCGCCGGGGACATGGCCCAATTGGAACAGGGGACGCGGGACGCCGCGGGAGCCCTGGTCGTGTGACACACGCGGAAGCCGGCCCCCGCGGCGCCCCGTGGCCGACGCCCCCCGTCACCGGGGCCGCCGGCCATCTTGTCGTCGCGGTGTCTGACAGCCCGCCCGGTCTACGCCCGCACGTGAGCGGTCTCGGCCAGGGCGCCCGGCCCAGGAAGCATCGCTGCTCCCCCGGCTCGCGCCCCCGGAACCCGCATCGTCGCTGGGGCTTTGCAGCCCGGCCCGTGCCCGTAGTGGCATGCGGGCCCGCAGTCTTACCTCAGGATCGGCCCAGGATGGGGTCCGGGCGCGGCTCAT